>DASTZI010000477.1:0-7669 GCA_035764385.1 Vicinamibacterales bacterium
GCCAGACGGTGCGCGACTGCCTCGAAGAGGCGATGGATTTCGAGGGTCTCACGCGTGTACTTACGCGCATCCACGGCGGCGAGCTTCATCTCGTCGCGCGCGATACGCCGGAGCCATCGGCGTTCGCCCACGAAATTCTCAACGCAAAGCCGTACGCGTTTCTCGACGACGCGCCGTTGGAAGAGCGGAGGACGCAGGCCGTCCAAACGCGGATGGCGCCCGATCAGGCCGGAAGCGAGATGGGGATCCTCGACGCGAATGCCATCGCGCGCGTGCGCGACGAGGTCCGCCCGGATCCGCGCGATGCCGACGAACTGCACGATGCCTTGCTCACCGCGGGATTTCTTGCTTCGGTCGAAATTCCGATTTCCACAAGCGAATTGATCGACGAGAAACGGGCGACATGGGCCGCTCTGCGTTCTTCGAATCCCGAACCCCGAATCCCGAATCCCGGCGCGATTCTGGTCGCCGCCGAAAGGCTCCCGGAATTGCTGACGGTCCACCCGGACGTCATGCTGAGTCCGCCCATCGCGGCGCCGCCGGCTCGCGCCGCGCGTACATGGACGCGCGAGAATGCCATCGTCGAGCTCCTGCGCGGGCGGCTGTCGATCGTTGGACCGACAACGGCATCGGACCTGGGCGCGTCACTGGCAATCACCGAGACCGACGCGAACGCAGCGCTGCTCACGCTCGAATCGGAAGGCGCGGTGCTGCGCGGGCGCTTCGAATCCCGAATCCCGCCTGTCCACCGGAGCTCGGAGAGCGTAGATGGAAATCCCGAGTCCCGGCCCCTGGAGTGGTGCGACCGTCGTCTGCTCGCGCGCATTCATCGCTACACGCTGAATCGGCTGCGCGCCGAAGTTGCGCCGGTGAGCGCCGCCGACTTCATGCGGTTCCTGTTCGCGTGGCAGCACGTCGAACCTTCGTCGCGCCTGCGTGGCGTCGATGGTCTTCGCGAGGTGATCGCCCAGCTTGACGGCGTCGAAGCACCCGCGCGCGCGTGGGAGCGCGACGTTCTCTCAGCCCGCGTTGATCAGTACGACGCGTCGATGCTCGACCTGCTCTGTCTTACCGGAGCGGTCGCGTGGGCGCGGTTGTCGAGCGGCCCCACGCAGGTTGTCGGCGCGACACCTATCGCCTTGTTCCTCCGCGAACATACCGACACGTGGTTGGCTTTGGCGGGGCGTCAAGCCCCGCCCTACACTTCAGAAGCGCAATCCGATGTCGACGATGTAGGGCGGCGCTTTACGCGCCGCCTTTTCACGCACCTTGAGACGCACGGCGCTTCGTTCGCCAATGAGATGGCGTCGGCCTGCAACCTGACGGACGAGGAACTCCGCGGCGCGATTGCCGAGCTCGTGGCCTGCGGCGCAATCAGCTCGGACGGCTTCGAGGGCCTTCGTGCGATTGTCGGGACGGTGCCGAATCGCGGCACCTCGCGACTCAACCGGGCAAGCGCATCAGGCCGCTGGTTCCTTGTCCGCAAACCAACCGAACGATCCGAACGAGAGATGGCTGTCGAAACGCTCGCATGGACCCTGCTGCGGCGTTACGGCGTGATATTCCGCCGGTTGCTCACGAGAGAGGCGCTCGACGTCCCGTGGCGCGAGTTGGCGCGCGTGTACCGCAGGCTTGAAGCGCGCGGAGAGATTCGCGGAGGACGGTTCGTCACGGGCATGTCAGGCGAGCAGTTCGCGCTGCCCGACGCGGTGGAGCGGCTGCGCGAAGTCCGCCGCTCGGCGCACGACGATCGTCTGATCACGATCAGCGCCGCCGATCCGCTGAACCTCACGGGCATCATTGCGGGTGAAGAACGGATCCGCGCCTCCGCCGCGAACCGCATCGTCTACCGGAACGGCGTGCCCGTTGCCGCCATGGAAGGCGACCTCCTGCGGACGTTTGGAGATCTCGAGCCCGAACTGGCAGCCGACGCGGCGGCAGCCGCCGCCGGCCGCCGTGTGCCCGTCATCAGCGGATTTGTTGGCCGGTTGTAAGTCGGCAAATCCCGACGCGGTATCTCGTATCGCCGATTGGGATTTGGAATTTGGGCTTCGGGATTTCCTAATGTCTCTTGAAATATTGCACCGCGCGCTCGTGCTTCTCGGCGGCCGCTCGACTGCTGAACGTTCCGAGGTTACGACGCCGCCCGGTCTTTGAATCCTTCTTGCGCGAATAGAGCCGGTACTCGCCTGACTTCAGCTTTCTGATCATCCCGATCCTCCTACAACGCAGGGGCGGACGAGGGCCGGGACGCGCCGCCGTCGAGCCGACCGATCAGCCGCTCGCACAGCTCTTCACGCTGAACGAGCTCGTGACGGAATTTACGATCCTCCGTCCGCGCCATTTCCCGCTTCAGGTCGAGGATGCAATCGCGCAGCAGGCCCTTCAACGTGGCCGCCTCTTCCGTTGTGAGATCCATCTGCATAACGGCCTCTCCTCCAATTATCGCGCCGCGCTGGAGGTCAGCCGTGCAGGTGGTCGAACGCGTTATCGATGCTGCGTACCTGCCATCGCCCTCCGGCCGGCTCCCCCGTGCACGCCTTCTGCAAATTCCTCGATCATCTTCCGGTTGAACGCCGGTATGTCGTCCGGCTTTCGCGACGAGACGATGCCGCGGTCGACGACGACCTCCCGGTCCACCCAATTGGCTCCCGCATTTTTCAGATCCATCTTCACCGACGGCCACGACGTCATCGTCACGCCACGAACCACGTCAGCTTCGACGAGGGTCCACGGGCCATGGCAAATGACCGCAATCGGTTTCCCGTCATCAAAGAACCGTTTTACGAACTGAACCGCTCGCGGATCCATACGTAGCCGATCCGGATTCATGACACCGCCCGGAAGCAGCAGCGCGTCGTAATCCTCGGCACGCGCCTCTTGCAGCGTGCGATCGACCTTTACTTCGTCGCCCCACTCCTTGTGTTTCCATCCGCGAATCTTCCCGGACTCGGGCGAGACGACGTCGACGGCGGCGCCGACATCAATGAGCGCTTTGCGGGGCTGCAGCAGCTCGTCCTGCTCGAAGCCGTGCGTCGCGAGCGCAGCAACACGCTTCCCCTTTAACTGATCAGCCATAAGACCTCCTGGATGGGGGACCAGCGATCAAGGCGCATGCCGCGAGCGCGACAACCTCGGCATTCAAAGCGTGACAGCCTCGGAGACCCAAATGGGGGTAACATCCGCCGCATGCCCGAGATCGAGGAGTACGAATTTCAATCGCCCGATGGCGATCGATCATTTTCGGGAGGAGGCGGCGATCCAGGCGGTTCGCGCAACGCGCTGTTCGCTGCGGTGATCGTCGTCGCGCTGATCGCGCTGGGCGTGATCGGGTATCTGACCTTTGGTCGCCGCACGGCACCGGCGACAGCACCACGGCAGGCTGCGGCCCCCGCACCGACTCTGCCGACAACCGTCGAGGATGTGGAGCGGATCGACCTGCCTCCGCTCGACGACAGCGACGCGCTCGTTCGGCAGCGCATCGGGCTGCTGTCCTCGAACCGGCTTGTTTCAGCATGGCTCGCCACCAAGGGTCTGGTCCGTAACTTCACGCTGGTCGTCGACAACATCTCGCACGGTATGAACCCGTCGCGGCATCTCCGTGTCCTCAAGCCCGCCGGGCAATTCCGCGTCATGACGCGCGGCGCCAACGTCGTCATCGATCCGCGCAACTACGATCGCTTTACACCGATCGCTCAGGCCGCGGCGTCGGTCGATGCTGCAGGCGCCGGACGGCTGTATCGATCGTTCAAACCGCTGCTGCAGATGGCGTATGACGAGCTCGGCAATCAGGAATCGATCGACCGCGCGGTGGAGCGCGCCATCGGCGGGCTGCTGGAGGTTCCCGCAGTCGACGGCGACGTCCGTGTCGAACAGAGCGGTGAAGGCATCGGCTATGAGTACGCCGATCCCCGCCTCGACGCGCTGAACGGCGCGCAGAAGCAGCTGCTGCGCATGGGCCCCGGGAACATTCGCGTCATCCAGCAACAGCTCCGCGGCTTTGCGTCAGGCGCCGCTATTCCGCTGTCTTGAACAAGACGCGCCTCGAGGCTTTCAGCGACGGCGTCATCGCCATCCTGATCACGATCATGGTGTTGGAGCTGCGTGTCCCTGAGGGGGCCGACTGGGAGGCGCTGCAGCCGATTGTGCCGGTCTTCATTACCTACATCCTCAGCTTCGTCGTGGTCGGCATCTACTGGAACAATCATCACCATCTGATTCATGCAG
Organism: Vicinamibacterales bacterium; assembly: GCA_035764385.1. Lineage (GTDB taxonomy): Bacteria > Acidobacteriota > Vicinamibacteria > Vicinamibacterales > UBA2999 > Gp6-AA40. Next base: position 4,228 of record DASTZI010000477.1, read on the forward strand.
CCGATCGCATGACCGGCGGCATTCTCTGGGCGAACCTGCATCTGCTCTTCTGGCTGTCGCTGATTCCGTTTGCGACCGGATGGATGGGACGCAATAACTTTGCGCCGCTGCCGACCGCCGTGTACGGCGGCGTGCTGCTCATGGCGGCGATCGCCTACACCATTCTCGAGAGAACGATCATCGTCGCACAGGGTCCGCGTTCGCGCTTGAAGGAAGCCATCGGCAGCGACGTGAAGGGGTGGGCGTCGCTGGCCATGTACGCGGCGGCGATCCCGCTCGCGTTCACGAATCGATGGATCGCCTACGCGCTCTATGTCGCGGTCGTTCTGCTGTGGTTCGTGCCCGATCGCCGGATCGAGCGACGGCTATCTTAGGTCGTTCGGATCGTTCGGAGCGTCGGGTCGTTCAGGCTCGCCCGCGGACTTTCGCGATCCACCAGCGCAAGCCGACAAACAGAAATCGCCAGTCGTGGAAGAACTCCGGCCGCTTCCCTTCGAACGCGTGGCCGATGAACTGCAGTCCCCATCCGGCCAGAAACACCGTCGCGGGAAGCAGCAGCGGCCACGACGTGATCCACGCGATCGCGAACCACCCGATCGACACGACGATGAGTGGGATGCCGAGTGTGTGGCAGAAACGGTTGGCCGGATGTTGATGGCTCGTGGCGTACTGCGCGATCCACTCTTCGGATGATCGGCCGCGCATCAGGTATGTCACGACCAGGCTCCCACCGCGCGGCGCACGGCCACAATCTGGCCGAGGTGATAGCCATTGTGATCGGCGAGCAGGAGAATGCCACGGAGGTAGGTCTGGTGGCCCTTGCCGGTCGGCACCAGCGCGTAGAGATCTTTCGTTTCGCGCGCAAGCTTCTTGAACTGCTCGCGCTCACGTTTGAACGAGGCCACCGACTCGTCCCACGCGTGGCTGTTGGGCGGCGCGGGGTCTTTCGGCCAGTAGTCGTCCGGCCATTTCATCGTATGCACGTATTTCGGATTCACGCAGAAGTCGAGGATATCTTCCTGCGCGATGCGCATGTGCTCGAGCAGTTGCCACACGCTGTGTTCGAATCCAGGCGCGCGGGCGCCGCGCTTGTCGGGCGGCAGATCCGCGACCGCCTTGTCGAAGCCGACGTGGGCTTCTTCCCAGTCGAGAATACGAACGAGTTGTTCCCGCAGCGCGTCATCGCTCATGGCAGTTTCCAGTCGTTCGAACGTTCCGAGTGCTTATACCCCAAATTGCCGTAAGTGGTGATCCATGTGCAGCCAACCCCATCGCTGCCACTGTTCGGTCGTCATCCGACCGAACATCGGGTGTGGCTGCAGCTCGCGTCCCTGTTTCACCGCGAACTGCTCCATCAGCGCTTCCAAGTCGTGGCGGTCGCGCGCGAACTCGACAGGTTTGGTGCCACCGATTTCCTGATCGACCTCCGGCATTGTCTTGACGCCGGTCGGCCATTTCATAGGGGCGTTCAGAGCGATCCACTTGATCACCGTCCGCGAGAACGGTGTCGCGATTGACGACGCGGATTTGTCGCCCATGATCGCGCGGAACGCATCGCTGAGGTGACAGACGGCCTGATGCGGTGTCATTCGTCCCCACTGGCGAGGGCTGTCGGGCGCGAGCCGCCGCAGACGGGCAGCGAGCGCGACGCGCTGGGCGGAATCAGCGAGATCGTGTTTCACACATCGACTCCATCACTAGTGTTCATCGACGAACGGACCGAACATGAACCGGAACAAAGAACCGAACATGAAGGTGAACACGAACGGAGAACCCAGAACACGGAAGCGTGAACGCTCCTTGTCGACCACTACCCAGGCCGGTTCACGAGCATAGCGGAAACGCCGTCGAAGAATTCACGCAGAAAGGCGTCAACGTCCGCGGGCAGCTTGACCTCGTCGAGCGCGTTCGTCATCAGCTGCAGCCATCGCTCGCGGGCGGAGGCGTTCACCGCAAACGGCATATGGCGCATCCGGAGACGGGGATGACCGCGCCGCTCGATGTATCGCTGCGGTCCGCCGAACCGGCCGATGAGGAAGTCGCGCAACCGCTGCTCGGCGCCGGCGAGATCATGCGGCGGATACATGGCGCCGAGAATGTCGTCGCCCGGCACTTGTCGATAGAACGCAGCGATGAGGCGCGTGAAGCCCTGTTCCCCGATGATTGCGTAGATGTCCTGGTCGTCGATCATTCGTCCTGCTCAAGGCTTCCGGCTGCCGACTACGGTCTTCCGGTAGCCGGTAGCCGGTACCCGGTAGCCCGTAGCCCGTAGCCGGTAAAATCGTACGCTAGACTGCCGACCATGAGAATGCGACTCGCTGGACTGTTCGTCCTCGCACTGTGCGGCGGCGCTGTCGTTGGGCACGCGCAGATGACGACGATCCCGCTCTGGGCGTATGGATACATCGCGTATCCGGCAACGCCCGGTGACTACACCATGAAGTGCCAGGGTGAACGTGCCGATCCCTGCGATCGACCCGGTGGCCTGCCAACGGATCCGAACAACACGCCACGCACGCTCGCGGGCAGCGATCGCACCTTCACCGTCGCCCAGATCAATGCGCGCTACAACCCCGCGGACTGGTTTCCGACTGATCATCCGCCGATGCCCGACATCGTCGCGCACGGCAAGGAAGCCAACGGGGTCCGCGCCTGCGGCATCTGTCACCTGCCGAACGGCAAAGGCCTGATGCAGAACGGGAGCGTGTCGGGTCTGCCACGCGACTACATCCTGCAGCAGCTCGGCGACTTCAAGTCCGGCAAGCGCCACACCGCCGATCCGAACAAAGCGAACGGGTACGAGATGCAGGCGATCGCACGGAATTTGAGCGACGCCGAGGCGCAGGCCGCGGCCGACTACTTCTCATCGGTCAAGTACACAAAGTGGGTTCGTGTCGTCGAATCGGAGTCGATTCCGAAGTTCACCGCGACGGTGAACGGACTCTTTCTCAAGGAAGAGGGAAACGAGACGATTCCGCTCGGCAATCGGATTGTCGAAATGCCGGAGGACGCATATCAGACGAACATCCTCCGCAATCCGCGCTCCGGATTCGTCGCGTATGCGCCAGTCGGGAGCGTGAAGAAGGGCGAGACGCTCGTCATGTCGGCGAAATGCGGGACGTGCCACGGTGCCGACCTGCGAGGGATGACGATCAAGAACGTCATCGTGCCGTCGATCGCAGGCCGCTCGCCGGGCTATATCGCCCGCGCGATTTACGACTTCCAGCAGGGTGCGCGCAGCGGCGCGAACGCGGCGCTGATGAAACCGTCGGTGCAGAAGCTCACCGAAGACGACTCCATCGCTCTCGCCGCCTACATCTCATCGCTCGAACCGTAAACACCAAGGGGAGATCGCGATTCGATCTTGGCGCTCGGCCGCATGTTCACTCCCGGGCTCCAGTTCGACGGCGTGGAAAAGCGCTGGCGTCGGCTCGTCGTCCAC
>DASTZI010000478.1:0-18809 GCA_035764385.1 Vicinamibacterales bacterium
GACAACGTCAAAGTTCTTCGACGACGATCCGATCTGGGTCGAGCACGACACGCAGGACGCCTCCGCGGTGAAGCCGATGGAGACGAGTCTCTTCGTCGACATCGCCTCGAATGCGATGCGGCGCACAGCTGTCGAGGCGGCGGGCCGGGCTCGGAATCTCAATTCGATCGACGAGGTGCCCGATTCGAGCTGGTTCACCAATCGGGCGGGCCACAGGCGGCTGACACCTGACGACATCGAGAGAGGGCCGAACACGAACGCCGGCCCGGCGGCGGGTCGGTGGACGATTACGTCGTCGAAGAGCGACGGGATAATGCCCGGATTCACCGTCAAGGACGTGAACGGCGAGCGGTGGTTCTTGAAGTTCGATCCGCCAGAGTTCCGCGCGATGTCGACGGGCACCGAAGTGGCCGTGACGAAGTTGATGTGGGCGCTCGGCTACAACGTTCCCGAAAACCACATTGCCTCCCTGCGCGCAGAGCAGCTCCTCGTGGGAGAGGGCGCGACGTTCACGCCGTATGGCGGCAAGCGGCGCGCGATGCGCGCGAACGACATGGGCGACCTGCTCAAACGCGCGAACCAGGAACCCGACGGCAGCTATCGTGTCGTCGCCAGCCGGGCGCTGCCTGGCAAACCGGTCGGCCGCGTCCGGTTCTACGGCACACGGTCTGACGACCCGAACGACATCGTGGCGCACGAGAACCGGCGCGAGCTTCGCGGATACGGCGTATTTGCCGCATGGCTGAATCACGTCGACGCGAAGTCGATCAATTCGCTCGATACGCTGGTGACTGAGAACGGCCGCTCGCACGTGCGCCACAACCTGATTGACTTCGGCTCGGCGCTCGGAAGCGGCGGCGTGGGCCCCGCCGATTACTGGGCCGGCGAGGAATACCTGGTGGAGCCCGCGGGCGTCGCCAAGCAGCTCGTGGGGTTCGGCTTTTCCTTCGCGAAGTGGCACACGGATCCGTATTACGAGTCGCCGGCGATCGGTCGCCTGCTCGCGGACAACACCGACTTCGATCCCGAAGCCTGGAAGCCCCGCGTCCGCAATCAGGCGTTCGCGAACGCTCGTCTGGACGACAAGTTCTGGGCCGCCCGGAAGTTGACGGCGCTCGGCACGCCGCTGCTGCGTGCGGCGGTTCGCGCCGGTGAATTCGGCGACGCCGATGCCGAGGACTTTCTGGTCCGTGCGCTGGCCGAACGGCGCGACGCCATCGCTCGCGCGTATCTCACCGCCGTGAACCCGATCGTGGATCCGCAGCTTGCCGACGGCACTCTGACTTTCACAAATGCCGCGGTTGCGGCGGATGTCGCGCGTGCGCCTCGGTCGTACCGCGCGGCCTGGTGGACCTTCGACAATGCGACAGGCGAGACGACAAGAGTCGGCGAAACGTCGGGTTGGACAACATCGCTGACTGCCCCAGCAAACCTTCCAGCGCAGGATGGCGTCTTTATTAAGGTTCAGCTGAGCGCGATCAATTCAGAGTTCGAGTCATGGGAGAAGCCTGTGGATGCGTATTTCCGCCTCCGCGGGGGACAGTGGCGTCTGGTGGGCTTCGAGCGAATGCCGGAAGGACAGCGATGACGAGCAGCTCAATGGTCAGGATGTTGTGCACGTGCGCGACGGTGGTGGTCGCGACGGTGGGCAGCGCGATACCGGCGCTGGCGCAGGTCAAGAGTCTCGAACCGTCGCCGTGCGGGATTCCGCCAAGCACGGGAAGCCTGTTTAGCGGAACGGTCAGCGACCTACGGCGACTGCCATCGCGCGGTTCGCTCGAAATCGCGTCGATTGGGGCGGTCGCCGCGTTTGGTGCTCACGCGGCGGATAAGAGGACGAGTCGCTCCTTCTCGGGTGAGACCGAACTGCGGTCGACCTTCAAATCCGGCGCCGTTCTGGGGGGTGCACCCCTGCAGATGGGCGCCGCATTTGCGAGCTACGCCATCGGGCGCGCCCTTCACAAGCCGTGCGCTGCCCGTGTCGGCGCGGCGCTGGTGCGTGCGCAGCTGATCGCACAGGGCCTCACGCTCGCGCTGAAGGAGACGTCCCGTCGGTCGCGTCCGGAGGGCGGCGGCTTCTCGTTCCCATCCGGACACACGGCAGTGTCCTTTGCCTCGGCAACCGTGTTGCAGCAGGAATTCGGATGGAAGGTAGGAATTCCCGCCTATGCGGTCGCGTCCTACGTCGCGGCATCGCGAGTACAGATGAAGCGTCACTATTTGAGCGACGTGACGTTCGGCGCCGCCCTTGGCATCGTTGCGGGACGGACCGTCTCAATCGGCCATGGACGTCGTCTGCTCGTAACACCGATGGCGACGCCATCAGGCGCGGCAGCCGGCTTTACGTTCCTGGGAAAGCGATAGCGTTCAAGCCCACGTGCTACGATCCGGTCCATCCGGCAGATGGCTGTATGGAACCGATTAAGGCGGGCCTTGTTGGTCGCCCTTGTCGCCGCTGTCCCTGCGTTCGCATGGGCAGCCGACACGGGCACCATTTCGGGAACGGTGTTCGATCAGGATGGACAGCCGGTTTCCGGAGCACTGGTAAAAGCCGCTGGACCAAATCTTCCTGCCGGTCGCACCGCGGTCACCGGCGCCAACGGGACCTTCAGGTTTGAATATCTCCCTGCCGGGCAGTACGACGTAACAATCGAGAGCGGCGCTGCCGGAAGCCCGCCGCGACGCGCCGTCGTCGAGGTGGGTAAGGACACGCAGGTGGACTTCGTGTCCGGCCTTGGCGTGAACGAACAGGTTACCGTCACCGCGGCGACGCCTGTCGTGGACGTGAAATCGACGGAGGTCAGTTTCAACTTCAAAGCGGACGCACTCGGGTCTTTGCCCGTCGAGCGGACCTACCGCGGCATGTTCCAGTTGATTCCCGGCGTCGCGGAGAATCGGTCAGCGGTCGGGCAGGCGGCGGGCGGGACACGACAGGACAACACCTATCTCATAGACGGCGCAAATATCACCAACCCTGCGTACGGCTACCTCACGACCGAAGTGAACCAGCTCGACATCGCAGAGGTGAACGTGAAACGCGCGGCAGTGAGCGCCGAGTTTGGCCGCGCCGGCGGCGTGGTGACCAATGCCGTGAGCCGCAGCGGATCGAATCAATTCGCCGGCATTGCACGTTTCGACTGGCTGCCGGAATCGTTCGTGAGCGGGTACCAGTTGCCAGACGATTTACGTGGGCGCGGCGTCAGGCCCGGCGCGTTTCGTGATCCTGCGTTGACGAGCGATGTGATTCCAGCGATGGGGTTAGGCGGTCCTATCGTCAGAGACCGTGTGTTCTTCTATGGATCCGCGCGATATGGACGGCAGGCCAAATGGGCACGCGTCAACAAAGTCGGCACGCCGCTTCCTAACGAGGTGCGGAAAGGTTCCGAATTCTATGGAAAGTTGACGGCCGTCCCTTCCGCCGCACACCAGCTCACTGTCAGCTTTCGTCCCCGGCTGGATCACCAGAAGAACATCGGCCTCAATTCGGATTACCAACCTGGTGGCGGTTCCTCGTCCGATAACACCAGCCGTATCGGCACGGCCGAATGGGCGAACTTCATGACGCCCACTACGGTGCTGAACGTCAGATACCTGTACTTCAACGAGGTCAATGAGGACGAACCCGTCACACAACTCGGGCTACTTCCGACGTTTGACCCGTCCAAGCTGACGACGATGGGGCAATACGCCGATCCCGCTCAAGCAAACTTATTGGTCGGCGGCGCACCCTTCAGCAACACGCAGAACTACCGTCGTCATGAAGTCCGCGGCACGGTGAACAAATTCTTCGACGTCGGTCCCACGAGCCACGCCGCGAAGGCGGGGGCAGGCTACGAGTTCACGGAAGAGGAGTTCAACCGCGTTGCGAACGGTTGGGGCGCGATTGCGAACCAGAACCAGAACGGTGTGCCCGTTTTGCGAGCTCGCTATTACACCGCGCAAGCTCCGCAGCTTGGTCAGGGTCGCACCGCTTCGCTGTTCGTGCAGGACGACATCAGCCTTGGGACGCGACTGTTCGTCAATGCCGGGCTGCTCCTGAACCGCGATGAGTTTTCAGAGGTGCTCAAAGGCAGCAGCGGATGTCCTGTGACGGTCCGCCTGAAAGGCGGCGCCGCACCATTTGAATCGCACGGCGACCGTTGCACATTTCTCCGCTTTGGTTTCGGCGACGAAGTCCAGCCTCGCCTCGGGCTCAGTTACCAGCTCCGGCGGGCGAAGAGCGACAAGGCCTATGCGAACTGGGGGCGGTATTACACGATGGATCAGAAATCCACCGCCCGAAGCCTCGCGCCAAACCGCATCTTCCAGACCGACACGATTTTCGATTTGTCGGGCAACGTACTTTCGAGCGGGCCCCTCGCGAGCACCAGTGGAAAACTGATCGATCCGTCACTCGAGCCGACCTATAACGACGAGTTCGTCATCGGGTATGCGACGCCCCTTGGCCGTCGATACGGTCTCGACGTGTTTTTCCTATCGCGGACAACGCACCACTTCATCGAAGACGTGCCGACGAGGCTGAACGGCACAACGCCGATCAGCGGCCCCTACGCGGCCGCGAACCTTCCATGCGCTGCGTTCGAGTCGTGCCGGTCGGCCAATGCTCGACGGTCGTATCGGGCCGTCACCGCGGCGGTGCGCCGCCAGCTTGCGGATCGGTTGTCGACGGATGTGAGCTACACCTGGAGCCGCTTCGAAGGAAACTTCGATCTCGATTACTCGACGGTCGCGGTGTTCAACACGTCCTCCTTCATTCAGGATGCGCCTGGGACAAACGTCGAGGATCCAAACCGATTTGGTCCGCTCGGGGAAGATCGTCCTCATGTGTTCAAGGTATTTGCCGCCTACCAGGCGAACAGCCGCATCACCGCATCGACCTACCTCCGCGTTCAAAGCGGAAGTCCCTGGGCGGCACGTGGCCGCGACTGGGCAGGCGTGGCGCTGAATTATCTCGAGCCGGCCGGCAGCCATCGCAATCCGGCGTGGGCAAATCTCGATCTGATGGCGGCGTATCGGCTGCCGCTTCAAGGACGCGCCAGGCTATCGCTCGAAGCACGCCTGTTGAACGTCTTCAACAATCAGACGCGACTGCAGACCGACGCACAGAAGTACCTGGACCTGCGACAGATTCAAATCCCTCCGTACTTTGCGCCATATGAACAGCTCAATCCGTTCTTTGGCACCGGCAACGCCTTCGCGCCACCGCGGCGCCTGCTGATCGGCCTCGTCGCGCAGTTCTGAACGAGAACCACCAACCACCAACCGCGTTGCGGTTTCTACGAGGGAATGTCGCGTTTCCCAATGAAGGGTTGTACCGCCACATGGGAGAAACGACATGTCGAAGCAATTTTCAATCGCCATTATTCTCGGTGCCGCGTTGATGCTCGGGGCGGCTTCATGTCTGAAGCCCGCGGCAGATAGTGAAGCGGGCGCAACGGGTGCCCGTGTCGCCCGTGGCGGGTACCTCGTCACCATCGGCGGCTGCAATGACTGCCACACGCCGCTCAAGATGGGACCGAAGGGGCCGGAGCCCGACATGGCGCGGATGCTGTCGGGCCATCCAGAGTCATTTCCGATCGCCGGCGGCGCGGCAGCACCGTCGGCGGCGTGGCTGATGACAATGGCGGCGAGCGGCACCGCGTTTTCCGGACCCTGGGGCGTGAGTTTCGCGGCGAACCTCACGCCGGACGACAACACGGGACTGGGCATCTGGACCGAGGGTATGTTCGTCAAGGCCGTGCGGACCGGACGCCACATGGGTGTCTCGCGGCCGATTCTGCCGCCGATGCCGTGGCCCAACGTCGGCGCGATGAATGACGACGACCTGAAGGCGGTCTACGCCTACCTCAGATCGATTCAGCCTATCCACAACCGCGTGCCCGAGCCGGTGCCGCCACCGTCACCGGCTGTTGCCGCCAATCATGCGGCGCCGGGCGAAGACGTCGCGGTTCAGTAGATTCTTCGCATTCGTGATCGCGATCAATAGCGAGTCCGCCATGTTGGTTCTAGCATTTCCGCCCCGTGCGCCATCTGCGTCGTCGACGTCGATTTCTGACTGCTGGGATCCGCGGGGAGTGAGCGGACGAATCTGGACTGCGCTCTCGCGACTCATCGGGTGGACAGGGACGACCCCACGGCGACCTGACGATTCGCGGTTTCATGATGTTGCGGCGTCGGATCGCGATGACGTGGCGTTAATCGCGCACGACTGCCTGACCCTGCTGGCCGTCATGAGCAGATGCGCAGACGCCATGCGGCATCCGGGCGCCGAGGACGATTTCCTGCAATTTCATCGTGCCGTGGATCGGATGGATCGCCTTGCGCAGCAGTTGATCTCGCCGCGCCAGACGGAGACGGAGACGACGGATTCCATTGATCTCAGCCAACTCGTGGTGGAGTCCGAGGGAATGCTGAAGCGGGCGGTCGCTCCGGGCGTGTCACTGCGACTGCAGCCGGGCGCTCTCGGATGGGCGCGAATTCGGGCGCGGCGATGGGATTTCGAACGCATTCTGTTGCACGTCGTCATCAGGGCGGCGCGCGGAATGGCCTCGGGAGAAGTCGTCCTGGAAACATCGGCGCGTGCTCAGGCCCGGCCGTCGGTCACCCTGATCGTCACCGGATCCAGCACAGCGCCAGAATCTCGAGTCCGGGTGGATCCCCGGTTTTCAACAGCACGCTCGCATGAGGCCGACCTCGGGCTCGCGGCCGTCGCGCGTCTCGTGCAGCGACTGAAGGGAGTTCTGCACTTCGAGAGCGACGCCGAACGCCGTACACGCATTCAGGTTGATTTTCCGTCCGCCCCGGACGACTCGGGCGAACACGCGGCGTAATCAGCTCGCGATGCTGCTCGCCTCGTGGAGGGGAGCACGAAATGGCACGGTGACCTGCAGGCGGGTTCCGGCGCCTTTGCGAGAGACCACTTTGAGCATCCCGCCGACGCTTTCCGCGCGTTCGTGCATGCTGATCAACCCGAGGCCTTTGCCTGCGGCGGCATCGACGTCAAAGCCGGCGCCATCATCGACGACCGTCAATGCGATCGCGTCGTTGCCGCCCTTCAGCTGAACCCTGATATTGCGAGCGCCGCTGTGCTTGATCGCGTTCTGCATCGCTTCCTGCGCAATGCGGAACAGGCAGAGCGCGATGTCGTCGGGCAGGATTGCCTCGACGTTCTCGGAGGACACCGTGATCACGATGCCGGGCCGGGAGAGGTCGCGCTGCAGCTGACCGAGGGCCCCCAGCAGGCCGACGAGGCGCAGGTTCGCTGGGTGCAGTCGATGAGACAGGTCATGCACGCTCTTCAACAGGCTCTTCACCCGCGTTTGTGCGTCGCGCACGATCTTCTGAGCGGTTCCCGGCGGGGCGTCAGTGATCCGCTGCAAGTCGATCGCGAGCGCGACGGCCTGCTGGCTGACGTCGTCGTGCAATTCCAGCGCAATGCGGGAGCGCTCCTCTTCCTGTGCCTTGAGCAGCCGCCGCCCGAGATCGCGGAGGCGATCCTCGAGTCGGATCTTCGCGAACGGGTTGCCGTGGGCATCGCCCTGCGTCTTTCGGCGCTTGTGCGTCCATACCGCCATCGCAGCAATCACCACGACGGCAAATGGGACCGGCCATAACACAGCCAACTGAACGTCGTCTGCATTCGGAGGGCCCTGGCGGAAGAGGACGGACGTTCCGGGCGGCACACGCGACTCATTGATATGCCAGCGTTGAAGTTGACGCCAGTCGACCTGCGCGACGGTCGCATCGATTATCGAGACCGGAATGGTGTCGGCGCGCTCGCCCTTGAGCACGCGGACAGCCGCGCCGGCCACCCCTTCAATGAGAGACGATTGATCCTCCAGTTGGCCTCCAACCACGCCGTGGTCGATGGTGGAATCGGACCACGAGTAGGTCGGCTGGTTTGCGAGCGCCGTGAGACGCGCGAGAAACTCAATCGGATTCTGGTTTTCGCCTGTTCGGTCCTGGTAGAACAAGAGGTAGTAGACGATCGACGCTTCCGGCAGGGTTGCGACCTGCCGCTCGAGTTCTGTCCTTGGAAGGCCTGCCAGATAGGTCAGCGCGACGCGTGATTCGAATCCGCGAAGCTGCGCGCGCGCGAGGTTTTCATACACCTTGTCGCGGCTCGACGCGCCGGTCACAACGAAGACTTCCTTGGTCTCGGGCTGAAGCGTCAGCGCGAAATCGAGCGTTGCACGCAAATTGAGTTCGGAGACCACGCCCGTTGAATTGACCGGGCGAGCGACGTTGCGGTTCCTCGAGGAGAAGACAATTGGCGTCCGGGGGAACAGCACGCTCCGATACTTGCGCACGAAGTCCCACGCGACGTCCTGCATCGCGATGACGAGATCGAACCGCTGATTCCTGTACTTCGCACGAAGATAGTCGCGGAACGCCCGTTCGAATTGAGGCGTGGGAATTCGTGGCGCGTCGATGTACTCGGCGTAGTAATCAACGCTTTGGGACAGCCGAGTGTTCAGGATGCGTGGGAGGTCGTGGTCCGTCTGGAGCGGGAGCTGCGTGTCCTGACGCGTCGCGTGCACCACGAGCACTCGCAGCTGGCCAGACGCGGCCCATGCGACGGCGTTCCCATGAAATGCCGTCGCGAAGACGATGAGCACCAGCCACTGGTGACGCTTGACCATACGACTCTGGTGCCGGAGTCAGACGAGCTCCGAAGGCGGTTCATTATGAGACTTCTGATGTCATTTAAACCGGACATTTTTGTTTTGCTGCACACGAGTGTGAAGGCATGGCGCAATATCGAACAAGTGGGGCAATTGCCTGATCGCGCGATTACTCCGTCGCCGTATGCCGGAGGCATTTAGCGCGGTGCGCGCTCGGGCGGCACACACGCCTGAGGGACAACAGTCATGGACGTGCGTGGAGCGCGCAGCAGATCCTGCTCGAGCCGCGCGAACATGTTGTTCAGCGCCGACAGCGCAAAATCGACTTGCGCTGTATTCGCCTGCCAGTCGTACTTGAGCGGGTTCGGCGTCATCGTGCCGGCGAAGACGCTCTTATCCTGTTCGAACGCACCGAGGAGATCGACAAGGCGCTGGTCTCGGGCCGTCGCCGCCCTGTGCAGCTCCGTCATTTCGATGCGGCTGGTGACGTCTGCGGAGTCGGTCGAATCGGCGAGGAACACGGCGTAGCAGGTCCTCAGCATGTTGTCGCGGATATTAATGATTCGCAATCCCGACACGCCGGAGACATCGCTTCGATCGATCGCCTCGTAGCGCGATTGGCCGCCATCAACGCTCGCCGCAATGGCGAGACACGCGATCACTCCTGTACCAATCAAACGACCCGTCATGCGTACCGCCCGACGCAAGCGCTATACCGCACACGCGGTGCATGGTTCAGCGATATCGCGGCCGACACTCCCGGCATTCAGCGATGGCATCACTGTATTCCGCCAACGGACATTCCCACGTTGACGTGTGCCTCACTCCGCGCCTTGGACGCAACGCTCCTCCGCGACGCTGGTCCTGTTCTTGCGCCCTTCATCGGCGCGGACTTGGAGCCGTGGCGTAATGGTGTCCACAGATAAGGTGGTTACAGGTATGGAGCGTGGTCGCACGCGACCGATCGCGATCGTCGTGTCGATCCTCGTCGCGGTTCTCGGGATATCCGTTGTGACGTTCGCTGCCGCGCATGTTCGCGGAGTGGTGACGGGACGTGCAGCTGATGGTGCGTTGATCCTGCGCACCGCGGCTTCGCCTCCAGTGCCCAGTCCCCAGCCCCCAGTACCTAGTCTCCGTGCCTTCTTATTGGGATTTGGACTTTGGGATTTGGGCTTTGAAATTTGCTCAGCCCCCAGGCGACACGCTCAGCACGTAGTCACGCACGAGCAGGCCTGAGTGGACCAGCGAATCGGTGGCGCGGTCTAGTTGACGCGTCAGCTCCGCGACGACGTACACCTGCCGGAAGTCAGTCGCATCGCCGCGGAACATGCGTTCCCGGACTGCGCGCTCCGCTTCATCACAGCTGCTCTCGATCATGGCAAGGCGATCGACCGCCACCAGAAAGCGTTCCAGCTCGGCGCGGCCCGTGCTTCGCGACAAGTCTCTCGCGTCTTCGAGGCAGCGGACGTATTCACGTGCCGCACGGCTGGCAAGATCCGCGAGCGCATCGAGCAGCGCGGCGATGGACGGATCGATCCCATCGGGTACCAGCGTGAGGGTGAACGCGGCCTCGTCGAGAACTTTGACCGCCCGATCGCCCTCCGAGAGCAGACGGCGGAGATGCCATCCGTCCGCGACGTTGTCGATGGTTCGTCGTGCCCGCTCGAGAATCGTGTCGGCGTCCGACCGCCAGTGGCGCATCAGCGTCGCCGTCCGCGCCGTTTCCGCCGGCGCCTGATGCGCGCGCAGCTGCCCGATCACCGTGTGAATGCGTTCGGTCATGCCCGCGAGGACAACCGCGTGCTCGGCCATTGCACCCAGCAGCGTGCGATCCGAGCGTTGCAGGTACATCAGCAGCTCCGCCTCGATTTCGTCGTCGATGAGGCGCGGCGACGAGCGGCGGCTCAGGCCGGTCGAGGCGATTTGCAACACGGACATGAGGAAACACTTCGCCCCGTCGCGTCCCAGGATTTCGTCGAGCCGCGCGCCGTAATGGACGTGCGTCGATGTGGTTCGCGCCAGCGCGGTGTGAATGAGCTTGATGTCGCCGGTTTTCAGGAACGCTTCATGACCGACGTTGTTGGCGGCCGCCCACTTCAACAGCTCGATGGCGTCGGATTTCCGCACGAAGCGGGACAACCGTTTCCGCGCGCGGTTCCAGTCGATCAGAAAGACCAGACGTGACCCGACGAAGATGAGAAAGTGCTCCAGCGCCTCCTGATCCTTCGCTTCGTAGGAACCGGTGCACATCTGGAAGCTGTGTCCGTTGGTCGTCTCGTGCCAGACGATGTGGTGCGGCTCCAGCAGCTCCCGAATGAAGCGCGCCCGCGTACGGTACGCATCGGTATAGATGATCGTCGCCTTCAGATCCCTGACGTGGATGACGAGAACGTGAGCGTCGGTGACGCCGAGGTCGTTCTGGATCGCGAGGTGATCGCCATCGCGGGTGGCGGTGGTCTCGAGCCCGGGGTGATCGAACTTGAGCGGCGCGGTCTCATGGACCCCCCTCATGAAGGCACGCACAAGCTGTCGATCGACATCCCGCAGGTTGTAGATGTGCGCGCCTTCAAGCAGTTCGACACACACCATCGCCTGCAGCCGGTTCAACTCCCAGTGGAGGTCCATGACGATCTGGTTGATCGTGTCGTGGCCGTTGCTCGTCACCCTGGTGAGCGTCTCGATGACGCTGGACGTGATCTGATCATCGGTGGCCGTCGGGGCACGGGCGATCTGCTCGTTCAGCCGCCGCGCGTAGATCGCGGACCGTTCCGTCAGCTCTCCGTGCATCGCCGCGGCCGCTGCCACGGGTTCGAGCATCTGTCGCACGTCGCCAAAAATCCGGTCGAGAATGGCAGCGGCGCCTGGAATGTGTACGACGGTGGGCGAGAGCATCCGGCTGTTGCCGACCACGGCATCGAGCCCCTCGTCGGCGATGCCGGCCGCCTCGCGCTCGGTGCGCAGGTCGGGAGCGTGTCCGCCCGGCGAGCCTGCATAGCCGTACGCCGTCTGGAGCAGAATGAGGTAGTACTTCAGCCGGTCAGTGGCCGCCAGACCCTGATTAATAAGTTCCGGAAGCAGCAGACTTCGCTCGCCAATCTGCTCGAGAATGCTCGCCTTTGTCGCCATGGCTCGAATCGCCCCTTCGCGTGAGTCTCCGCGCGACGCCTGGCTCACGGTACGTCCGACACTCGCGTCGGGTAGTGCGCGAATATCCGCACGATGATCGCGTCGAGGTGTTCCTCGAGCTGCGCAATGTCGACGTCAAGCGGCACTTCGGCGCGCGCACGCAAGATTTCGCGGCGGCTGGAGGCTTCCCTGATCAAGACGTTGAACGTTCCCGTCGCATACTCCGGGTACATACCGGAGCTCCGGTCTCGCTTGGCGCTCACATCGATGTCGCTTCGACGGACGGTCCCGTAGCTGACGACGATGTCAGCAGGCTCGGTCTCCTGTCTGATCAAACCGACAGCGGCGAACTCGCGTTCAATCGCCGCGACGATGAAGGTGTCGAGGTCCGGGTCGAGGCTGGCAAAACCGCGCGTCCACGCGTAGGTACGCAGCGCCGAGAAGTTGGTCTGCTTGTCCACTCTGACCTTCACATGGAGGTCCGATGGCGCCGCGGCCGCCATGTCAGACAACGCAAGACTCAGCATCACCACCGCGAAGGCCACCTTCATGGTCGCGGTCTCATCGTGCAAGCCGCGATCCTCGGATGGCACGCGGCCCGTGCCGCGAGTCGTCGCGGCACGTCGTCGGCGGAGACTCAGGATTGTGAGGCGCTCAGCGCACCTCGAAAGACACCGTCGCCGCTGGTGCCATGTGACGACACCCGATTCCGAACCCGATAACGGCGACGGCGATGTGGGACAACGGCCGGGTTCGATCCATGGATACGCGGCGGCACGTAGCAAGCGTCGATCCGTGATCGGATGCGCGCATGCCACGCACCGTTCGGCCGCCGCTCACCGGTGCCCGTGACGGGGTGACAGCACCCGGTGAGGCGACGCGCGCAAGCCTTCCACTGTCACGCGTTTGCGCGCGCTGGCGGCGATTCAAGGGATGGCACACCACCTGCTCCCCATCGCGCTCGTGCGCATTCCAGGTTCCCTCGGTGCCTCGGTGGTCGTAGCGTGCGGGCGCAATCCGGGTTCCTCCACGCCTGTGATCGTCGGTCCTTCTCTCGCTCGCGACCGCCGAGGCCATCGTCTGCTGGGTGCGCTCTTTTTGCGTGGTGATACGTGATGTGTCTCGACACGATCACCATCAGGCACGGCTGGTCGCGAGTGGCCAGAAGCCATCGACGGTCGCACAGCTCATCTCGGTTCTGCAGGACGCCGGGGCGATGCGGCACGCGATCGTCGTAGCGGTGCCGGCGGCGGACTCCGCGACCAGTCCACATCTGGCCCCGTTCGCCGGCGCCGCAATTTGACGAATGGTTCTCCCTCATAGCCGGCTGCTCCCCACACCGGTGTGACTGAAGAGCAGCATCACCTACGTCGCACGGGAGGACGACAGAACATGTCGGGCACATTGAAGCTCGAAGTCATCACGCCGATCGAGATTGCGTATTCAGCCGACGTGCAGATGGTCACGCTGCCGGCGGTCGAGGGGCAGATTGGGATCTATCCATCCCACGTGGCGCTGCTCACGCGCATGCTCCCGGGTGAGATTCTCATTCGCAAGGACGGCCGCGACGAGTTCCTCGTGGTCGGTGAGGGTCTCGTTGAGATCATCGGCGACCACGTCGCGGTGGTCACCGATAAGGCGATTGCCGTCGACAAGGTCGACCGATCACGCGGCACCGAGGCAGGACCGCAGGTGGAAGCGCGCCTCCACGACACGATGGCCGATCAAGAAGTCGCAACCGCGAGTAACACGGTCACCGGCTCGCTCGTCCACACCCACGCGGGAACACGGCGACGCGAGTCGTGACGCGAGTCGGACGTCGCTGACGGTCGCGGCCCGTCGTGTCCGGTGACCACGTGCGGTCACCCGGCGATCGACGCAGCACAGATTTCCCCAACCAACCTGCGGATTTCTTGGAGCTGATCTTGCCGTTCGCTGCACCCGAAGGAGAACACACGTCATGCGATCAGCACAGTACGTCTTTGCCGCGGTCTTGACGTTCGCGCTGGCTGGAACATCGGCAGCGCAAACGACTGCACCGCCGTCATCGGCGACGACACAGCCGACCTATGTGGGTGCCACAGTCAACCACTGGCTCGCGTCAGGATTTGTCGGCGGGGGGTGGGCCGTCAGAACAGACAGTCCAAGGGTCGATACGAACTCCACCGGTGCCAACTTCGGTGGACACGTCGCCTGGCTGTGGCGGGGCGTTGTCGGTCCCGAATTTCTCGCCAACTGGACGCCCAGCTTCGACGTGACGAGCGCACTCATCGACGGCAGCCCGCACGTGGCCAACTACATGGCCAATGCGATTGGAGCGCTCCCGCTTGGCGCGGACGGTCAGTTCCAGCCATTTATTTCAGGGGGCTTCGGCAGAACGGCGATTGGCGCGGACTTCCTGGATGTGCAAGGCAGCTCGCGCAAGGGGGGATGGGGGAGCAATATCGGCGGTGGCGTGCTGGCGTTTGTCAACAAGGTCGGCGTCCGCGGTGACGTCCGGTACTATCACGCCAACACCATCAACAACTTTTCAGGTCCGCCCGACGAACAGATCATCCAGAGCGTCCTTTCCGGGCTCGCATATTGGCAAGCGACCGGCGGCGTCAGCTTTCGCTGGTAGAACACGATGGACCGCGTGTCGTGAGGCGGCCTACGCCTCCGATTCGCGGTTCGCGAGTGTGAGCGAGTGTCATGGCGACCGACCAACGCGATTCATCGCGCGCCGAGTGGCGCGCGGCCGTCTCCCGTCCAATCGATGCGGTGGCATTTCAGCCGGTCTCGGCGAACATCGGCCTTGAAGTGGCTGGCGTATCGGTTGCCGGGAAGACACAGCTCCAGAACACGGACCACTTTGTGGCCATTCGTCTCGGCCGGATGCAGGAGACGCTGACGACGAGCCTGGCGGAAGCCGACCTTCCGCCACGGTTCGAGGAGTACGCGTATGCGATGCTCGTCGCCGACGGCCTGGACACCGACGGCACTGGCGGGCGGGCAAGCCGGTTTGCGCTCAGCACGCTCGCGCACCTCGCCATCCGCTACGGCAAGTGGAACGTGCGGGTCGGACCCGAGACCGCCTCGGACGTTGCCGCGCAAAGCGAGTTCTTGTATCGCCAGCTGACCGAAGCGGTCATCCAGGCCAGCCGCGCCGACGCGAGTCTCGCGGGAATGGCGACGAGTCTGACCGCGCTCTATGTCGCGGGTGCGGATCTCTTTTTTGCGCACGTGGGGCACTCGAGGGCTTACCTATTTCGCAACGGCGTATTGATTCAGCTCACGATGGATCACACGCTCGAGCGCCTGATCTCGGCGTCCGCAGCGCTGAGGCGTGTACGCCTCGAAGCCCGACGGCCGCCTGGCACGGAACCATCGGCGCCTGACGTGCCGCGCGCCGTCCCCGATGCGCTCGGGAGCCGCGGCAGCGGGCCCGAGATCGCAATCGAGCATGTGCAACTGTGGCCGGCCGATCGTCTGCTGTTGTGCACCAACGGTCTCACCGACCACGTGCGCGAGGATCAGATCGCCGATGTCCTTGCGAGTCAGCGCCGGCCCACTGACGACGCCCAGCGTCTCGTGGACGTCGCTCTCGAACAGGGCGCGACCGACAGCGTGACCGTCTTGCTCGGAGACTACTGGGTACGCGCGGAGGCGTCGGATGCGCCTCCGCTCGAGCCAGGCTAGTTTTCCGCCAAATGGAATTGGGATTTCGATCTCCGCCGCCGCGGGGATGATCCACGTCCCCGCGGCAGATGCCGTTTGTTCGCTCGTGCGTGTGTGTGTCAGCGTCGTCCGCCGCCGCGGAACCCACCGCCGCCACCGCCACCGCGGAACCCACCACCGCCGCCAAAGCCGCCGCTCGGTCTGTAACTTCCACCCGACGGTCCGGCCCGATTGAAATCGCTCGTCCGTTGCGCGCCGTCCATTCGTGCGCTGCGATCGCTATTCAGTTGTGTCGCGGTGTCGCGGCTCACACCGCTCTGTGCGGCGCGATCGGCCGCTTGTCCCGAGGTGCCCACCGGACGATCGACGTTCGACCAGCCGCCACTGCTGTATTTCTGCCAGCTGCCATCCTGATTGCGGTAGACGTTTCCGTCACGGCCGGCATAGACGTCGCCCGCACCCGTCTTCGCGACTCCGGCGTTGCCCTGCGGCCCACGGCGGGTGACTGCTTCGCCGCCGCCGCTGCCCTGGGTGACTCGACTGGTCGTGCCGGTGGCATTTCTCGTGACGCGCGATGTTTGCGCCCACTGATCACCGCGCTTGACCGCGGTTGATCCCCAGCTCCCGTAGACGTTCGAGCCTTGAACCGTCGATCCGATCGCGCCCGTGCGTGGGTTGTACGCCTGGATCGCTCCACGTGCGCCCGCCGGTCCGTACGCGGCCGCGCCGCGTGCCCACGTTCCGGTCGTCGGGTTGTATCTCGCACCGTAGCCGGCACCACCATACGGACCATACAGCGCACCACCACGCGTGTAGGCGCCGGTCCAGGGGTTGTACCGCGCACCGTATCCGGAGCTCGGGTAATACGGGAAGTAAGTGGGATAGAAGGCGCCCGAATAGTAATAGGGTGGGTAGTACCACCCGGTCCCCCACACCGGCGTTCCCCACGCCACCATCAATCCTGTGTAAGCGGCGTCCGCCGCGAACGTCACGGCGTCGTCATCGGCGCTTTCGACGGTGACGTAGGTGACGTTGTGCGCGGGGGAACTGATGGGAATTTGATAGATCTCGTGTGGAATCTTGTCGGCAACTGTCCATGGTCCGGTCGCGGCTGTCGAGAAGAACCACACGCCGTCAAAAAGCATGTAGAACATGTTGCCGACCTTCAGGATCTGTTTGTCGGTGTTCACCGCGCGCGCAACCGACGTTGTTTCAATCGGCTCGAACTGCGGTGCCCCCTCGAAGCTCACCGCCGGGGCGCTGATCTCACGTCGATTTACGGTCGCGGTCTGGGGAATCTGCGCGAGCAGCACTGCTTCAATCGCCTGCCGCGTTCCAGGCACCGATGCAAGCACGCGCGATCGTGGATGCGTCAATGGAATCCGCTTGAAGTCCTCTGGAAGGGTCGGCGTCGCGAACGTCCACGGGCCGGAGTAGTCGGGCGCCGAGAACCAGCGGCCAGACACGAGGAAGTAGACAGCTCCATTGGTCCCGACGCGGAAGACGTCTGCGTCTGTGTTGCTGACCCACTGTAAATTCGTGCCGGTGACCGGAACGTATTTCGGTGCGCCATTGAGAAGCAGCAACTCCGCGGGTTTTTCGCTCACGAACACGGTCGGAACGGCGCGTGTGGTTTGCGGCTGCAGCGCCGCACGGACCTCCGTCCAGTTGCCGTCATTCGGAAGGCTGCTGAAGCTGGCCGGAAGCTTACTGGCCTGACGCCAGGGCCCTTGTAACGCGCTCGCCATCAGCCAGCTCTTGTCGACACGCAAGTAGTAGGTCTGTGGCTCGGGCGACACGAAGAGATCCCAGTTCGTGTTGACAGCGAACCGAAGGTCCGTGCCGGGAATTGGACTCCAAATGACTGGACCATCGAGATTGACCAGCACCGCTGGTGTCTGGCTGAAGAACACCGGCGGCGGGTCTGCCTTCACTCCGTCGATGTTGTGAGGGATCACCTGACTGGTGTCCACCATGGCCAGTACGCGATCCAGTGAGATGACACGCTGTTCGCGGGGGACGGAGGCGAGAATGTCGTCGACGATCGCCTTGACGTCGTCTTTCGGTATCGTCGGGAAATTGGCCTCGCTGATCGTGAACTCGGAAAATTCGACGAGCCGGTCCGCGAGCGCGACGCTCGTATCGCTTTCCACTTTGAGCGCGCCCACCGCGGGCGTCTGCTTGTCTTTGGCGAGGTATGACGCGGCGACATAGAGCGTCATGTGCTTCCGGTCCGGCCAGCTCGCGATCTGCGGCTGGTAGAGCACGATGCTCGCGCCGGAGGGCGACACGAATGCGCGCGGCCATCCTCCATCGGTGCTCGCGTCGGGCGAGGCCGCAGTAGGCTGTGAGGCCGGAGCGGCCGGCCGCGCTGCTGGACTCGACTGGGCGACCAGAGGGGCCGCGGCCGCCGCCAGCAGAGCGGCCATTGTCAGTTGCTGGATGAATCGACTCATGGTTTTCTCGCGTGATTACGCGATTTTTGAAGGTGCAAGGCGCGCTCCCCGGTACGAAAGCGCGGGCGCGCGCGGGATTCGGGCAAATCGCCGCGCGCGGTCACGAGATGCGGTGGGATATCGTCAGGCGCTGGCGACGTGAACGCTGGCGCGCGACGAGTGTTCGCGGACGATGCCCAGCTTCTTCATCCGGAAGCGGAGCGTGTTGGGATGCAGGCCGAGTCGTTCGGCTGCATTGCCGGCGCCGTTGATGCGCCATCCGCACGCACGCAGGACCTCCTGGATGTGCGTCCGCTCGACCGCGGAGAGGGTCGACGCATCCTCGGCCGCCGGGGCCTCAACCTCGCCCCCGTCGTCGAGCAGCGTCAGCACCTCATCGGTCGAGTGGATGATGGCGCCTTCGATGACGTTCTCCAGCTCGCGGATATTCCCTGGCCACGACCGGCGCTTGAGTTCGTCCATCACCTTGTCCGGCACCTGCCGGATGTGGTGATGGGTCGCCCGCTGATGCTTCTGGATGATGTGCCAGACAAGCTTCGTGATGTCCTCACGGCGCTCGCGCAGCGGCGGCAACCGGATAGGAAAGACGCTCAGGCGGTAGTAGAGGTCTTCCCGGAACGTCCCTTCGCCGATCATCCGGCGCAGATCGCGGTGCGTCGCGGCGATGATGCGGACGTCGACTTTTTGTGGCTGGGAGGAGCCAAGCCGTTCGAACGTGCCTTCCTGGAGGACGCGCAGCAGCTTCGTCTGCAGGTCGAGCGGAAGATCACCGATTTCGTCGAGGAACAGTGTTCCACGGTGCGCCAGCTCGAAGCGGCCCTGACGTGTGGTGACGGCGCCGGTGAACGCGCCGCGTGTGTGGCCGAACAATTCGCTTTCAATCAGCGACGGTGGAAGCGCGGCGCAATTGACCACGACAAACGCATTCGCGCGCCGCGGGCTGCGC
>DASTZI010000479.1:0-50554 GCA_035764385.1 Vicinamibacterales bacterium
CGGACAACAGGCGCCACGGGCGAGGCTCAGGATTCCGTTTCGGCGAGGCCGTACTTCTCGATGCGGGAGTAGAGCTGGGCGCGCGTCAGGCCGAGGAGCTTCGCGGCGCGAGTCTTGTTATGCCGTGCCTGAGTGAGCGCCTTGACGACGAGCGAACGCTCGATCGCGTCGAGGTTCACCCCGCCGGCGGGCAGCGGCGCGCCGCTCGGCTCGACTGGGGCGGGTGTCTTCCGGGTGGCGTTCACAGGCAGGTGCTCGCTGCGGATGTAACCGCCGTCGGCAAGGATGACCGCGCGCTCGATCGCATTCCGAAGCTCGCGGACATTGCCCGGCCACGGATACGCGAGCAGATCCCGCTTCGCATCGCGCTCGAAACCCGCGGCAGGACGTCCTACGGTCTCGCCGATCTCGCGAAGGAACGTATCGGCGAGCTCGAGAACGTCTTCGGCCCGATCCCGCAGCGGCGGCAGCTCGATCTCGAAGACACCGAGACGGTAATAGAGGTCCTCGCGGAATTCGCCTCGTTGCATGGCGCCGTGGAGGTCCCGGTTCGTCGCGGAGATCACGCGGATGTCGGCGTGGTGGAGGCGCGTGCCGCCGAGGCGCTGGAACTCGCGCTCCTCCAGCACGCGAAGCAGCTTCGCCTGGACCGTGGGTGCCATTTCACCAACTTCGTCGAGAAACAGCACGCCACCGTTTGCCTGTTCGATGCGACCTGGTTTGGCCGACACCGCCCCGGTGAACGCGCCCCGCTCGTAGCCGAAGAGCTCGGATTCGAGCAGTTGATCCGGCAAGGCGGCGCAATTGATGGCGATGAACGGGCCGCTGCTCCGCCGCGACGCGTGATGAATGAACCGCGCGATGACTTCCTTGCCCGTGCCGGATTCGCCGGTCAACAGCACCGTCGTTTCCGCCTGCGCGACGCGCGCGGCCTGCGCGAGCACATCCTGCCACTGGCGCGAGTGACCGACGACCCGCCGCTGGCCGGAACGCGCTTCGAGCTCGCGCGTCAGCGTCGCCACCTGCGCTTCGAGGCGTGCGGCGGTCTCTCGCGCCGCCGCGTCGCGCCGCTCCGCCTCCGCGAGATGCTGGTGGGAGAGCGCCAGGGCGAGATGGTCGGCGATGCGCCGCGCGAAATCCACGTCTTCTTCGGAAAAACGTCCCGGCTCGCGCGCGAGAAAGAACAGCGAGCCGAAGACGGAGCTGCCGAGCGGAATCGCCACCCGGAGGGCGGAGCGCGCGCCGACCATGCGAAGCAGCCGGCCTCGGATCGTTTCCGCCGCAACCTCGCTGTTGACGTCGTGGATGATGTACGCCTTGCGATCCAGCAACGTGCGCTCGACCGGTGTGAGCAGCGTCGGTCCCCAGAACGACTGATCGGGAATCTCGGCGCCCGCCATCGCGTAGACCTGGAAGGATAGGCCGTCCTCCGCCCACGCTGTCAGCGCGAGGATGTCGTGCGGCAGCGCGGCGCGAACCGTGTCGGACAGTTGCGGAAAAATGTGACGGATGTCGAGTGTTTCGGCGACCGTCTGCAGCAGGCGCACGAGCGCATCGATGCGTTCCCGTCGCCGGCGCTCGGTCGTGCGAACCGTATCGTGATAGAGCGCCAGCGTAATCAGGTCGCCGACGGCTTCGAGCAACTCCTGGTGCTCTTCGGTGAAGGCATCAGGCGCGCCCGATGTGAGCCATACCGCCCCCTTGACGCGCGCACCCTGTCTGATGGTGCAGATCAAGCGGGACCGTTCCACCCCGTCTGCCGCATCCTCCGCCGCTGAGGGTGCGTCGCCGATGAGATAACCCGTGATGTCGATCTCCCCCGAGGCGTTGATGGCGTACAGCGTCACGGCATCAGCGCGATCGAGGCGCAACACACGTAGACGCTCGAACGGAATCGCCTCGCGCAGCAGCACCGCGACGCGCGAGAGCGTCACGTCGAGCGCAGACGCGTCGGTAACCAGGCGCGCCAGAGAGGCGAGGAGCGAGTGGGTGTGGATCATGACAAATCCCAAATCCCAAATCCCAAGTTCCAAATCCCAAGTGTCTTCACCCCGCGTTGGGATTTGGGTTTTGGGATTTGGGGTTTGGGATTTTCGCGCTCAGTATAATGCCTCGCCCTCGCATGTCCGTCCTCGCGCCCGGCATTGCCTGGGTTGACCTTCAATTCCGCGGCAGTCCACACGTCATCGCGACTGCAATCCTCAGCGGCCCCGGCGGGGCGGCGCTCGTCGATCCCGGTCCCGCGTCATGTCTCGATTCACTCGAGCTCGGCTTGAATGGGATGGGAATTCGTTTCGAGGACGTGACACACATACTGCTGACGCACGTCCATCTCGATCACGGCGGCAGTACTGGGACTCTCATACGGCGCTACCCGCGGCTGAAGGTCTTCGTGCACGAGCGCGGCGCGCCGCATCTGGTCGATCCCACCAGGCTCGTGCGAAGCGCGACGCGACTGTGGGGTGATCAGATGGACGCGTTATGGGGTGAGGTTGCGCCGGTGCCAGCGTCGAACATTGTGACGCTGGCGTCTTCGACCATGCCGCATCGCATCGAGGCCGCTGGGCGCACGTTGGACGTCCGCTACACGCCGGGGCATGCCTCTCATCACATCAGCTTCTTCGATCGGTTCAGCGGTGTGGCGTTGGTGGGCGACGTCGCGGGCGTCCGAGTGACTGGCAACTACGTCAGGCCTCCGACGCCACCGCCGGATATCGACGTCGAGCTCTGGATCGAGAGCGCGGCTCATGTCGAGGCATGGGATCCAGACACGCTCTTCCTCACGCACTTCGGACCGTCCGGTCCCGTCAGGCCGCACATGTCCTCGTTTGTCGAAAACCTCCAGGTTGCCGCCGATTGGGTGCGCCGCTCACTGAGCGAACCGGGCAGCGACGATGAGAAGGCACGGCGCTATGCGGAATTCGTCGACCACGAATTGCAGCGGCATCTACGCGACACGGAAATCCTCCCGCACCGGGTCGGGGCGCCGTTTGAAGTCTCGTGGCTGGGGCTCGCGCGCTATTGGCGAACGAAGAAGGGTCTGTAAAAGGAAAGTGGAGGGCGGGCCCTTCTGGACCCGCCAGATCTAATTGGCGACGACGGAGATCTTTGGCGACGTGGAACGCGCCGGTTCCACGAGCAGCCGCAGTGCGTACCCATGCGGCGTTCCGGTGGCGGCGCGGTACGCGCCGACACGATAGACGGCCGAGAGGACCTTGCCGTTGCGCAGCGACGGAGGCAGCGAGTCGCATTCCCGCGCGCCGCGTTCGATCTGGAAGTGGACCAGCCGATACAGAGGAATCGACGCCGGCACCTGGCACTCGACGAACGCATCGAGGTCGCTGACGTCGCACGTCATCACCGACACGAAGCGCAGCGTTCCAGACGAATCGCGCCACGTGAGACGGCCGGGCACGCGCACCTTTCGGCGCGCACCGATGCGCGGCTTGTTGTCGGTCGATGGTTTCAGCGATGCAGCGGCTGTGCGAATCACCTTGGTCCCCCTGGTTGTGAATGGATTTCACTCCGATGCATATCAATGCGCAGGCCTGTGTCGTTCGTGTCAGTCGCTCGGCCTGCACACGATGGAAATGCCTGAAAACATTGACTCAACATCAATTCACGCAGTTGCCCTAGCGTGCAAGCGTGGATAGCCGCTATCCACGCACCTGTATACCTGGTTACTAGGTATCCGCTGGTGCGTCATCAAGTCCTAAGCGGCGCATCTTGAGATAGAGGCCGCGTCGGGTCAGGCCCAGAACTCGCGCAGTCTCCGAGATGTTGCCGCTGGTCTTTTTCAGGGCGGTGCCGATCAGTTCGCGCTCAATTTCTTCAACAGCCGACGCTAGGTTGCGAACGGAAGCCACCCGCACGGCCTTTGGCGTCGCCGGCATGCCGCTCGTCGACGGCACCGCCGTCAGGTCAGGGGAGAGGTGTTCGGGTTCAATCGTGCCCCCAGGACGGCTCATGGCGACCGCGCGCTGCACCTCGTTGCGGAGCTGGCGCACGTTGCCGGGCCACCAGTAGCGGTCGAACAAGTCGAGCGTCCCCGAACTCAAATGCACGTCCGGCTTACCCAGGCGCTCGCACGCTTCCCGCAGGAAGAACGTGCTCAGGTGCGGAACCTCTTCGCGCCGGTCGCGGAGCGGCGGAACAAGAATCCGAATGACATTCAGGCGGTGATAGAGGTCCTCGCGGAATTTTCCCTCCTGGACACGCTGCTCGAGATCCGCGTTGGTCGCTGCGAGCACCCGCACGTCCACGCCCTGGGGACGCGTGTCACCGACTGGCATCACCTCGCCCTGCTCGAGGAAGCGCAGCAGTTTCGGCTGGATATCGAGCGGCAGGTCTCCGATTTCGTCGAGGAAGAGCGTACCACCCGCTGCCGTACGAATGAGCCCCTGCTGGTCCGTGATCGCGCCGGTAAAGCTGCCACGCCGATGCCCGAACAGCTGGCTGTCCGCGAGGTCGCGCTGCGTCGTCGTGCAGTTGTAGGGGAGGAACATCGCGGAGTTTCGTGGGGAGCCGACGTGGATCGCGCGCGCGACGAGGTCTTTTCCGGTTCCGCTTTCGCCCGTTATCAGCACGGTCAGGTCGTGCCCTTGTAAGCGCTGGATCTGATCGGCCACTCGGCTCATGGCGGCGCTCGCGCAGATGAAGCCGGGCAGCAGCGGTTCGAGCGAGCGCGCGCCGTCCTGCTCGACGCGATAACCGCGCCGGTCTCTCGCGCCGCAGAGGTCGAATCCCTGTTTGGCCACCGCGGTGAACATCCGGAACCGCCGCGCCGCGGAGTCGGTCAACCGCCCCGCTGCCACGACCGTGCAGAACCGCGGACCCTCATGGCTGCGGCCAAGAGGCTCGGTCAAAAGAAGCCCCTCACCGTACGCGCTATTTCCCTGCGCGGCGGCTCGGGCGAGTGCGCGCGCCACGCCGGGATCGCAGCCTGCAGTCGCGACGACCCGTACTTCGCCGCCAGACGTGACGACGAAGATGACCGCGGCATCGGTTTGTGTGGCTTCGACGAGCGACGTTGCCGTTTCGCGCGCGAGGAGGTCCGACAGGACGGACGCATCGACGAGGCGCCTGATCACCGAATCGTCAGCATCGACCGCGGATGCAGCCGGTTGCCCCCCGGCAGCAGCAGCGATCAGCGTGCGCAGCCGCGCCACTTCTTCGAGATCGCGCTCGGCGCCAAGCGCATGAAACGTCGTTGCGGCCTGCTCGAGATGACGTTGCGCGGCACCGGTGTGCGTCGCCGACGTGAGCCTCGCGAGCGCCAGTTGACTGAGAGCGGCCTGATACCGCTCGCCAATCAGCTCAAAGACGTTCACGCTCTGGGCGAAATCGTGGTACGCATCCGACGATCGCCCCGAACGTTCGTGAACCGTGCCTCGAATACGCAGAAACTCGCCCCAGTTGGCCGGAGCGGTTCGCGGATCGAGGCGCCCTTCGCACGACTCGATGCGCGGTTCCGCGTCCGCGATCCGGTTGGAGGCGACCAGCGCTTCGCATGCCGCAAGGTCCGCCTGAATGGCCTCGCCCGGCGGCACGCCGGGGGTTCGTGCGAGGTCATCGGCCATCACGAGCGCCTCGTCGAATTTCCCTTGGCGGATCGCGAGCTTGACACCCAGCACTTTGAGCGACCATTCGTACCATCGCATGGTCTGCGTGCCGTAGGCGCCGTATGCCTCGCTGGCGTGACGAAGGTACTCACCGGCCCGCTCGTAGGCGCCGCGCATCAGATGAATCTGCGCGAGCGTGTCGAAGACGGCACCCGTCGTCTCGTGAAACTGGACCGGGCTGCGGACTTCGAGCGTGCGCGTGAGAATCCGCTCCGCGCGTTCCAGATCGCCGAGTTGCACGAAGATCTGTCCCAAGGTTGCGAGTGCGACGGCCAAGCCGTGGCCCGAGCCGAGCGTCTCGTGCAACGCCACGCTGCGCTCGGCAAGCGCCAGCGCCTGTTCGTGCTGGTGGCGCATCAACGCGACGTTCGCTTGGTTGTGCACGATGCCCGCGAGTACGTCATCGGCCTGAATGGCCATCGCGAGGCGCTCACCTTGACGCAGCGCGGCGGCGGCTTCTTCGCTGCGCCCGGCCTGCGCGAGCAGAACCGCTGACAGCGAGTGCACGAGGGCGAGGTGGCGCCGATCGCCTGCTGCGTGCAGCGCGGAGGCAGCTTCGGTCAGATGCTCGCGAACAATTCCCGAGTCGCCGACCTGCTTGTAACAGAGCGCGAGCTCGTAATGCGCAAGGCCGATCGCGCGCGAATCGTGCGCCAGCTCGGCATGCTTCAACGCGCGCGTGTGCAGGGCGATCGCGCGCGACTGCTCACCGCGCGCGTAGGTGATGCGCCCATGCAGCCGCCACAAGGCAGAGAGCAACGCATCACTGATTGGTTCGCGCAGCGTGTCGGGTGGACGGCCCAGGGTGGCCGCGGCCTGCGCCAGGTCGTCCTGGAGCAGCCATGCTTCGGCGAGCGCTGCGCGAACGGTGATTTCGTCCTCCCGCGTCAGGGAGCCGGGGCGCAGCATCGGCGCGAGGAGCTGGACCGCATCGGCGCCGCGCCCGCGTTCGAGCGTTGCCTGAGTCCGCGCAAGGACCCCATGAACGGCGACCGTTGCCACGGGGAGGAGTATACAAAGTATGCAGCCCGGCAGCTTTGTAATTTTCGGGATCGTTACTGTGAAATTCCGAGCAAACTCGCCAATCGGCCGATCGAATCGGCGCTTCGATCTGGAAGATGAACGTGCGCCGCGCGACGATTTGCACGGTCCAGAGACTGCAAGTCGCCAAGCGCCTGGGCCATTTCGAGGACCCCGAATGAGTAGGGCGCGTCGGGCACTGGCAAATCGTTCTCTGCTGGGGCAGTAACGATCAGGAACACGCCGTTGTTGGCTCCGCCCTTGTGCAGCTGGCCGGTCGAGTGCAGATACCTCGGTCCATAGCCGAGCATCGTTGCGCAATGATGATTCAACGCGACCGCATTCCTGATCCGAATCAACAATGAACCAAATCGTTCATCGTCGGGCGGCAGGTAGGCGAGCAGCGCGAAATAGTCGCGCGGTCTCAGCAGGGCCATGAACGTGTCGAGTCCCTTCGTACTACCGGCCTTACGCACCGCGGTACTGAATGTGACGTCTATGCCGTCAGTGCGCAGGTCTGGAGCAGGGACTGGCAGCTGGCCGCGCGTCGCGTACGCATCGAGCAGCGCGTTGGTCGCGTCCTTCGCCTGCTGCACATTGGGCTCGTCGAACGGATTGATCTCGAGGATTCGGCCGGCCGTCGCCGTGGCAATCTCCCACCGGAAGAACTCGGCGCCGAGCGCCTCGATCGCAGGCATATCGATCGTCATCGTAGGAACGCGTGCGGACTTGAGGCCCCGCACGATGCCGTCGTCCACGCCGACTCCGGCGAGTCTGACGATGACAACCACGCGGTCGTCCGCCGCTGCGGCCTGCGGGGTCTCACCCGCAATCGGCACAATCCCTTTACCGTTCTTGCCGGTGCTCTCAGCGACCAGCTGCTCAATCCAGAGCGCAAGCGGTTCGAGGCGTGGCGGGAGCAGCAACGTGAGCTTGTCACGTCCTTCGCGCGCGGCGGCGCCCATGAGCGCGCCCAATGCCAGGCCCGGGTTGGTCCGCGCATCATTCGCGCGGCACGCTTCCGCCATGCGGCGCGCATTCTCCAGCAGCGGGTCCATCGGCGCGCCGATCAGCGCTGCGGGTACGAGACCGAACAGCGTCAGCGCGGAATAGCGGCCGCCTACGTCCGACGGATTCACGAACACGTCGAAGAAGCCATCGTTCAGCGCGCGCTTGTGAAGCGGTGTCTGGTCGTCGGTGATCGCGACGAAGCGCGACGCCCAATCCTTCACACCTGCGGCTTCGACGCGCCGCCGCGCCGCCGCCGCCATCGAATTCGGTTCGATGGTGGTGCCGGACTTGCTCGCGATGATGAACAGGGACGTGTCAGCGCGGCTCAGCACCGTGCGGACGGCGGCAGGATCGGTCGAATCGAGCATGCTGAATCGCGGCGGCCCGTCATCTCGTCCAAAGAGGCGATGGAAAACCTCGGGTGCGAGGCTGGATCCACCCATGCCGAACAGTGCGATGTCGGTGAATCGCTGCGCACGAACGCGCCGTACGAATGCCTGCAGGCGTGGCAGCTGCGACACGCCGGAGTCGGGTGCGTCGAGCCACCCGAGGCGGTTTGCGATCGCCTGCCGGACGCCGTAATCACTGCTCCAGAGGTCGGTGTGCCGCGCCCACAACTTCTCTGCGAAACGGTCGCGATTGAGTTGTGAAAAAACGGTGTCGAGCGCGGATGCCACCGCGCCTGATTCAATGGAGAAGTCGGTCACGCGATACGATACCTATAGCACACGCAACATGTTGCCTTCGGTGCGGGTCCTAATCATTTGCGCGGCGTTGGCGGTCGCCGCCTGCTCGTCAAACGAGCCGGCCCGGGCGCGCGAATCCACGCCAGCTCCGCCATCTGAAGTGCAGGTGCGCGCTGCAAGCGCCGCGCCTGCATCCACTCGTCCGCGGATTGTTTTCCTCGGCGACAGTCTTACTGCGGGCTATGGCCTGGATGTCGAACAATCTGTTCCGTCGCTCGTCCAAAAACATCTGGATGCAGAGGGCTACAAGTACGAGGTCGTAAACGCGGGTGTTTCAGGCGACACGTCGGCCGGTGGCCTGCGGCGACTCGAGTGGTCTCTGGACGGGGAAGTGCGGATCCTCGTCGTCGAGCTGGGCGCCAACGACGGTTTACGCGGACTGCCGGTCGGGGAGATGAAGCAAAATTTGAAGACGATCGTTCACACGGCCAAGAAGCGGGGTATCGCCGTGCTGCTGACGGGAATGGAGGCGCCGCCGAACTATGGTGCGGCCTACACTTCCGAATTCCGCCGCGCGTTTGGAGACCTGGCGTCGGAAGAGCGCGTTGCCTTTATGCCGTTTTACCTGTACGAAGTCGCTGGCATTCCAACGCTGAACATCGCAGATGGGATCCATCCCAATCCGGCGGGTGCCCGAATCGTCGAAGCCAACCTCTGGCGGTCGCTGAAGCCGCTCGTCGAGAAGCAGCCTCGATGATTCAGCTTCGCGGGGTTTCCAAAACGGTCATGAGCGGGGGACGGCCGCTGACCATCCTGCATCCGCTGGATCTCACGATCCGTTCCGGGCAGTTTCTTGCCGTGCTTGGCCCGTCAGGCAGCGGCAAGTCCACGCTGCTCGGCCTTGTCGCCGGTCTCGACGCGCCGACAAATGGCGAGATCATCATCGACGATGTGGATATCACCAGACTTGGTGAGGATGCGCTCGCCAAGCTGCGGGGCGAGCAAATCGGCTTTGTGTTCCAATTCTTCCATCTCGTCCCCTCGTTGACCGCGTTCGAAAATATTCTGATCCCGATGGAAATTGCCGGCAGGCGCGACGCGTCGGTGCGTGCGAAGCGGCTTCTCGAAGAGGTCGGCCTTGCGGACCGCGGCCATCACTATCCATCGCAGTTGTCCGGCGGTGAACAGCAGCGGGTGGCGATTGCCCGTGCGCTCTCCAACGATCCGCCGATCATTCTTGCCGACGAGCCCACGGGCAACCTCGACTCGGCAACCGGCAAGTTGATCATGGAACTGCTGCTCAACGTGCGGCGCACCCGCCAGACGACGATGATGCTGGTCACACATGATCCGGATCTCGCATCACTCGCAGATTCCAGGCTCGTGCTGCGCGACGGTCGTCCGGTGGAACACGAATCCGAATCCGAATCCCGAATCCCGAATCCCGAATCCCGGATACAAGTCACCAGATGATGTTCATTCTGCGGATGGCCGGCCGGGAGATCCGCTCGTCGTGGCAACGGCTGTTGTTCTTCTTCATCTGCATTGCTGTCGGCGTCGCGGCCATCATCGCGTTGCGGTCCGTCATTCAGAGCGTTCGCGCGGGGATGTCACAGCAGGCGCAGGCGCTCATCGCATCCGACATCCTGCTGACGAGCAACCGTGAGTTCACCTCGAAGGTGCTCGACACGCTCACGGCGGAGCAGCGGAGCGGCCGCGTCGCCGTCGTGTCGCGTTCGACCGAGATTCCGACCATGGTCCGGCCTGCGGATCCGTCGAAAGCGGTTGCCCGAATGGTCGAATTGCGCGCGGTCGAGCGGGAGTTTCCGTTGTATGGAACGCTCACGCTCGCCCAGGGCACCTATTCGCACGACCTGCTGCTCGATCATGGCGCGGTCGTGCGGCCCGAATTGCTCGCGCAGCTCGGTGTCAAGGTCGGCGACCAGATTCTCATCGGCAACGTGCCGTTCCAGATTCGAGGCGTCATCGCTTCGGAGCCGGGCCGCAGCCTTGGCGCCTTCAGTCTCGGGCCGCGCGTCATCATCGACCACGCCGCGCTGGCGGACACGGGTCTGCTCTCGTTCGGGAGCCGCGCTTCACGTCAGCTGCTGCTCAAAGTGCCTCGGCCCGAGGTCGAACCGCTCACCACGGTATTGCGCTCGACGTTCGCGAATGAGTTTGTCGGCGTTCGGTCGTATCGCCGCAGCGAAGACCAGATGGGTGAGAACCTGACGCGGGCTGAAAACTACCTGAGCCTCGTCGGTCTCGTCGTCTTGATTCTCGGCGGCATCGGCGTTTCGAGCGTCACGCGGGTGTTCGTCCAGCAGAAACTGCGGAGCATCGCGATTCTGAAGTGCGTCGGCGCGACCTCACGCGAGATTCTCGCGGTCTACATGACGCAGGTGCTGCTGCTTGGTGTGGCCGGCAGCCTGCTCGGCGTCGCAATTGCGGCAGCCGTGATCGCGGCAGTGCCCGCGTTGATCGGTAATCTTCCAGCCGTCTTTCAGGTGGAGTACGGGCTGACTCCCGCTGCGGTCGCGCAGGGCCTCGCGGTCGGTCTGCTCGTATCGGTGCTGTTCTCGCTCGTGCCGCTGCTCGACGTGCGTCATGTAAAGCCGTCCCTTCTGCTTCGTCACGACATCCCGCCATTGGCGCGCATCGACTGGGTCAAATGGAGCGTCACGGCTGTTGTGGCTGCCGCGCTCGTCGCCGTCGCCGCATGGCAGGCCGGCTCGCTGCGGGTCGGGCTGATGCTGTCCGGTGGGTTCGTGGCAACGGCCGTCGTGCTGCACCTTGCCGGGCTGGCGCTCGTACGAGCGGTGCAGCCGCTCCGCTACTCGCCGTCGTTCGCGCTGCGTCAGGCGGTGCTGCATATCGCACGGCCGGGCAATCAGACGCGCGTCATTCTTCTAGCCGTCGGCCTCGGCACGTTTTTCATCCTCGGTGTCCGGACGCTTCAGGCGAATCTGCTGCAGGATTTCTCGGTGCAGGTGGGCGACGATGCGCCTGACATGTTCCTGATCGATATTCAACCCGATCAGAAGGACAGTCTCGCCGCATTTCTCGACGAGCAGAACGGCAGCCAGCCGCCGCCGAACATCATTCCCGTGCTTCGCGCCCGGATCACCGCGGTTCGAGGCCGCGAGGTAAACCTCGAGACCTACGAGCAAGTGCGCGGCCGCGGATCGCTCTCACGCGAGTACACGATTACCTATCGGCCGCAGCTCAACGCCAACGAGGAACTGCTTCAAGGGACGTGGTGGCCTTCGTCGCCGTCGACGGGTGAGGCGGAGGTATCAATCGAAGAAAACCTCCAGGAGCGTTTCCGCATCCAGATCGGAGACCAGATGCAGTTCGACGTGCTGGGACGAACCATTCCCGCGCGCGTCACGAGCATCCGCAAGGTGAACTGGCGCGATTACCGCTCCGGCGGCTTCATGATCGTGTTCCGCCCAGGGCCGTTTGAAAATGCACCGCACGCCTACATTTCTTCGGTGAATGGCCCACGCGATCCCGCTGCGCGCGCCAGGATGCAGGCCGGGCTCGTGGCCCGATATCCCAACGTGTCGGTGATCGATCTGAGGGAAGTGCTCGACACCATCCAGGGGATCGTTGACGGCGTCACGTTGGGCGTGACCGTCGTCGGCGGGCTCGTGCTGTTCTCGGGAATGCTGATCCTGATCGGCGCGGTGTCGATGACGAAATTCCAACGCGTCTACGAGGCCGCCATCCTGAAGACGCTCGGCGCCAGCAGCCGGTTGGTTGCGACCATGTTGCTCCTCGAGTACGGCGTGCTGGGCGCGATCGCGGGTACCGTCGGCGCGCTCGGCGCGATTGTCCTGAGCTGGGCGGTCGCCCGCTACGCGCTGGACCTGACGTGGCACGCCACACCGGCGATTACCCTCATTGGGATTCTGGCGACGGCCGCGTGTGTCGCGGCCATTGGTGTCCTCGCCAGCCTCGACGTCCTCCGCCACAAACCGCTCGCAACCCTGCGAGCCGAGTAAAGCCTCTTACGTGCAACGTTAGGGATCCAGGGGCGGACCTCCAGGTCCGCCGAAGCCCGTCCGGATACGCTAAAATCGTGATTTGTCCGAGCCAGCTTCGGTCCGTTCAGGGAGTAGTACCCATGGAAGTCGAACGATATCGCACGCAGTTACTCCAGAAGCGTGGCGAGCTGCTGGGCGGTACCGCCGCCAAGCCGCTTCAGTGGACGATGGAGAACAACTCGGGCCGGCAGGGTGACATGGCCGACCAGGCCAGCGGCAATAACGAGGTGCATATCCAGCTCAAACTGAAGCAGACAGACGCAAAAATCCTACAGGCCATCGAAGAGGCGCTCCGCCGTATCGACGAAGGCACGTTCGGCGTCTGCCGTGATTGTGGCGAGCTCATCGCGGACGCACGGCTCGACGCGATTCCCTGGACGCGCGTCTGCATCTCTTGTAAGGAAAAGCAGAAGGTCTAATGTCCGACCTCCAGAAGCTGCTGACCGAATTTGCTGCCGGGCGCGTGGCGCTCATCGAGCGTCACGACGCGAGCGCGCGCACGGTCAGCAATTACGACTTCAACAACACGTATCAGTACGTCATCAACCGCGAAGAAACCCATCTGTCGTGGCTGCAGACCGCGCTCTCTGAGTATGGCGCGGTGCTGCCGCCCGCCGGGGCAGACGCGCTGCCGGCGCCGCCGCCGCCGACAAGAGGCCGAAAGGTCGAATCCGGCGCGTTTCGCGGCATTCTCGAAGACGACGCGCGATATCTCGGTGCGTTTGTCGAGAAATGGCGGGCTCCGGTCAATGCCGTGATGCACGCTCGTCATCGCAACATGCTCAACGTGATTCTTGGTGAGTCGATTGAGCACCAGCGGCTCTTCGAGCAGGCGGCCGCCGGGTTCGAGGACCTGCTCGGCCGTCGCACCGGCGGCGTCCCACGCGTCGGCGCGGTTCTTCCGACACGGTGGCTCGAGTAGCCATCGCCCTCGGCAGCAATCTGGGCGATCGCGAAGCGCATCTGCGCACTGCTCTCGAGGCGCTCGTTCCAGCCTTTTCGAGTCTGCGAATCTCGTCGTTCTATGAAACGGATCCGGTCGACGTACCCGGATCGCAGCCGATGTTCCTGAACGCGGCAGCAACGGGCGAGTCGGATCTCTCTGCGCGCCGGGCCCTCGACGTCTTACTGTCGGTCGAGCAGCAGTTGGGACGCGAGCGGCCGTACGGTGGCGCGCCCCGAACGATTGATCTGGATCTGATTCTGTACGGCGACAGCGTGATCGACGCGCCGGGCTTGACCGTTCCGCATCCGCGGTTTCGCGAGCGGCGGTTCGTGCTCGAGCCGCTCGCGGAAATCGCGCCGGATTGGATTGACCCTGTGACGGGGAAGACGATTCGCGAGCTCCTAGACGTGCTCGACTGACGGCTCGTCGTGATGCTTATGCAGGAGTCCCTTCCAGCCTTCCTCGAACAATGTGTACACGGCCGGAACGAGCACGAGGGTCACGAGCGTTGACGCCAGCAGCCCGCCAATAACGACGCGCGCGAGCGGTGCCTGTAGCTCGCCACCATCGCCGATGCCGATCGCCATCGGCACCAGACCGAGCATCGTCGCAATCGATGTCATCAGGACGGGCCGGAGGCGCGTGCGGCCGCCAACTTCGACGGCTTCGCGGAGCGGCATCCCATCCCGGCGCCGCAGCGTGTTGATGTAATCGACGAGCAGAATCGCATTGCTGACGACGATGCCCGCGAGCATGATGACGCCGATGTAGGCCTGCATGCTAAAGGCGGTTCGCGTCAGCAGCAGCCCTCCGACGATACCGATCGATGCGGTCGGGATCGAGAACATGATGATGAACGGATCGCGCAGCGATTCATACTGCGACGCCATCACCGCGTAGACGAGTAGGACCGCGAGGATGAGGACGATCTTGAGTTGGTTGAACGATTTCGCTTGCTCCTCGACCTCCGACCCAAAGCCGACGGAGAAGTCCTGTGGCACCCGAATCTGCCCGAGCCGCTGCTGCACGTTGACGACCGCGTCGCTGAGCGCGACTTCAGGTTCTGCATTGACACGAACAATGCGCTCCATGTTCTTGCGATCGATCTGGACAGGACCGCTTTCGCGGTTCACGGCCAGCAGGTTGCGCGCTGGAACGACCTGACCGTTCGGTGTATTCACCAGCACGTCGCCGATGTCCTGAATCTGCTCGCGATCCTGCTCGCGAAGGCGGACGACGATGGGGTATTCGTTGCCGCGCTGGCGGAACTGCGCGGCCGTCGTCCCGGCGACGTTGGTTTGAATCGTCGTCGCGACGCCGTTCACCGTCAGTCCGAGCATCGCGGCCTTCGGACGGTCGACGCGAATCGCCAACTCGGGCCGCGCGTCGTCCTGGGCGATGCGCACATCGGCAATACCCGGCGTGTCCTGCATCAGTCCAATCGCTTGCTGCTGGATGCGCCGCGCATCGTCAAGCTCGTGGCCGCGAATCTCGAGCGAGAGGCGAGCGTCCTGGCCGCCCCCAAGAAGCTGGTTGAGCTGGAAATTGCCGCCGCCGGGATTGGTGCGCACGATGGCGCCGGGAATGCCCGCCAGCCGGCGCCGCAGGTCCTGCGCGATCTCATCGCTCGTTCGAGTGCGCTGGTCACGCGGTACGAGCTTGATCTGCATTCCACCGCGGTTCGTGTTCCCAGCGGGGCCGAAGCCATTTCCGCCGCCGCCATTGGTCACGACGGCCGTCGCTTCGGGCACGTACTGCTTGACCAGCTCCTCGAGGCGCAGCACCACGGCTTCGGTGACTTCCATGCGCGTGCCGATCGGCAGCTGGGCGTTGACGTTGACCTGCCCCTCGTCGGTCTGCGGCAGCAACTCGGTGCCGACGCGTGGATAGAGGACGACCGCGAGGACGACGAGAGCGGCCGCTGTGCCAATCACGGTCGGCCGATGTTGGAGCGCGATGTGGATGACGCGCCGATACCCGTCGTCGAGAGCTTCCAGGAACCGTTCGCTTGCCGTGTAGAAGCGCCCCAACAGACCCGAGCGGTGCTGGTGTTCGTCAGGCGTGCGCAGCCAGCGGGAGCAGAGCACGGGAACAATGGTGACGGCGACGAACAACGACATCGCCAGTGAGAACATCACGACGAACGACAGCTGCGTGAAGAGGATGCTCGAGATGCCCTGCAGGAAAAGCAGCGGTACGAACACCGCAATGTGCGTCAGCGTCGAGGCCAGGATCGCCGACCACACTTCCTCGCTGCCGTCGATGGCGGCGGTCATCCGGTCCTTGCCCTTTTCCAGATGGCGATGCGTGTTCTCGAGCACCACGATCGCTGCGTCCACAATCATGCCGATGCCGAGCGCCAGACCTCCGAACGTCATCGTGTTCAGCGTGAAGCCGCCGAAGTAGAGCAGCGCAAAGGTTCCGATCACCGAGACCGGAATCGACGTGCAGACGATGAGCGTCGAACGGAAGTCACGCAGAAACGCGAAGATGATGAGGACGACGAGAATCCCGCCGACGAGTGCGTGCTCCTTGACGTTGTTGATCGCGCGTTCGATGAAGATCGCGTTGTCGTCGAGCACCACAAGCCGCACGCCGGGTACGTCACGGTTGATGCGGGCGACCTCGGCGCGGATGCCCTGCGCGACGGCGACGGTGTTCTCGCCCGACTGCTTGTTAATCTGCATCCTCACGGCGGCATGTCCCTCGCCGAGCTTGCCGCTGGCGTCGAGCGAGGTAATGCGCTGGAATTGACGACGATCCTCGGTCCCGTCCGCCACATCGGCGATATCCCGCAGATAAACGGGTACGTTCTCACGTGTCATGACGACCATGTTGCGGATGTCGTCGATGCTGTTGAACTGTCCCTGGCTGCGAACGAGATACGTCGAATCGCCCTGGTCGATCTGGCCGAGCGGAAGGTTCTGGTTTTCGGATTTGAGCGCCTGCACCACGCGGTCGACCGACAGATTCAGGGCTGTGATCTTCTCCTTTGAGAGATCCACGTGAATCTGCCGTCGAAGACCGCCGTTAATCGTGACCGCCGCCACCCCTGGTGCGCGCTCGAGGCGGGGTGACAAGTCGTTTTCCGCGACCTCACGAAGCGTGACGGGATCGTAGTCCCCCTCGACGCCGATCTGCATGATCGGAAACGCGTTGGAATCCGCCTTGAAGATGATCGGCGGATCGGCCTCTTCCGGGAGCCGCCCGCGTACACGGTCGAGGCGGCTGCGGACGTCGTCGGCCGCCTCAGCGAGGTTCGCGCCCCATCCGAAGAAGAGACGGACGTTGCTCCCGCCCTCCCGCGAGGATGACTCCACCCGCGTGATGCCGGCGACCGCGCTGACCGACTGCTCGATCGGACGTGTGATGAGTTCCTCGATCTCGAGCGGACCGACGTTCGCATAGTTCGTGTTGACGGTGATGACCGGCTGCGCAAACTCCGGCATCAGGTCGACGGGCAGCTTCGACAGAGAGATAGCGCCCAGCATCACGATCACTGCGCTGAGCATGAACATCGTGACGGGACGATGAATAGCGACGCGTGGAATGCTCATATGCGTTCTCGACGGCGGAACAATTTACCGCGATTCGGGCGCTGCGCCCGCCGGTTGACCTCTTCGGCCGCCGAAGCCGCCGCGGCGACCTTCACCCGCCGCGCCTCCGGGATTCGGGATTCGGGATTCGGGATTCGATGCTGAGGAATCGCGTGAACCACCCGATGGACCCTCTGAACCCAACACACCTTCTGGACCTCGAGCGCGGTTTCCGCGTCCTCCGCGCCCACCGCCCGCAAGGATGATCGGGTCTCCATTGCGAAGACCAGCAGCTCCAGTCGTGACGACGCGGTCGCCGGCGGCAACGCCGTCGAGGATCTCGGTGCGTTCGTTGCCTTCGATGCCGATCTTCACAGGATGAAATGCGGCTGCGTTGTTGACCGACAGATAGACGCCCCGCGTGCCATTGACATCAACGACCGAGTTGGTCGGCACGACGAGCGCGTTTGGATGCGACTCGGTGACGATGCCGACACGCGCATACATGCCGGGTTTCAGACGGTACTGCGCGTTCGAAATTTCGACTTCGATGGGCGCCGTCCGCGTCGCTGGATCGAGCACTGGTGAGACGCGAGCGATCCGTCCCATGAAGTCCTCGCCCGGAAACGCATCCACTTCCACACGCGCGGTATCGCCGACGGCGATCTGTTTCAAGTCCTTCTCGACGATGTTCGCGACCATCCGGACGCGGGTGATGTCGACCACGTCGACCACCGGTGCGTTTGGCGACACGAAGGCGCCAGGATCCACGCCACGACGCGCCACGAAGCCGTTCACCGGAGACGTGATGATGGTGTTCTGCTGGGTGATGCGAAGCTCGTCGAGCCGTGACTGCGATTGGGTGTTCTGTGCACGCGCCAGATCGAGCGCCGCCTGCGCGGATTGATACTTCGCTTCGGCGTCGTCGAGCGTCTGCTGCGGAAGCAGCTGCCGCTGGAACAGGCTCCGGGAACGCTCCACGTTGGTCTTCGCGAGCGCAAGATCGGCTTCGCGCTGTCGAATGGTCGCCTTGGCGACTTCAAACGCCGCTTCCGCCTGCCTGACCTGCTCGAGGATCTCCTCATCCTCGATCTTGGCGATTCGCTGCCCGCGGTTGACGCGGTCGCCGAGCTTCACGGCGATGTCCATCAGACGTCCCGCCGTTTTCGGCACGACCGACACTGTTTGATCGCCGATCAGGTTGCCGACGACAGACAGCTCGCGATTGACGTCCGCATGGACGACAGGCGCGAGCTCCACGGTCAGCTGACCGCGTCCGCCTCCCGCGCGTCCAGCGGCACCGCCCTGGCGTCCGGCACCACCTGCGCGCCCCTGTGCGGCTGGATCCTGCACGCCCGCGGCCTGGGCGGCGTTGTCACGGCTGAACATGCCGGAGTAAAACGCGACGCCCGCAAGCGCGGCCGCGATGATCACCGCAATGATGACAATTCTTTGCATCAATAGTCCGTTAGTGAACGACCCGGATAATTAGTTTCCACCCTGGGCAGCGACCCCCCCGCCGCCAGCAGCTGCGTTGATAGTCGTGATTCCGCCGCCACGCGCGGCTGGCGTCTCCTGCAGGCGTTCGTAATCGACCAGGGCTTTTCGATAATCCAGCAACGCTCGCAGCTCTGTGTTCTGGGCTGTTGCGAGATCGCGCTGTGCCTGCACCACCAGGAAGTTCGTCGACAGGCCGACCTCGAACCGGCTTTGCTCAGCGTCCAGCCGCTGCTGCGCGAGGTCGCGAGCGACGGTCGCGGCCTGATACCGTGTCAAGCCGCTCTGGACCTGCAGCGCGGCGTTGGTGACGTCGGTCGCGACCTGCAGCTCGAGGGCACGCAACTGCGCTGCCGACTGATTGAGCTGTACTTTTGCGCGCGCCAGCTGAGCGTCCTGCGCGCTCGCACCTAATGGATACGACAGGTTCAGCGCCAGGTTCCACGTCGGGTAATTCCTGCCGGTAAGGGTGCGCCAGGCATCGCCGTATCCGCCGGGCACGACACCGATGACCTGACTGGTGACGCCGGTCCCGTTGCGCTGGAATTGAGTTCCTCCCAGGCCGGTGGCGCCATACATCGCCGTGAGGTCGAGTTCCGGAAGCGTCTGATTGCGCATGAACCGCAGCGTCACGTCGTTGCTGTCGATCGTCTTCCGCGCGATCTGGATGTCCGTCCGATTGTCGAGCGCTTTTCGGACGGCGCCCTGAACGTCCAGCGGCTCGGGAAGGTACGTCGGCCGATCGACGGGATTGAGCTCCACGTTCCAGAGCGGATCGTCGGTGCCGCTGACGATGAGACGCTTGAGGGCGAGTTCGGCGGTGCGGGCCTGCGCCTCTGCTTGCGCGAGCGCCTGCCGCCGCGTCGCCTCTTCGGCTTGTGCCTGCACAACGTCGAGTGGCGCCAGCGCGCCGACCTCGACACGCGCCCGGTTATCGGCGACGAGCTTTGTCGCCAGATCGAGCGATCCACGAGCCACATCCAGGGCCTGAATGGAGAAGAGCAGCTCCCAATACGCGTTCCGCACGTTGGCGAGCGTCGTCGCAATCGTGCCGCGCAGCTGGATTTCCGATGCGTCGCGGTTGAGCGCCGTGACGACCAACTGCTGCCGGTTGTTGTCGATGAGGAAACCCCGGAGCAGTGGTTGCGTCAGCGTCAGCGCAAAGTTGTTGTTGAACGCCGGATTGTAGTTCACCAGGTTATTCGAGGTGACCTGTTTGTTGTTGTTGAACTGAAAGGCCACGGCACCGCCGCCCCAGGGTACGAGCTGACTCAGGCCGCTGTTGTAGGTTGTGGTCGTGTTATCCACGATGGTGCCGCCGTTCAGCGTGCTCGTGGGTGCCTGCACCCTGGAGAGCCGGCCGATGGTCGACGTCGCCGTGGGACGGTACGCCGCGCGGATGCGCGCGATGTTCAGATCGAATGTCTGCGGGTTGAGCCGCTCGACCGCGATATCAAGATTGCGTTCGAGCGCTCGCGCGGTTGCCTCGTCCAGCGTCAGTTCGACCGTCGTTCCGGTTGGCGGCGCCGGTGCCGTTGGACGCGTTTGATCCAGCGTCGCCGAGTTGGCCGCGGCGAATTCACGCGCCGCTTCACGCGCGATCTCGTCGAGGCGGACGCGATCGGCGTCGTTCTGCGCTCCGGCGGGCGCGCCGTACGCGATCAACGCAAGTACGCATGAAAAAACACGAACGGATGAGGCAAAAGTCTTCATGGCTCTTGTTTCAAAAAGGGAATGACTAGCGCTTGCCACCGGAGCGGCCGTGATTGCGCGTGTCTTGCTGCAGCATCACGAATTTCACGCGCTGGTCCGGCGTCAGTACACGGCGCATGCGCAGCAGCATCATGGTTCTCGATTTGTTCAACTCAGAACGGGCGACTTCCACGACACCGACCTGCGCCATCACCTGCGCATCGTCGCTTGCCTCAATCATCTGATTGAAGTCCGCCTGCGCCCTGTCGAGCGCGTCCTTCTCCTGGCGCAGGACCGGCACCGTCTTCTGGAAGATGGCTTCGATCTTCGCGCTCTGGTCCGCGGTCAGCCCGAGCTCGCGCTTGAACGTCTCCGACTGCCACCACTTGAAGCCCTGGGCGGAGGCCGCAGGAGCCAGCAAGGCGACCGCGCCAATGACGGCGGCCATGAGGGCGAACCGCCTGGAAAGTGTTGAAAGAGTCATAGTTAGCTTCGCCGGTCAATACGACTGTGGCGGGGCTGGTATTTACCCGGATTCACCGAGGTTGGCGAAGGCATCCAGCCTCCTGATGACGGTATCAACCAGGTTATCTGGTGTCGAAGCGCCCGAGGTCAACCCGATGGATACGTGGCCCGACATCGGCAGCCATGCTCTGGATATGCGTTCGCCCTTCCCACCAACCGGCTTGTGCCGGATCTCGGATGGTGACACAAGTCCGGCCGGCTCGGCGACGTGGAAGGTCGGCACCTTCGGCTCGCAAATGCGGGCCAGATTGCACGTGTTGCTGCTGTTGTACCCGCCGATGACGATCATAAGGTCCAGCGGCCGCTGGTCGAGCAGTGCAGCGACGGCATCCTGCCGGTCCTGTGTCGCGCTGCAGATCGTGTCAAAGGAACGGAATCGAACGTCCAATTCGGCATCGCCGTAACGGGAACGCACGGCATCCCGGAACATCTCCGCTATCGCGAGCGATTCGGAGCTGAGCATCGTCGTCTGGTTCGCGCAGCCGAGACGCTGAAGGTCGCGATCCGGATCAAATCCGGGCGATACAGCCCGCTCGAATTGCGCAAGGAACGCGCGCGGGTCGCCGGCATGGCGAATGTAATCGCACGCCGACGCGGCTTCAGCGTGATCCAGGACGACGAGGTAATGGCCGCCGTCGGAGGCAGCCTGGGACGCCGTCGCGCGTGTCTCTTCGTGCCAGAACTTGCCGTGGATGATCGACGTGAAGCCCTCGGCCGTATAGCGGCGCACGTTTTTCCAGACGTTGAGCACCGACCCGCACGTCGTATCCACCATCGTGCAGCCCTTCCTCTCAAGTTGCTGCAGTAATTCGATCGTGATCCCGAATGCGGGGAGGATGACGACGTCCTCAGGCGTGAGCGCGTCAATCGACTCGCCAGGGTCGCTGAGAAACCGGACGCCCTGCGCTCGCAACTGCGCATTGACGTGGGGGTTGTGGATGATTTCGCCGGTGAGGACGACGGGACGATCAGGAAAGCGTTTGCGGGCCTGGTAGGCGTAGTCGACCGCGCGATCGACACCGTAACAGAAGCCGAACTCGCGCGCGAGGTGAACGGTCAGACGGCCGGCGTGGTACTGGTAGTCGTTCTCCTTGATCGCGTCGATCAGTTCGCTGTGGTAGCTCTCGGCGAGGGTTCCTGCGACTTCGTGCTTGAGGTCGAGACCCTTCCGGAAGATCAGAGGCGGCAAGGCTGCACTAGCGAACTTCCCAGGCGAGAGGCGTCAGATCGTCAAGCGGCTGAAGCGCTGCAGCCGCAGGCGCATCGATTGCTGATTCGAGCTGATCGAGGAATTCATCGTCTGAAATCGACGCCGCGACCTCCCGGATGCCGCCCGTCGTCACCGGGGCGCGGAGCTCCGGTTGTTCGACCGTACGCGATGCGATCACACGGTTGATGCCCGCGCGCTGGAACGAGTAGTCGTGGCCAAATCTCCCCGCGATGACGCCGACGACGAGGCCGCCAACCGCAGCGGCCGCAATCCAGCGCGACGCCGGGCGCGTGCGTGAGCCGATTGGTTCGTGCGGAGCATGGCCGGCCGGGAACGCGATGACGCGCGCCGGGCGACCCTCATGCTGCAGTCGCGCGAGGATGCGGGCCTGCTGGCGATTGAGCCGTTCGAGTGGAAATGCGGCGTCGGCGTCGACGTGAGCGGTCTCCGAGACCTCTTCCAG
This sequence comes from Vicinamibacterales bacterium, assembly GCA_035764385.1. Lineage (GTDB taxonomy): Bacteria > Acidobacteriota > Vicinamibacteria > Vicinamibacterales > UBA2999 > Gp6-AA40. The sequence goes on from DASTZI010000479.1 coordinate 22,257, forward strand.
CAGCCGCTGCATGCTGACGCGCCGTGCGTCGCAGCGCCCGCACGTGGAGAGGTGCTCCTGTTCGGCGGATGACACCGCGTCGAGCATACAGAGCTCGATGAGCCGATCGTCGGAAAGATGATTCGCTCTCATGGCCACTTCACGCGCGATCCAGCAGCCGCCGCAGCTTGCGGACGGCGCGGAACAGGTGCACGCGCACCGTTGCTTCACTCAACCCAAGCGCCTGGCTCACTTCGGCCGTCGTCTGCTCTGCGACATGACAGAGCGTGAACACCGTCCGCTGGCGATCGGGAAGCGAATCCACCGCCGCCGTGATCTCCGTCGCGCGCTCGCTCGATACGAGCCGCTGCTCCGGACTCGGATCCGGCGCGGCGGGTTCCGCGGGCGCCACCTCGTTGGTCGCCGACATCGGGACGGCCCATCGCAAGCGGCGCGATCGCGACTTCCGCAAATCGAGACACGCATTCACCAGGATGCGTGTGAACCAGACTTCAAACGGAAGATCCTCGCGGTAGCTGGTGATGTGCGTAAAGACCTTCACGAACGCGTCCTGAACCGCCTCGTCCGCGTCGTGCGCATCGCGCAGGTACTGGTAGGCGATGCGGACGGCCCGCCGCTGCTGACTCGCTACGAGCTCACCGTAGCGTTCGCGCGCCGTATCGCGCTCGCCGACCGCCACGAGACGCTTGATCTCGGCGGCCAGGTGCGAATCCTTCGATAGCGGTGCCTGCGGCGCGAGAGCGCCAGCGGGTGCGGGCGCCCGCCGGGGAGGCGTTCTGCTCATGAAATACGGCTCGAGCGGTTCGGTCCTTTACCGAGCCTCCAACTATACATTACGATTCCATTTTTGTTCGTCGGCCTTTCTGCCAGGAGAACCCACAAATGAGCACACAGGTTGAGCGGGCGCACGGTCTCGAGGCCTTAGGCATCGTTCGGTCCGGAGCTGTCCACTGGAACCTGAGCCCGGCAGTTCTTTACGAAATTGCGCTCAGGCGCAACGAAGCGATTCTCGCCGCCGACGGCCCGCTGGTGGCTCGAACCGGCCAGCACACGGGGCGCTCACCGCAGGACAAATTCACGGTCAAAGAGCCCACGACCGAGCAGAACATCGACTGGGTCTTGAACAAGGGCATCTCCGAAGCGAACTTCGACGCGCTGCACCGCGATTTGATGACCTACGTACAGGACAAGGAGCTGTACGTGCTCGATGCATGGGGCGGAGCCGATCCGGCGTATCGCGTCCCGGTGCGGATCGTGAACGAGTTTGCGTGGCACAACCTCTTTGCGCGCAACATGTTTCTCCCCGAACTGGATCCGGACAAGCGCGCCACCCATCGCCCCGAGTACACGGTCATCGATTGTCCCCACTTCAAGGCCGATCCCGCGCGCCACGGCTCACGGACCGAGACGGCGATCTACGTCCACTACGGCAGGAAGCTCGTGCTGATCGCCGGCAGTGAATACGCTGGAGAGATCAAGAAGTCGATCTTCACGATCCTGAACTACACGCTGCCGCTCAAAGGCGTGCTGTCGATGCACTGCTCGGCGAATGTCGGCGCGGGCGGTGATTCGGCCCTGTTTTTCGGCCTGTCCGGCACCGGGAAGACGACGCTCTCGAGCGATCCGGAGCGGGGGCTGATTGGTGACGACGAACACGGGTGGAGCGATCGTGGCATCTTCAACTTCGAGGGCGGCTGCTACGCGAAGGTGATCAGACTCTCGAGAGAGGCCGAACCGCAGATCTGGGACGCCTCGCGGCGGTTCGGAACGATCCTCGAGAATGTCGTCCTCGATGCCGACACGCGCGACATGGACCTCGATGACATGCGGTACACCGAGAACACGCGCAGCTCCTATCCACTCAGCTTCATTCCCAACGCGATTCCGTCGGGCATGGCCGGCCATCCGAAGAACGTTGTGATGTTGACCGCTGATGCGTACGGCGCGATGCCGCCGATCGCGCGGCTGACGGCCGAGGGGGCGATGTATCACTTCCTCTCGGGGTACACGGCCCGCGTGGCCGGCACCGAGCGAGGCGTGACGGAACCGAAGGCGACGTTCAGCACCTGTTTCGGCGCGCCGTTCCTGCCGCTGAACCCGAACGTCTACGCGAAGATGCTTGGCGAACGCATCGCCCGGCACCAGTCGCGGGTCTGGCTGGTGAACACCGGCTGGACTGGTGGTCCTCCGGGAGTCGGCTCGCGCATGAGAATCGCCTACACGCGCGCGATGCTCGCCGCCGCGCTCAACGGGCAGCTGGACAACGTCAAGTACCAGAAGCACGACATCTTCAATCTCGATATCCCGACGACGTGCCCGGGCGTGCCTGACAGCGTGCTCGATCCACGGAGCACGTGGCCCGACAAGGACGCATACGACGCGCAGGCGAAGAAGCTTGCGGGAATGTTCGTCGAAAACTTCAAGACCTTCGAGAAGCACGTCGACGCGTCTGTGAAGGCGGCGGGTCCGCGGGTATAGTCGCTAAGGCTCAATGCCCGATGCGCAACGCGCAATGCTCAATCAATGAGAATAGCCCGATGCTCAATCGATGAAAGTCTTGGGCATTCCGTATTGCGCGTTGATTGATCATTCTGCATTGAGCTTTGAGCATTGGGCCTTCCGATGAAGTACGAACCAGTCATCGGGTTAGAAATCCACGCACAGCTGCAGACCCGCACGAAGATCTTCTGCGGCTGCAGCACCGCGTTCGGCGCACCGCCAAACTCGCACGTCTGTCCGGTGTGCCTCGGGCTGCCCGGCGCCCTTCCCGTTCTGAATCGTGCCGCTGTCGATCACGCGATCAAGGCCGCGCTTGCGCTCGGCTGCGACCTTCAGCCGCTGTCGATCTTCGCGCGGAAGAACTATTTCTACCCGGACCTTCCGAAGGGCTACCAGATTTCACAGTACGAACGGCCGCTCGCCCTTCACGGTGGGCTCGACATCAGCATTGAGGGGCGGACCAAGCGCGTCGGTCTGACGCGCATCCACATGGAGGAGGATGCCGGGAAGTCTCTGCATGAGGGCTTTCCGGATTCGGACCGCCGCACCTATATCGACTACAACCGAAGCGGCGTGCCGCTGATCGAGATCGTCACCGAGCCTGATATGCGTTCCGCAGCGGAAGCGGCGGAGTTCTTCGAGCGGCTCCGCGACATCCTGGTCTGGCTTGGCGTCAACGACGGCAACATGGAAGAGGGGAGCCTCCGCTGCGACGCAAACGTGTCGGTTCGCCCGACAGGGCAGGAGCGGTTCGGGACGAAAGCCGAAGTGAAGAACGTCAACTCCTTCCGTTACCTGGAAAAGGCGCTCGAATACGAGATCGATCGGCAGATTGCGCTGATTGAACGCGGCGGGCGCGTCGTCCAGGAGACGCGGTTGTGGGATTCGGCGGCTGGCCGAACGGTGTCGATGCGCAGCAAGGAAGAAGCGCATGACTATCGGTATTTTCCGGAGCCGGATTTGCCGCCGCTCGTGATCAACGACGCGCGCATCGCGTCAGTCCGCGAGACGATGCCCGAGCTGCCCGAGGCGCGTCGGCAGCGCTTCATCGCCGCGTATGGACTCCCGGCGTACGACGCAGGCGTCCTCACGTCCTCGGCGGAATTGGGCGATTATTTTGAGCAGGTCGCGGCCGCATCACACAATCCGAAGGCGGCCAGCAATTGGGTGATGGGCGAACTGCTGCGGACGATGAAGGAACGCGGCGTCTCGATCGGTCAGCTGCCGCTCGCGCCCGCTGCCCTCGCGGCGCTGATTGCGCTCGTGGAAAAGGGCACCATCAGCAGCTCGATTGCCAAAGACGTCTTTGCGAAGATGTACGACACCGGCCGTTCGGCCGACGAGATCGTTGCGGCCGAGGGGCTGGCGCAGAACAGCGACGAAGCCGCGCTGCTCGCGATTGTTCAAGACGTCATTGCGAGGAACCCGGATGCCGCCGCACAGTTCCGGGCCGGCAAGAGTCAGACGTTCGGTTTTCTCGTCGGCCAGGTCATGAAGGGCAGCGGCGGCAAGGCCAACCCGAAGCTGGCAAACGAGCTCCTCAGGCGCGAACTGCAGCAGACATGACGAAAGCAAGGTGGACTCCGCTGCTTGCGTACTGCGCCGCGGCAGTGGTGACCACCTGGCCGCTGGCGCTACATCCGCGCGCGATTCTCGGGGCCACGTCAGGTCCCGGCGATCCGTACCTCAATCTCTGGATTCTCGGCTGGGACATGCAGACGCTGCTGTCCAATCCAGTGTCAATCGTCAACGGCGCCATCTTCAACGCGAACATCTTCTTTCCGGCCACGAGCACGCTGGCCTACTCGGATCACCTCCTGCTCCAGAGCCTGCTGCTCGCTCCGCTCTACGCGATCACCCGTGACGTGGTGCTCTGTTACAACGTGTTGCTACTGGCGTCGCTCGTTGGCAGCGCGTTGGCCATGCATGTCTTCGTGCGGTCAACGGTGCGGACCGAAGCCGGCGCGTATCTGGCTGGCTTGGCGTGGGGGTTCGGTTCGTTTCATTTCGGGCACCTCATTCACCTGCAACTTCAATCGCTGTACTTTCTGCCGCTCACGTTTTTCTTCCTGCATCGAGTGATGGCGCGGCGCCGCGGCCGCGACGTCGTGTGGCTCGGTGTCACCGCCGCCCTTCAGGCCATCTCGTCGGTGTACTTCGGCATCATCGGCGCCATCGCGCTCGCGGTCGGCGGGTTCGCGCTCGCGGTTGGCGTCGGCAGATGGCGCAGTCTGGACGTGCTGCGTCGGCTGGCCTACGCGGCGGCGATTGCCGGGGTGCTGCTGCTTCCGGTCGCGACGATTTATGCCCGCGTGGCGCAGCGTGAAGGGTTCGGTCGGAATCTGGCCGAAGCCGGTCGAAACGCCGCGTACACCGTGAGCTATCTCCAGGCGCCTCCCGGCAATGTCCTGTACGGACGGACGGGGTTGCTGCGACAGATCGATTCCCCGATTGCACCGCATCCGCGGACCGGGCCCGAGCGCGAGCTGTTTCCAGGGTTCGTACTGATCGCATTGGCGATCGCCGGGGCATGGCTAGGGTGGCGCACCGACGCGCGTCCGACGGTGCTGACAATGGTTGCAGTCGGCGCGACCGGGTTCGTGCTCTCGCTCGGCCCGGACGGCGTGCGGCCGCTCTATGCCGTTGCGCATCGGTTCGTGTTCGGATTCGCGGTGATTCGGGCCCCAGCACGGTTTTCAGTGCTGGTGGTGTTTGCCTTGAGCGTGCTGGCCGCGATCGCCGTTCGCGAACTGCATTCGCCGCGGCTGCCGCTACCCGCCGGTCGCGAATGCCGCGGACTCGATCGTCCCGTCCTCGGAGTGATCATTGCGGCGGCGGTAATGGAACTGCTGCACGTGCCGGCGAACCTGGTTGCGGCGCCGGCGCAACATACCGATCTCGGTGAATGGCTCGCCCGTGCCTCCGGACCGGGTGCGGTCGCGTTCCTGCCGCTCGATCGCGACGTCGAATCGACGCCGGCGATGGTGCAGTCACTCGAACATCGACGGCCGATTGTGAATGGCTATAGCGGTCAACGCCCGGCGTTCTACGGGCCGTTTGCGGACGAAATCAACACCTTCCCGAGCGCTGATGCGCTCGCCACGCTCCACGACAGTCGCGTTCGCTTCGTGGTCACCTCGAAACCACTCGAGCGTGTCGAACCGCCGATCACCGAACGTGCGCGGTTCGATAACGGGACGATTTACGAACTGCAGTGGACGCCGGATCTCGAGGCGCGGCTGGTCACGGCCAACGCCGTGGAACCGCCTCCACCGGGCCCAATTCCGTTTCGTGTCGGCGAACTCGCCCGCTACGAGGTGCATTGGGACGGAGCAGGCGTGAGCCTGTCGGCAGGCGATATTTCAATCGCGGTGGAACCGCCCACGTACCGGCTCGTCGTCACCGCGACGACGGCCCCATGGGTGGCCCGCTTCTTCGAGGCGCAGGACGTGTTCCGCACACGGGTCGACGAAGATCTCCTTCCACGCATTCACGAGCGCGATCAGCACGAGGGTTCCCGCCGCGTGACCAGAGCGTTCGTGTTTGACGGTGCGGCGCGCGTCGTCCGGACGGGTCGAACGCTGGCGGAGGCACTCGATCAGGAAGCGGTGGTGTTGCCAATGGCGCCGCGTGCGCGCGACGCCATAAGCGCGCTGTTTTATCTTCGAACGCTGCCGCTGAGAAATGGCGACCGCATCAGGTTTCCGGTGAACGAGGCGGGCCGTAACCTCGTTGCTGAGGTCACAGTCGGTGGCCACGACATCATCACGTCGTTGGACAAGAGGGTCGAGGCCATTCGGGTGACGCCGGTACTGCAGAGGCGTGGCGGGGACCGGCCGCCGCTTACGGCAATCGTCTGGCTCAGCAACGACGAGCGGCATCTGCCGCTCGTCCTCGACCTCGATGCCGGTTTCGGTCACATGCGGGTGGATCTTGTGAATTACCGTCCTTGACCGGTATACTTACCGCATCCAACCGAACAAGTAAGCCTTTGGCCCCGGGTGCACAGGCAGCGTGATCGAGACGCATCATCTCTCGAAACTTTACAGTCGCGGTTTGTACGCGCTGCAGGATCTTTCTCTCACCGTCCAAAAAGGCGAGTTCGTTTTCCTGACCGGTCCGAGCGGAGCTGGCAAGTCAACGCTCCTGCGCCTTCTGCTCGTGCAGGACCGGCCAAGTGAGGGCGAGCTGTTTGTCAACGGCCACGATCTCACGACGCTTTCGCGCGGCGATGTCCAGGAGTACCGACGCGGCATCGGGTTCATCTTCCAGGACTTCAAACTGATTCCGACGCGCACCGTGTTTGAAAACGTCGCATTCGTGCTCGAAGTGCTCGGCGTGCCGGGCGGGCAGCAGCGGCGCCGCGCCTTTCAAGTGCTCAAGTGGGTTGGATTGCAGCACCGCATCAACGCGTATCCACGAGACCTGTCGGGCGGCGAGCAGCAGCGCATCGCGATTGCACGGGCGCTTGTGAACGATCCCGCGCTTGTCCTCGCCGACGAACCAACCGGCAACCTCGATCCGGATTTGTCGCTCGAAATCATGAATCTGCTCCGTGAAGTCAATGCCGGCGGCACAACCGTGGTTGTCGCGACGCACGATCGCGAATTGATTCGCCTCGTGGGCCGCCGCACGATCACCCTCGATCAGGGGCGCGTCGTCGAAGTCACATGAGAGCCATCGATTACGCGCTGCGCCAGGCGTGGGCGAGCTTCTGGCGCTCGGGCACATCGACCGCCTTCGCCGTCCTCGCCATCGCGCTGGCGGCCATGGTGCTGGGAACCTTGCTGCTTGTGACCTGGAATGTCGATCGGGTGATGGCGCAATGGACCGACGCGACCGAGTTCTCCATCTTTCTTCGCGACGATGCGACGTCGGAACAGCGCGGAGCGGTGGAAGCGGCGATCGATCAGAGCGGCGTCAGCGATCGCCGCGAGTACGTCTCGAAAACACAGGCGCTGACGCGCTTTCGAACGCAATTTGCCGATCTCGCGTCGCTTACCACTGACTTCGACGACAACCCATTCCCCGCGTCGGTTGAAGTTCGCGTGCGTCCCAACGCGGCTCGAACGGGGCGGGCAGACACCCTGGTCAGAAGCCTCGCCGCGATGGCGGGTGTTGCCGACGTGCGCTACGACCGCGAATGGCTCACGAGGATGTCGGCCGGTCTGGACGCGATACGGGGCGCGGGGTTTGCCCTCGCTTTATTGATGGCCTTTGCGGCGGCGGTGACCGTTGCCGCCGTCGTGCGGCTCGGACTTCATGCGCGTACCGATGAGATTGAAATCATGAAATTGGTCGGGTCGCCGGTCTCCTTTATCCGTGGCCCGTTCGTGGCGGAGGGGGTCCTGCAGGGAGGGCTGGGCGCCCTCATCGCGATTGGCTTACTTTGGGCCGGATTCGCGGTGGTCCGTGCGTGGTGGGGCGGCGATTTGTCCGCCGTCCTGGATGGAGCCGCCATCCAGTTTCTGCCGGTCCGGCTGGTCGGCCTCCTGGTTGCCGGGGCCATGTCTGTCGGGGCTGCCGGTGGTTTTGCCGCGTCCCGGCATGCGGCTTGACCCCCGGGCGGCCCGCCGTTGACAGCCGCCGGAGCCCCCGCTTAGACTGATCGAAACCTCAGATATGCCTGCGTCGAGGAACCGTTTGTCACGCTTCCTGGCCGACTCCCGCCCGCAGTGCGACCCGGTCCTCCATTCCGTCTCGAACTTCTACCGTGAAGAATTTGTGAAATGTAAACGCTGCCTCGAGCAGCAGCGTGAGTTCTTCTCGGAAGACGCCATTTCCGATGCTGAACGCGCGCTGACGAAGGTGATGTCGCAGCTCGATCGACTGTGCACCAAAGCTGACGCAGACCAGGTCGTCAGCCGCCTTCTCAGACAATTTGACGTTGTAACCGGTCTTTCAGCCTGGTCGGACCCCCGCCACACTCACTGATTCGTTCCATTCACAATCACAAGCTTCGAACTGACCTGCAGGAGATCCTGCGTGCGGCCGTTCGTGCGGCGGATGCGGGGAGGCTCGTCCGAACTGCTCTTCGCGACGCTGCGGTCGCTGATGCGTTGATGCGCGCGTCGGCGGTCAACGTCGTTGCCGTTGGCAAGGCGGCAGGTCCGATGTTGACAGAGTTCGTACAGAGCGCGAACGTGCGTGTGCAAACGGCTATCGGCATCGGGCCAGCGCAGCCGGGAATGTTGCCATCGGAGGCGGCGTGGTTCGAGGCCGGACATCCCGTTCCCGACGAACGCAGTGTCGCGGCTGCGCGCGGCGCGCTGGAGGTTGCACACCGCACTGCTGACGATGACCTCCTCATCGTGCTTCTGTCGGGAGGTGCATCGGCGTTGATGGCGCTGCCGGCGGAAGGTCTCACGCTCGGGGATAAGCAGGAAACGGTGCGGGGGCTGCTGAAGGGTGGCGCCACGATTCACGAGCTGAACACGGTCCGCAAACATCTGTCGGCGATCAAAGGTGGGAGGCTTGCCGCGGCGACTCGCGCCGCCGTCGTGACGCTGGTGATATCCGATGTGGTTGGCGACGATCTTTCTGTCATCGGCTCTAGTCCGACGATGCCGGATCCGAGCACGTTTGCCGATGCTCTCAAGGTCCTCGATGCGCGCGGAGGACGCGCGAGATATCCGGCGGCAGTCGTCTCGCACCTCGAGCGTGGAGCACGGGGCGACATCGACGAAACGCCGAAGCCAGATGATCCCCGCATCCCGCGGTCAGTCGCGCGAATCATTGGCGGTCGAATGACCGCGGTCGCCGGAGCGGTTGAGGCCGCGCGCTCACGAGGCTATGACGTCCACACGATTGCCGCACCGATCGTCGGGGAAGCTCGCGAGGCGGCTGGCATGTATGCAGACCAGGTGCGTCAGGCGCTCTCGCGGTTCGCTCCGCCTCTGTGCGTCCTCGGCTCGGGCGAGACGACTGTTCATGTGACCGGTAATGGAATCGGCGGACGGAATCAGGAGTTCGCGCTCGCGATGGTGTCTTCGATCGCGGACCTGACAAGGTCCGCGCCGCACGAGATCGAGGCCGTGTTCGGCAGTATCGGCACCGACGGGATTGATGGACCAACCGATGCTGCTGGCGCGATCATCGACGCCACCACTTTGACCCGAGCCGCAGCAGGTGGGCTTGACCCGGCTGCGTACCTCCGCAACAACGACAGCTACCACTTCTTCAGCGCCCTCGGTGATCTGGTGCACACCGGTCCGACCGGCACCAACGTTGGAGATGTCCAGGTGGCGTTAATTGCCTGAATGCCAACGCCCGAACAGATCCTGACTTTCTTCAAAGAGCGAATCGCTCAATCAACTACCGCGCGCGAGCTCGCGCGCCAGCTACGCGTGCCGCGGGACGAGCGCGTGGCATTCAAGCGAGACCTCAAGCGTCTCGTGATGTCCGGACAGCTGGTGCAGGTCCGAGGAAATCGGTTTGCCCTCCCGGATGCAGAAAACCTCGTCGCCGGACGTCTGCACACCAACCCTGGCGGCTTTGGATTCGTGGCTCCCGATGACGCGGAGCCCGGGGAAAAACGAGATATCTACATCGCCGCCGCGAACCTGTCGGAGGCGATGCATGGCGATCGCGTGCTCGTTCGTGTCGAACGTCAGACCGCGCGCGGCCTCGAGGGCCGTATCGTCCGCATTCTCGAGCGCGCGCACGACACTGTCGTCGGCCGTTTCGAGGGAGACGCGGCCGGCCTCGCATATGTCGTCCCGTTTGACCGCCGGATAACCGCCGACATTCACGTGCCATCCGGGCAGTGGGCCGCCGCGGAACCGAACGACATGGTTGTCGTCCAGATCACCCGCTGGCCGACCGCGACTCGCGGTCCCGTTGGTCGGGTCGTCGAGGTGCTCGGCAACATCGACGAGCCGGGCGTCGACACACAGATCATCATTCGCAAACACAACATCCCGGATACGCACTCTGACGAGGCTGTCGAGGAGGCGCGGCGTCTCGGTTCATCGGTGAAACCGTCCGATGTCCGAGGGCGCACCGACTTTCGACCGATGACGACGGTCACGATCGACGGCGAGCATGCGCGCGACTTTGACGATGCGATCACGCTCGAGAAGCTTCCGAATGGCCACTACTGGCTGGGCGTGCACATCGCGGACGTCTCGCACTACGTCGCGGAAGGAAGCGCGCTCGACGAAGAGGCGTACGAGCGGGGCACGTCCGTGTACTTCACCGAGCGCGCCGTGCACATGTTTCCGTCAGAGCTTGCGACGGGGCTGTGCAGCCTGAACCCGCACGTCGATCGCCTCGTGCAATCGTGCCTGATGGAAGTCGACCGTCGTGGCCACGTCGTTCGTTACGAGATGCACGATGGGGTCATCAATAGCGACGCGCGAATGACCTACACCGCCGTCAATGCCATCCTGACCGATCGCGATTCGCAGACGATGGCGCAATATGAGGAGCTCGTGCCGCTGTTCGAGCAGATGCGGGACGTGTTCGAGATTCTCAACGCCCGTCGACGTCGCAGGGGTTCGATTGACTTCGATCTGCCCGAGACGGAGGTCATCCTGTCGGAGTACGGCGAGATCGAGGCCATCGTCCCCGCGGAGCGAAACATCGCGCATCGTCTCATCGAAGAGTTCATGCTGCTGGCCAACGAAACGGTTGCGGGCCATCTGGTCGAACACGGCGTCCCGTCGCTCCATCGCGTGCACGAAGCGCCGGATGTGAAGAAGGTCGCTGAGTTCGAAGCGTTCGTCGAGCCGCTTGGCTACGGACTTGGGGCCACGGGCCGATCCGTGACGCCAAAGAACTTTCAGAAGTTGATCGATCGCATCCGTGGAACGCCCGAGGAGCGTCCGATTGCGGCGGTCATGCTCCGCACGATGCAGAAAGCACGCTACGACGCGACGAGTCTCGGCCACTTCGGTCTCGCCGCGGAGCACTACACGCATTTCACATCGCCAATCCGCCGCTACCCGGACCTGGTCGTCCATCGCACGTTGCGCGAGTCACGTCGCGCGCAGATGACGGACGCCCGGCGCGAGGAGCTGCAGGACGACCTGCCGGAGACCGCGAAACACACCTCCGACATGGAGCGCCGCGCCGACGATGCCGAGCGCGAGCTGCTGCAATGGAAGAAGGTCCGCTTCATGGCGGACAAGGTGGGTGATGAATATGAAGGCTACATCACCGGCGTCGCGCCGTTCGGATTGTTCATCGAATTGATCGAACATTTCGTCGAGGGGCTCGTCCACATCTCGAGCATGGCGGATGACTACTATCGTTTCGTCGAGCAGCAGCACGTGCTTCGGGGCGAGAACACGAAGAAGATGTACCGGCTTGGCGACAAAGTGCGCGTCCAGGTCGTACGCGTCGACATGGAACGGCGTCAGGTCGAACTCGGGTTGGTCGAAATCCTGGATACGGTCAGGCGCGAAGAGGGGAGGCGCGGGGCGCCGAGGAGCAAGCTGAGACCGAAAAAAGAGCAGCGGCGCGGCGGTAACCGGAAGCAGCGTCCCGGCCGGCGCGAGCGCGCCGCGCGAAAGAAGCTATGACTTTTCGTCTTCCTTGGTGGCGTCCTTGAAATTGCGGATGCCCTTGCCAATGCCCCTGCCGATTTCGGGCAGTCGATTGGCGCCGAAGATCAAGATGATGATCACGAGAATGATGAGTAGCTCAGGAAGGCCGATGCTTCCCATAAGGTCACCTCAAGCGTGTAAGAAGTTGGAAAGTGGGCAATTGTACCATGTGGGCCTGGACCGGAATGCCTTTTGAACCACTCGGCCCGGAGGTCCTCTAAATGAGACGGCTCATCGTCGCGGCGGCGATCGCACTCGCGGGAAGCGCGCCGACTGCAGCGCAGCAGGAAGGCGCACTTGCGAAGTTTTCGTCGCAGGTTCAACTGGTCGAAGTGTATGCGACGGTGATTGATGAGAGAGGCGAGCTGGTCACCGGACTTCGCCAACACGATTTCCAGGTGTACGAAAACAATCAGCTCCAGGACATTTCGACATTCGCCGCCGGCGAATTTCCGTTGACCGTCGCGCTCGGCGTCGACCGCAGCTGGAGCATGGCTGGCAAGCCGCTCGAACTGGCGAAGCAGGCATCGCGGGGTTTTGTCAATCAGCTGAAAACGGGCGACCGCGCGATGGTCGTCGCGATCAGCAGCAGCGCCGATGTCATCGCGCCACTCTCAACCGATAGGCTGACGCAGGGGCGCGCGATCGCCGCACTCGATCCATGGAGCACGACAGCGCTTCGCGACGCAATTGTCGCCGCGCTCGATCGGCTCGAGCCGGAATCCGGACGACAGGCGCTCGTGTTGTTTTCAGACGGCAACGACCGCTACAGCACCGCTACGGAGGCCGAAGTCATTGCGCGCGCCCGCCGCAGCAACGCACTGATTTATCCCATTACCATCGGGAAGCAGCGGCCCGCGTTTCTCGCGGAACTTGCGGTACTCACCGGCGGCCGATCGTTTCTGCTGAAGGACGCGACCGAGCTCGAGAAGACGCTTTCCACGATCGCCCGCGAGCTGCGGTATCAATATCTGCTAGGCTACGCGCCGTCCCATCCCATCGAGGAAGGCGCGCACGAGTGGAGATCAATTCGCGTGACGCTGAACGGCAATCATCCAGGGCTGCGAGTGCGGGCGCGTGACGGATATACGACCGATTAAGGCCCAAAGCTCGATGCTAAATACTCAATGCTCAATACCGGTGTCATGTCGCACGCTCTAGTAATGGCGCTATTTCAGGATGCCGCCGCGGCTGGCGGGGCCGCACGGGCGCTGCGGGGGCTCGGCATCCCGCGCGAGCGTGTATCGATCGTCGCGCGGAGCCACGACGAAGAAGGTGTGGTTGCCGACGCCGCCGGCGCATCGCCAGGTTCTGAGATTGAGGATTCGCCGCGGGCGTCACGTCTCGGTGAGCTGGCGGCGCATCTGGCCGCGGCTGTTGCCGTCGTCATTCCTGGTGTGGGACCGATCGTTGCTGACGGTCCGCTGTCAGCAGCGCTCGGTGAAGCAGCCGGACACGTTGCTGGTGATATTGCGCGCGCGCTCGAGAAGGCGGGTCTCAGCCGGGATGAGGCGCGCGAATGGGAGAAACGCATCGAAGAGGGGGCGTTCCTCGTGGGGGCACATGCCGATAAAGTGCCTGTTGAGACCGCGCGCGAGGCGCTGATTCGCGAAGGCGGCTCTCCGGTGGCCGTCGGCAGATGGAGTGATACGTAAATTGTCCTTGGTTTCACCAAGCCAAATGCCGCGTTTGCGCATCCAATCTAGGGAACACGACCGTCTGCGCCACGTTGTTGAGGTACCCGTTTTGCAGTTGCGGCGTCTCAACGGGCTCGGTGAAAATGTCCCAGACGCATTCCGCCGTAATGTCGACCACGCCGCCGCAGAGCAAGCCTGACCCCACTCCTGCGCAGGGGCACCTGTATGTCCGGCCAAATTCGGGCCCGGGCGAAGTCCATTTCATGTTCGAGCAGCAGGAGAAGCGGCTCGGTGGTGCGATGGGCGCCTCGGTGCTCAGCCATGGGGCGTTTCTCCTCATCATCCTGCTCATCATCCGGCTGGCGCCGACGCCCGACGGGCACGCGATGCTGACTGACCGCTTGCCGTCACAGATCGTCTGGCTGGCAGAACCCGGCGCAGGAGGCGGAGGCGGTGGCGGCGGCAATCAGCAGAAGGAACCCATCAAAAAGGCGGAGCTGCCCGGAAAAGAAAAAATCACCGTTCCCGTCGAGAGGCCGCCGGAACCCAAACCGATTCCTGAGGTAAAGCCCCCTGAAGAGGAAAAGCTGAATATTCCTGCGGTGACGATGAGCGCGGCGAACGAGACGTCGCCGGGTCTCATTGAATCGAAGGAAGACACCACGTCACAGGGTACGGGCACACAGGGTGGTGCAGGCACCGGTCAGGGCACAGGCATTGGCAACGGTCAGGGTTCGGGGCTTGGCGAGGGAAGCGGCGGCGGCACCGGTGGTGGCGTCTACCGTCCGGGTAACGGCGTCGAATCGCCACGACTGTTGCGCAGCGTTCGGCCCAACTACACGGCGGAGGCCATGCGCGCCAAGGTGCAGGGTGTGGTCCGCCTCGAAGGCGTCGTGCTGCCTGACGGCAGCGTCGGCGATCTCAAAGTGACGCGCTCACTAGACCCGGTGTTCGGCCTCGATCAGGAAGCGATCAAGGCCGCCCGGCAGTTCCGGTTCATGCCCGGGACACGCTTCGGCGAACCGGTCGCGGTGCTCGTCAGCTTCGAAATCGAGTTCACCCTCCGCTGATCGTTCGCGCGTCTCGGTCCACCGTGATCGCGGTCCACGCGATCGACGGTTCACTCGGTCACGTTGACTGAGATCGACGTACAGAGCCCTTCGATTGTCTTGTGCAGGTCGTCGCCCACCTGCAGTGTCAGCTTGTGCATCCCGGCAGGCAACTGCATGTCGATGACGTTCTTTCCGTCGCCGAAATGGACCCACGGCGCGGCGCGCGGAATGGCCGTGCCGGCGGGCAGGCAGTCAGTGTCCAAGCCGATGTGATAGTGGCCGAGCGAGGGCCGCGTCTCGGTGACGGTCCCTTGCGGCACTGCGGCGATGGTGAAATCCTGCGCGCCGAATTCGAGCTTGACGGGACTCTTGACCGTCGCGCCGTCCTGCGGCTGGACAAAGAACACTCGCGGCCCGCTTTGGCGGCACGCGGCGCTTATGAGAACGGCGGCAATCGCGGCGGCTGCAATCCCCAACCTGTAATAACGAATCACAACATCTCTCCTCTTTGCCGCTCCACGCGCGGCCGCGTAGATACTACCTCTCAAAAGAAGGTTTCAGGTATCAGGTTTCAGGGCGTACCGTGAGCCGGCCTCGCGTGTGTGAGGCGTTGAGAGACTTCAGGCGGCTTGATGGTGTGTCTATTGGAGGTTCGATGAAAACATCGAGCGTCGCGGCCAGACGCTACGTTCAACGCGTGAAGCGGCGCCGGACGTCAGGCCAGAACTCGGCCCAGAGGTTTCCCACGAACCGTCCGCCAACTGCACCCGCCTGACGCAACACGAGCTGCTGCCACGTCCGTGCGGACGCCGGCAGCCAGGCGTTTTGAACGGAATTGCTGGTGACCGTTCCAACGTAGCGCCCCCACGCGGGTCTGACGTGCCCGTCCGAGTGCGCGGCGAACACCGAGAGCTTCGCGGCGTGTGCGGCCCGGTGACCCAGACCGTTGCAGTGACATTCGAAATACCGTGGATCCTCACCCCACAGCGCCCCGAGGGATGCTTCGACTCCATTCGAGATCGCGATCGCAGCGTCGCGCGCCGCATATCGCCGCCCGAACCCCGCGACGCTTCGCTTCCATTCTGACGGATACGGAATCATCGTCTCCGTCCCGGCGACGACCGCACCTGCCATGAGGCTCTGCGGACCGATGATCGAGTTGCCTACCCACGCGACGCGTTCTGACGGAGCGATTGGCGGTGGCGCGGCATCCGAGGTAATCGCCGGTGGAGTCACGTCCTGCGCACGCGCAACGGGTGGCGACGCGACGAAAAGCGTTGCCGTGGCAACACACGCCAGCGATCGGCAGCTCGTGGTCATCCGCGTCCGGCGTTAGCAAGGAATGATCCGTCGCGGCTCGGGAACACCGGCCAGAGCTCAGCAGAACCGCGACTCGGCGCGACAAAAAAGGCCGGCGCGCATTTCTGCGGCCGGCCCAAGAACGTCCGAACGATCCGAACGACTAGTACATCCCGCCCATTCCGCCGCCGTGCGGCATCGCGGGCGCTTCCTTCTTCTCCTCGGGAATCTCCGAGACGAGCGCTTCGGTCGTCAACAGCAGCGAGGCGATGGACGACGCGTTCTGGAGCGCGTTGCGAACGACCTTGGCCGGGTCGATCACGCCGGCCTTCACGAGATCCTCGTAGGTGTCGGAGGCGGCGTTGAAGCCTTCGTCCTGCTTCATCTCTCTCACCTTCGACACGACGATCGAACCCTCCTCGCCAGCGTTCGTCGCAATCCAGCGCATCGGCTCTTCGATGGCGCGCTTGATGATATCGACGCCGACTCTCTGATCCCCTTCGAGCTTGAGGTTCTTCAGCGCTTCGCCGCCACGCAGCAGTGCGACGCCGCCGCCGGGGACGATCCCTTCCTCGACCGCCGCTTTCGTTGCGTGCATCGCGTCCTCGACGCGCGCCTTCTTCTCCTTCATCTCGGTTTCGGTGGCCGCACCGACCTTGATGACGGCGACGCCGCCGACCAGCTTTGCGAGTCGCTCCTGCAGCTTCTCGCGGTCGTAGTCCGACGTCGTGTCTTCGACCTGTGTACGGATCTGCTTGACGCGTCCCTCGATCGCGGCCGTCGTGCCCGCGCCCTCGACGATCGTCGTGTTGTCCTTGTCGATGGTGACCTTCTTCGCCTTCCCGAGGTCTTCCATCTTGATGTTCTCGAGCTTGATGCCGAGGTCCTCGGTGATGGCGCGTCCGCCGCTGAGAATCGCGATGTCTTCGAGCATCGCCTTGCGGCGATCGCCGAAGCCTGGCGCCTTGACCGCCGCCGCCTGGAGCGTGCCGCGCAGCTTGTTGACGACCAGCGTTGCCAGCGCCTCGCCCTCGACGTCCTCCGCGATGATGAGCAACGGACGGCCCATGCGGGCGACCTGCTCGAGCACCGGCAGGAGATCCTTCATCGAGCTGATCTTCTTCTCGTGAATCAGAATGACGGGATTCTCGAGCACGACCTCCATCCGCTCGGCGTCGGTCACGAAGTAGGGCGACAGATAGCCGCGATCGAACTGCATGCCTTCGACCACGTCGAGCGTTGTCTCGAGCGTCTTCGCCTCCTCGACCGTGATCACGCCGTCCTTGCCGACCTTTTCCATCGCCTCGGCGATGATCTTGCCGATCGTCTCGTCGCCGTTGGCCGAGATCGTGCCGACCTGGGCGATCATGTTGCCCTTCACGTCGCGCTTCATCTTCTTGATGTTGTCGACGACCGCTTCGACGGCTTTCTCGATGCCGCGCTTGATCTCCATCGGGTTGGCACCCGCGACCACGTTCTTCGCGCCCTCGCGGTAAATCGCCTGCGCGAGGACGGTGGCTGTGGTCGTGCCGTCACCCGCCGTGTCGGACGTCTTGCTCGCGACCTCGCGGACCATCTGCGCGCCCATGTTTTCGAGCGGATCCTTCAGGTCGATCTCCTTGGCGACGGTCACGCCGTCCTTGGTGATCGTGGGGGATCCGAACTTCTTGTCGAGGACGACGTTGCGTCCCTTGGGACCGAGCGTGACCTTCACCGCGTCGGCAAGCTGGTTGACACCGCGGAGGATCGCCTGACGCGACTGCTCGCCGTAAATAATCTGCTTAGCCATGTTCCTTGACCTCTATTTTGAATCGAGGACCGCGAGCACTTCGTCCTCGCGCATGATGAGGTATTCCTCCCCATCGATTTTGATGTCCTGTCCGGAATATTTGCCGAAGAGAATCGTCTCGCCTTCCTTGACGTCGAGCGGCACGCGTTCGTTCTTTTCTTTCTTGCCGAGTCCGACGGCGATGACCTTGCCCTGCTGCGGCTTCTCCTTGGCCGAATCGGGAATGATGATCCCGCCGATCTTCTGTTCGCCTTCATCGATGCGCTGAACGATGATGCGGTCGTGTAGCGGTCTGACTTTCATGTGAGTCGACTCCAACTGTGACGTCTGGTAACTGCCGTCGGCCTGTAGAGGCCCGGGCAAAATCCTTGGATTTGATCGCACGGGTCGGCTGAAGCCGGCCCGTACAGTGAGTTAGCACTCACCGTGGACAACTGCTAAGTCTAGTGAACGGGAAAAACCAGTGTCAAGGGAGGTCTGCGTAAAATCGTCGGCAGGGGTCCGCGTTCAGGCGGACCTTCGCAGCCGGTATTCATTCATTTTTCGGGCGAGCGTGTTGCGATGGATGCCGAGGAGATCCGCCGCCTTGCCCAGGTTGCCGTCGGCTTTCAGCAACACCTGGATGATGAACTTCTTCTCGAATTCCCGCTGTGCCTCATCGTAGCGGATTCCCCGCGTCACCATCTCGTGCACCAGCTGTTCGAGCTGTTCACGCATCGGCATCAGCGAACCTCTTTTCCGGTCAGCCGCCGGAACGCCTCGAGATACTTGTCGCGGGTGCGCATCACGACGTCGTCAGGGAGCGAGGGAACGGGTGGCTGCTTGTTCCAGTTGATCTGCTCGAGGTAATCGCGCACGTACTGCTTGTCGAAGCTTGGCTGCGGGCCGCCGGGCTGGTATTGATCTTTCGGCCAGTAACGCGAGGAATCGGGGGTCATCACTTCGTCGATCAGCATGATGCGCCCGTCGGCCATTAGCCCGAATTCGAATTTGGTGTCCGCGAGGATGATGCCGCAGGCTTCGGCGTGCGCGGCGCCAAACGCGTAGAGCTGCAGCGTCAGCTCGCGCAGGGTCACGATCAGCTGGTCACCGATGATGCGGCCAGCCTCCGCCTGACTGATGTTGACGTCGTGCCCGCTCGTCGCCTTTGTCGCGGGCGTGAAGATTGGCGCCGGCAGTCGATCGGACTCCCGCAGTCCCGGCGGCAGCGGCACACCGCAAACGGTCCCCGTCGTCCGATAATCCTTCCAACCGGAGCCCGATAGATAGCCACGCGCGACGCACTCGATGGGAATCGGGTTCGTCTTGTGGACGAGCATCGACCTGCCCGCCAGCATCTGCGCATCGCCCTGCAGTTCGGCGGGGTATTGGCGGACGTCAGTCGAAATCACGTGATTGACGACGATGTCGCGCGTCTGTTCGAACCAGAACTCGGAGAGCTGCGTCAGCACTTTCCCCTTGTCGGGAATGCCGGAGCCGAGAACGTAATCGAACGCTGAAATGCGGTCGGTCGCGACCAGAAGCAGCCGGTCGGCGAACTCATAAATGTCGCGGACCTTCCCCTGACGATGCGGCGCCGCTCCCTTGAGGCGTGTGTGAATGACTGGGGTCGCGACGGGCATGGGTGGAAGCCCGGCATCTTAACGGTCCGCTCCACCGCTCGCAACCGTACGCAACAGTACCGGCCAATGCGCGAAAGGAGCCTGATATATTGTGTAGCACCCCGCGAATGACAATCCGTACAGCGCTGGTAACGCTTCTGGCGATTGCCCTTTTCGTGTGGTTTCTCAGCCGCGCGAATCTGTCCGCCGTCGCTGCCGAAATTGCGCACGCGCGGATGGACCTGATTGTCTGGTCGATCATCATTGCCGCTGTCATGCCTGTGGTCCGAGCAGTCCGGTGGCGGTACCTCCTCGACCCGGTTGGACCGACGCGGTTCGGGCCCGTGTTGCGGGCGACGATCATCGGTTTCGCCGCGCTCGCACTCCTTCCGGCGCGAGCCGGCGATGTGATTCGTCCCTATCTGGTGGCGCGAACCGAACGGCTGAACATCGCATCGGTCTTTGCCACCATTGTCATGGAGCGTGCGCTCGACATCATCGTCGTCCTGACGCTGCTCGCCTCATTTGTGTGGCTGTTCGACGGCCGTGCGATTCTGTCGCCCGCGGTGCTTGCTCCCATCCAGGCGTCGGCCACGCTGGCTGCCGGACTCGTGATCGTGCTGATGCTGGTGATGTGGACGCTGGCGACGCATCCCGAGCGCATCGAGCGTCTTGTGGCGGGCAGCGACCGCGTGCTCCCGCGGCCGGTGGCACACACGTTGGCGCGGCTGGCGCGCACCTTCAGCGAGGGGTTCGCGGTTGCGCGCGAGCCGCGTGACCTCGCGATCGCGTTCGTCCTGTCGTTTCCGCTATGGGTAAGCATCGCGTTTCAGGCGTGGCTCGTGACCCGTGCCTTTGGAATCGCGATTCCCATGGCCGCAAGCTTCTTGGTTCAGGCGATGCTCGTCATCGGCGTCGCGGTGCCGACACCGGGCGCGGTGGGGAGCTTCCACGAGGCGTATCGCATCGCCGTCACCACGTTCTTTCATGCACCCAATAACGCCGCGGTGAGCGCGGCGCTCGTGCTGCACGCCGTGTCGTTCTTCACGAGTATTGTTCCCGGGGTGGTCGTCATGGCACGCGACGGAATGAGCGTCGCCGGCCTGGGTCGTCTGGCAGGCGCGGCGCGCGACGGCAGCCCTGCGCCATTCGACGAAGCTCGCGGCAAGAAAACGGCAGGAGCATCCGCAGATGAAATGCCCGTTTTGCGGCCATCTGGGCGATAAGGTGGTCGATTCGCGTGAAAGTAAGGAAGGCGAGGTCATTCGCCGGCGCCGCGAATGCCTCGACTGCGGCCGACGGTTCACCAGCTACGAGAGGATCGACGAGATCCCGTACATGGTGATCAAGAAGGATGGGACGCGCGAGCGCTTCGAACGCCAGAAGCTGATTGCCGGGCTGTTGAAGGCGTGTGAAAAACGGCCGGTGAGTGTCGCCGCGCTCGAGGGAGTCGCTGACACTATCGAGGCGACGCTGCAGGAGCGGCCGGAGAAAGAAATGAGCACCGAGGAAGTGGGGCAGCTGGTCATGGACGAGCTCAAGCGGCTCGATAAGGTGGCCTATGTCCGCTTCGCGTCCGTCTACCGGCATTTCCGCGACATCGGCGAGTTCATGACGGAGCTGAAGGAACTGCTCAACGCGAAAGAGTAGGAGGCAGGGGCAGGTGGCAGTAGCGGGCAGCAAGGACCAGGTTGCAGTCGCGAATCGGCCGCGGCCCTCGTCTGCGCCGCGGAAGCCGTTCCGCGACAACACCCGTCTCATCCTGTTTGGAATCCTCGTTCTGCTCGGCGTGCTCGCCGCGCTACTCACTCTGGCGGCACGCTCCGCCCGGCTGGCGCCCGATTTCCTGACCGAATTCGTTCTCTACGCTCTGTCAGCGACCAACCTGACGATTCTCGTTGCGCTCGTCTTCGTCCTTGCCCGCAACATCGTCAAGCTTCTGGTCGAGCGGCGGCACGGCCTCCCGTTTGCCCGCTTTCGAGCCAAGCTCGTTGCGGTCCTTCTTGGGATGACGATCGTGCCCGCGGTGCTCGTCCTGCTGGTCGGCAGCGAGGTGATTCGCAACAGCGTCGACCGCTGGTTCAACGCACCAATGAACGATGTGTTGTCATCAGCCAACGCGATCGCGGGCGATTACTACCAGGAACAGCAGCGGCTGGTCTCGCGCGAGGCCCTGCGGATGGGGAAGGCGCTGGCGTCGGTGAATCTCGCGGGGCCGCCGGCCTCGGTGCGAGACATCATCGCGGACGACGTTTCGCAGGGCCGTGTGTCGCTTGCGGAGGTGTATCGCGTCGAGGAAGGCGATAACCCGATCCGACTGGTGCCCGTGATCGATGTGGCCGCCAGCACGCTGCCACGCAAGTACTCGGCGTCGGCGGCCCTGGCGCTTGCCCAACGCGCCGCAGCGAGCGGCAGCGAAATACCTGTCGTCGAGCAGTTGTCGGGTGGTGGAAATCTGGTGCGATCCGCCGTGCCGATCCGCACCAGTGCGACCGCTCCCGTCCGCGGAGTCATCATTGCCAGCGAATACCTGACGAGCGGATTCGCGGCACGCGCCCGGCGAATGACCGGCGCCTATGAGGACTATCAGCAGCTGCAGGTCCTGAAGCAGCCGCTGGCGGGCGTCTACCTGTCATTTTTCCTGATGCTCACCTTGATGATTCTCATCGGGTCAACGTGGATGGGCCTCTACCTCGCCAAGCGCATCACCAGACCGATTCAGCTGCTGGCCACCGCCGCGCGCGAAATCGGCGCGGGCCATCTGGATCATCGCGTGGTCCCTGAAACGCAGGACGAGTTCGGCTCATTGATCGAAGCGTTCAACAGCATGGCTGGCGAGCTGGCGGCCAGCCGCCGGCGGCTCGAGCGATCCGCCGTAGAGCTCGAGCGCAAGCACATGGACGTCGAGAGGCGGAAGCGATACGTCGAAACGATCCTCGATCGCATCGCGACCGGTGTCGTGTCGGTGGATGCGCTTGGCCGAATCCGAACCGCGAATTCCGCGGCGGCGAGGCTGCTGAGCGTCGATGCCTCGATCGCCGGGCGTCCGGCGAGCGAGGCGTTCGGCAACGGCGAGCTGCAGCCTCTGGCCGACGTCATCGATGAAGGCCTGCGCAGCAAACGCGACATCCACCCGCGGGATGTGTCGCTCACCCGGGCCGGCCGCGAACTGCACCTCGCGATCATGGCGACGCCGCTCCTGCGCGACGATGGCGGTTC
This sequence comes from Vicinamibacterales bacterium, assembly GCA_035764385.1. GTDB lineage: Bacteria > Acidobacteriota > Vicinamibacteria > Vicinamibacterales > UBA2999 > Gp6-AA40. Next base: position 44,901 of record DASTZI010000479.1, read on the forward strand.
CGACGGCGTCGTGATCGTGTTCGACGATGTCACGCCACTTGTCAGAGCACAGAAGGTCGCCGCGTGGCGGGAGGTGGCCCGTCGACTGGCGCACGAGATCAAGAATCCCCTGACGCCGATTCAGCTCTCCGCCGAGCGAATCCGCCGCCATTTGTCGTCGGCCTCCGATCCGACGCGTGCACTCGTCGACGAATGCACGGGGACGATCGTCGAGGAAGTCGAGTCGCTCAAGGCGCTGGTCGACGAATTCTCCCAGTTCGCGCGAATGCCGGCGCCGCGAACGGTGTCCACCGACCTCCACGATCTGCTGGGCGACATTCTCGGCCTCTACGACGGCATCTTCCCGGGGGTAGAGATCCGGACGCGCTTTGCTGCGTCGCTGCCGAAAGTCTCGATTGACCCGGAGCAGATCCGTCGCGTGATGATCAACTTGATCGACAACGCCATCGAGGCGATGGAACAGCACGGGACGATCGAAATCGAAACGCAGCACGACCCGCCAAACAATCTGGCGCGGGTGATCGTCGCTGACGATGGACCTGGCATTCCAGCCTCGGAGCGCGACAAACTCTTCTTGCCGTACTACTCGACCAAGCGCCGCGGCAGTGGCCTCGGCCTCGCGATCGTCCGCCGCATCGTCGTCGAACATGGCGGCAGCATCGATTTGACCGATAACACTCCGCGAGGAACGCGCTTCGCGGTTGAACTCCCGTGTTGATGGTGGTTCGAACCCAGGATCCCTTCAGGTGCCTTCGATTCTTCTAGTTGATGATGAGCCCGGAGTTCGCAGCGCGCTGGGGGGCGTGTTGCGCGACGAAGGGTACGAAGTCGACGCCGTAGACAGCGGCGAAGCCTGCCTCGAGCGTCTGGGCCGACAGGCCTACGACGTCGTCGTCCTCGACATCTGGCTACCCGGCATCGATGGTCTCGCCACGCTGGCTCGGATGCGCGAGCGGCAGGTCGAATCGCAAGTCGTCATGATCTCCGGCCACGGCAACATCGAATCGGCGGTCCGCGCCATCAAGATGGGTGCGTTTGATTTCGTCGAGAAGCCGCTGTCGCTTGAAAAGACGGTGCTCGTGGTCCGCAACGCGCTGCGGCAACGCCGGCTCGAGGCGGAAAACCAGGCGCTGCGGGCCAAGGTCGATGCGCAGCACACCATGGTCGGCGAGAGCTACGCGATGGTGCAGCTTCGCGAGCAGGTCGCCATGGCGTCGCCGACCAACGGCCGCGTGCTGATCTATGGCGAGAACGGGACGGGTAAGGAGCTGGTGGCGCGGAACATTCATCAGATGAGTCGCCGCCGCACAGGGCCGTTCATCGAAGTGAACTGCGCGGCGATTCCCGAAGAACTGATTGAGAGCGAGCTGTTCGGCCACGTACGCGGCGCCTTCACGGGCGCGGTCGCGGATCGACGCGGGAAGTTCGAGCTGGCGCACGGCGGGACCATATTTCTCGACGAAATTGGCGATATGACGTTGAAGACGCAGGCGAAGGTGCTGCGCGTCTTGCAGGAGCAGGTGATGGAGCCAGTCGGCGGCTCCACGCGGATTCGGGTCGACGCGCGCGTGCTGGCGGCGACCAACAAGGACCTGCCGGCCGAGATTCGTGGCGGGCGTTTTCGCGAGGACCTCTATTTCCGCCTCAACGTGGTCCCGATCTTCGTACCGGCGCTGCGCGATCGGCAGGAAGACATTCCTCTTCTGGCGGATCACTTCATGGCGATCCTCGCTCGTGAGGAAGGGCGCCGGCCGAAGGTCTTCGACGCGGACGCGGTCACGGCACTGCAGCGCTATCCGTGGCCCGGCAATGTCCGTGAGTTGAGAAACCTCGTCGAGCGGCTGATGATCATGGTGCCTGGAGAGCGCATCGCCGCTCGCGACGTCGCGTTCCTGGATCAGGGGAGCGCGCCTGGCGCAGAACTCTCGATACCTGCGCCGGCCACGATGACGCCGCTCCACGACGCGCGCGATCGGTTCGAGCGCGAGTACATCCTTCGCGCGCTCGCCGCTCAGCAGGGAAACATTTCACGCACTGCGGACGCACTCGGGATCGAGCGCAGCAATCTGTATCGCAAGATGCGGGCGTTCGGGATCATGCCCAGGAAAGCGGAGGAGGAGGACGCGGTCTAAGTGGAAAAGTGGAAAAGTGGAGAAGAAAGTTCAAAGTTCACCATACCGGCGATTACTGCAGGGTGGGTGCCGCTCGCATTCAAACGAATTACGGAGAGTTCGGACCAGCTCGTTGCACTGTCTACTTACTTTTCCACTTTTCCACTTTTCAACTTTTCCACTTCTCCGCTGTCTGTCCGAAGCCGCGCTTCTAGAATCTGATCGTTTCTGAACTGCGACAGTTGAAGCACCGACTGTGCGGCATCGACGAGCGCGGCTGAGGGGACCAGGCCAACGATCTCGCTTTCCAGCACGTTGACACCGTATCGTTCGGCCTCGCGCTTCACGGCTTCGAACACACGCAACATTGGCGTCTTCTCGTAATTGGTCAGATTGATCGACACCTGCACGATGCCGCGATCGGCGAGCGTCACACCCATCGCTTTCACGTATCGGAACCCGCCGCTGCTGAACCGGATCGCGGCGGCAATCTTCTTTGCCACATCGAGACGATCGGTCGCGAGGTTGATGTTGTACGCGATGAGGGGCATCCGGGCACCGATGACGGCGGCGCCCGCGGCCGGATGTGGCGTCGGCGGACCATAATCCGGCGCCCACCCGTCGGCGGTCATTTTGGCCGCGAGTCCTTCGAATTCGCCGCGCCTGATGTCCTCCAGATTCTTGCGGAGCGGATTGGAGGATGCTTCTTCGTACAGGTAGACAGGCAACGCGAACCGCTCCGCGACCGTTCGCGCGGTCTCCTTGGCCAACGCGACGCATTCCTCCATCGTCACGCCTTCGATCGGAACGAACGGCACGACATCGACGGCGCCAAGGCGTGGATGCTCGCCCGTGTGCATGCGCAAATCGATGTCGGCGAGCGCAGTTTCGAACAGCGCAAGGACCGCGTCTTTCAGCGGGGCCGCATCGCCCGCCATCGTCAGTACCGATCGGTTGTGTGACGCGTCGGAGGAGTAGTCGAGCAGGCGCGCTCCGCGAACGCGCCGAACCGCGTCGACGATCCGCGCGACGACCTCGGGACGGCGCCCTTCGCTGATGTTCGGCACGCACTCGATGATCGCCACGTGAATAATCCTAATTCGTTGACGGATCGCAGCATTTGCCCCATAATCGCTGCGGCAATCCAGGACATCCTTATCGATTGATGACGGAGCCACAGCGCACCGATCCTGCAAAGACGCCTGCATCAACCGCCGCCGACCGCGCGGCGCGCATCGAAGAACTTCTCGTTTCTGGTCTGGATCAGTACTTCGCCGCGGAATACGAACAGGCGATCAACATCTGGACGCGCGTCATCTTTCTCGATCGCGATCACAATCGCGCCCGCGCGTACATCGATCGCGCACGCACGGCGATCGCGGAGCGTCAGCGCGAATCGGAGGAGCTCCTGCATCGCGGCCTGGACGCGTACAAGGCGGGAGAAGTCGAACGCGCTCGCGACCTGCTGACGCGTGCCGTCGATCAGGGCGCGCCCAGCGACCAGGCGCTCGTGTTGCTCGGACGGATGGAGCAGCTCGAGGGAACCGGGTTTGATTTGCCGCTCCAGCGCAAACGAGTTCCGGCACGGCGTCTTTCCAATGATCCGACCTCGCTGGCACGGCGGCCATCGTGGCCGTGGGTCGCGGCTGGCGTAGCTGTGGTTGCAGTGTCGGCGGCAATGTTTTTCGGCGCCGCCCCTGCGTTGTCGTGGCTCGTCGATGTGCCCGCCGATGCGCGCCCCCTGCCACAAACGGCGCCTGAACCGGTGCCCATCGTTCGCACCGCCGACACACTGCTCGAGCGCGCCCGCGAGCTGTACGCCGGCGGCCACCTGCGCGATGCCCTTCGTTCGCTCGACGGCATCGGTATCGCGGATCCGGCGCGTCCGCAGGCGGATCGGCTTCGGGCGGACATTCAACGCGTCCTGCTCGCGTCGGCCGCAAATGCGCAGGCATCAACGCCAACGGGAACAGCGCGGTGAAGTGCCCCAAGTGCCACTACCTGGGTTTCGAGACAGGCGACCGCTGCAAGAACTGCGGCTACGATTTTTCGCTTCTCTCGGTCGCTGAATCAGAGCCCGCCGATTACGAGATCCATCCGGCGGCCATCGATGACGTTCCGGTTCGTGTGGTTGAACACATCGCTCCGGATAACGATCCATGGTTGGGCGTCGAAGGAGCGCACGAGGAACCGCGAATCGAGTTCGGCACTCGCGTCCCCGAAGCGGAAGCAACCGCCGACCCGGCCTCCGATCTTCCGCTGACGCCGCCGACCTTCGACGACACGGCTGGGCCGCCGCTGTCGACCTTTGCCGAGACGCCGGTCGACATCACCGTGGCGCCAAAGCCCATCGCGCCGTTCCTATCGGCGATGCCGGTCCAGCCGGCGGCTGGTTCGAGCGAACGCGCACTCCCATTGTTCAAGCGCGGACAGGAACGCGACGACGAGCCGCTCATCAAGATGCCGGCCGCGCCGCGGCCTCCGCTGGCTGTTCGACGAACGCCGGACACACCTCGCCTGCGTGCCGTGCTGCGTCCGATTTCGCGAACGGGATCACCTCCGGCGTTGCAGTTTCCGGAGGAAGGTGTGGAACGTGCCGCCGCGCAGCAGGAGCGCCAGAGCACACCCGATCGGCCCGTGATGTCACCATCCAGCACGGTCGCGGTCCCAACGGCCCTCGTCGAGTCGATCCGTCCCGTCGTGCGGCTTGCAGCAGCGCTGATCGATGGGATCATTCTGTTCGGCATCGACGCCGCGGTCGTGTACTTCACGGTGCGGATGGCTGGCCTGTCGATGGAGCAGTGGACCACGCTGCCCGTCGCGCCACTGGCAACATTTCTCACGTTGCTGACGGTGTCGTACTTGTGCGCGTTCACCGCCGTGGGTGGCCAGACGATCGGCAAGATGGCGCTCGGCACCTGCGTCGTCAATGATGACGGCAGGCCGGTGGATGCCGGCCGTGCACTGCGGCGCACATCGGCCGTGATCGTGTCCTTCCTGTTCTTCGGCCTCGGTTTCATTCCGGCGCTGTTCGGCGACCATCGCGCACTGCACGATCGGTACGCCGGCACCCGAGTCGTTCGCCTGCGGTCGGTCTGATCGGGGCGGTCTGCGGCCCATGACCCTCCGTCGTCTGGGTGTATTCGTCGCCACCTGCGCGCACGTCGGCTACGCTCCCGTCGCGCCAGGAACATTCGGTTCGCTCGTGGCTCTGGGTTTCTACTATCTGATTCGGCGTCAGCAGTCGACCGCGTTCGAACTCGGGGCGATTGCGGTCATTGCCGTCATCGGCTTGTGGAGTGCGACGGAAGCCGAACATCACTTCGGAGGTATCGATCCAGGTCCCGTCGTGATCGACGAAGTCGTGGGCATGCTCATGACGTTGGCGCTCCATCCCGTGAACATCTGGGGTGCGATCGCCGGCTTCTTCATATTTCGCGTGCTGGACATCGTGAAACCGTGGCCTGCGAGGCGTCTCGAGCTGCTGCCCGGGGGATTTGGCGTCGTGCTCGACGACATGATGGCGGGCGTCTATGGGAACCT
>DASTZI010000480.1:0-6306 GCA_035764385.1 Vicinamibacterales bacterium
GGCCGGTTCCGATCGCCGCGAGATTCAGGAAGCGAAACGCGAATTGGCCGAGAGTGGTTTCGGAGCTATTCAATGATCAGTTTGCGTGGCGTCGAGAAGTCGTTCCCGCATGGTCCGACCAGAACTTACGTGCTGCGCCGGATCGATCTGGATATCAGGGCGGGCGAGTTTGTGTCGATCATGGGTCCGTCGGGCGCGGGCAAATCGACTCTGCTGCACATTCTCGGCATGCACGATCATTCGTGGAACGGCGAGTATGTATTCGACGAAGTGCCGGTCCATTCATTGAATACCAAAAAGCGTGCTGAGCTGCGAAATCGCAACATCGGATTCGTATTTCAGAGTTATCACCTGCTGGACGATCAGACAGTTTTTGAAAATCTGGAATTGCCGCTTTCGTACCGCGACGTAGGCCGCAAGGAACGACAGTCGATCGTGTGCGATACGCTGGACCGCTTCCAGATCGTCGGCAAGAAGGACTTATATCCGACTCAGCTCTCGGGCGGGCAACAACAACTGGTGGGAATTGCGCGCGCCGTGGTGGCAAACCCACGTTTGATTCTGGCGGACGAGCCAACTGGCAACCTTCACTCAGCGCAGGGCAAAGAGATCATGGATTTGTTCAAGCGACTGAATGACGAAGGGACCACCATCGTTCAGGTAACGCACTCCGAAATCAATGCCGCGTACGGCAATCGGATCGTCCGACTTGAAGATGGTTGGATTGTTGGGAATTGAAATCGACTGTTTGTCGTGGTCAGGGCGGATCCCGGCAGCAGCTCAAAGTCTTTGAAGTTGAAAGTGGTTAGTTGAGTTCGTCGCGAAAGGGGGACCGATGAGCTTCATCAGCGACTTGAAATTTGCGTTCCGATCGTTGACTCGCGCCAAGGGACTGGCGCTGACCGTCATCGTCACCCTCGCGCTGGGCATCGGCGCCAATGCGGCTATGTTCAGCGTCGTTCGTGGCGTGCTTCTGCGCCCACTGGTCAATCGGGACGAATCGCGGCTCATCTACATCCGCCAAAGCGCGCCGGGCGTCGCTGTCGAGAATGCCACGTTCTCGATCCCAGAACTCATCGATCTGCGCTCACGGCTGAAGACAGTAACCGCGATTGGTGACTTCTCGACCATCAGCTTCACGATGGTCGGACTCGGCGAGCCTCGTATTGTTCGTGCCGGAGTGGTGGGCGGCTCGTTCTTCGACGTGATGGGTCTGCGGCCCCTGCGTGGTCGTCTGATCGACGCCAGCGACGATGGCCCAAATGCCGCGGGCGTGGTGGTGCTGACCCATCGCTTCTGGACCACGGCATTGGGGAGCGATCCCAACGTCATCGGCAAGATGGTGCGTTTGGGTTCGAACAAGCCGCGCTCAGCGACCGTCATTGGCATCCTCGAACCATCCGTGCCCTATCCGACCGAGACCGAGATCATCGCGAACGTCGTCACGAGCCCCCACCACCTGGGGGCAACGATGGTGACGGGGCGCACTCATCGAATGACGGAGCTGTTCGCCCGCCTGGCACCCGGCGCGGATCTCGAGGCGGCGCGCGCTGAGCTGCGCACCGTCTACAGCACCATCCTCAAGGAACACCCCGAGGCGTACCCGGCGAGATCCGACTTTCGGATCGACGCGAAGTTGCTGCGGGATCAGATCGTGTCGCCGGCGCGAACTGTGCTCCTCCTTCTGCTGGCCGCTTCGGCGCTCATCTTCGTCATTGCGTGCTCCAACGTCGCGAACCTGATCCTGGCCCGATCAGTCCGGCGCGAAGGGGAGCTAGCCGTACGGGCAGCGCTGGGCGCGAGTGCGGGCGCCCTGCGCCGCACACTGCTCGCGGAAAGCCTGCTGCTCTGCGGCATCGGGGCGTTACTCGGTGTGATCGTCGCGCAGTGGATGGTGCCAATCCTGGGCCGCTATGCGTCTCGCTTCTCGGTTCGCGCGCTCGACCTGACTGTCGATTCGAGTGTGCTCTGGGTCGGCGTGGGCCTGGCGTTCGCGGCGGCAGTGCTGCTGGCGTTCGTGCCGCGACTGCCGTCAGCCAGCGCCGCCTGCGGTCTGGGACTCTCCAGCGGCGGAGTCCGCATCACGTCGGGCACGAACCGCCGCCTTCGGCTGTTTGCCGTCACGCAGATCGCCGCGTCATTCGTGCTGTTGGCGGGCGCCAGCATGTTGTTGACGACTCTGATCGCGCTACAGCGTACCCGGCCCGGCTTCGAGACGCGGCAGGTGCTCGCGGTGAACGTCCCGGTAATGAGCAGCGGCCGGACGGAGGATCAGACTCTCTCCTTCTACCAGGACGTCAGGCAGCAGGTTGAGAGGCTGCCTGGCGTCGATCTCGTGTCGTTTGGATCCTCGGTGCCCTGGCGGGATGGATGCTGCGACGGACAATTCTCGGTCGAAGGGTATGCGAAAGTGGATGGTGAAGACGATCCGCAGGCCCAATGGCGCAGCGCGTCGCCGGGATTTTTTGCCACGCTGGACGTGCCGATCGTTGCCGGCCGCGATTTCACTGACGACGACGCGCGCAACGATGAAACCTTGGTAATCGTCAGTCAGAGTCTGGCGCAGCGGATGTTCCCGAGTGTCGAGGCTGCCCTTAATCACGGGTTCATGTGGACCGATTCGAACTTCCTGCAGTTTGGCGGCGTCAGCCCCAAACCGCGGCGCATTGTGGGCGTCGTTGCGGACATCGACGACAAGAACATCGTGCCGAGGCCGGTCATGACGGTCTATAGCCCGGGGATCAGCGACCGGCTGTTCGTCCGCACGCGTATGGAAAATCCCTACGCGCTGGTGCCGTCGATCACGCGCATCATTCGCGAGAGGTCGGCGGAGCAGCCGATCGACCGGCCGGCAACCCTGGAGGACGTGCGCGCCGAGGTGCTAGCACCCGATCGACTAAACGCGCTCGTCTTTGGGGGCTTTGCGGTCGTGGCGCTGACGATTGCGATTGTCGGCGTCGCCGGCGTGCTGGCGTTTTCGGTGAGCGCTCGCACGCGTGAGTTCGGCATCCGGCTCGCCCTCGGAGCCGCGCCGCGTCGTCTGCTGGCCCGCATCCTCCGCGAGGGCGCGGTCATAGCCGCCGCGGGCATTATTGTCGGCGCGTTTGGTGGAATCGTGCTGACGCGATTGGCGGGCGCGCTGTTCGGCGTGATTCGGATGCCGAGCGTGCTGCCAATCGCCGGAGCGGCAACGCTGCTGGTGACCGCGGCGATCCTCGCGTCGCTGCTGCCCGCTGTCCGTGCGTCGCGTGTGGATCCTATGCAGGCGCTGCGATCGGAGTAACTGAGGGTATGTCAGCTAACCACGAAACCCGCCATCTATGCTTCCGTGGCCGAGGCGCGATCGCTGCTCTGGTTCTCGCATTAACGTTGTCCGCATTTTCGGTTGGCGCGCAACCACGCGACGGAGAGATTCTTAACTCCAAACTCCGCGCGCCATTACCCGCTTTTGATTCCCTCGATGACTTCGGCCGTTCGTACTTTCCACGGACACAGTACGAAGAGGCGCGAGCCCAACAGATCTTCGACATTCTCGATATCCGGTACGCAAGTGATGGACTCGAGGTGCCCGGAGTTCTGATTCGTCCGAAGAATCCAGGCAATCGCAAATGGCCAGTGATCGTCTACAACCGAGGCGGAACCGGTGACTATGGCCGCATAACGAATGACGATCACTCATGTAATCGTGAGCACATTGCCTGCCTCACGATTGTGGATCTCTATCTGCTCGCGAAGTCTGGCTTTGTCATCATCGCTTCGGATTATCGGTTTCACGGAGCCACGGCGAAGCGTGACGAATGGGGCGGTGCTGACGTGAACGACGTCTTGAATCTCATACGCGCGCTGACATCACTCGATTTCGTTGATCGAGAACGCGTCTACATGATGGGGATCTCGCGCGGTGGCACGATGACGTATCAGGTGCTCAAACGTGGGCCAGCCATCCGGGCCGCGGTCGTGATTGCCGGCGCGTCCGATCTCGAAGCGCTGGGCCGGTATCGGCCGGAATTTGTGAACGGTGACGAGTCGTACGACGGCTGGGCCAAGGCGTGGCCCGGTTACGCAAATCACGCAGCGGAGTTGTACCGCGATAGGTCACCCGTGTACTGGGCCGACAAGCTCAGCGTCCCGATCCTGATTCTTCACAGCCGCGTGGATCGCTTGTGCCCAGTCGATCAAGCGCTGCGAATGGCTACTGCGCTCCAGGCAAGCGGCAAAGTATATGGGCTCCACATTTACGAGCGGGATGGTCATTCGCTGCCACAGAACCGAGAAGATCGGAACCGTCAAATCGTCGAATGGTTTAGCAAGGCGCCATGAGTCGACGGTTCGTAACCAGAATTGGGAGGAAGCAGCTCTTCGGCGGCTTCGCGCTCGGGCCGAAAAGCTGAACTGCAAACGAGAATAGTAATTTGCCATGAGTGCACGGGCAGAGCACATTCCCCGAACCCTCATCGCGGACGATCAACCGGACGTAGTGGTCGCCTTGCGCCTGTTGCTGAAAACAGCCGGCTACCAGACTGAAGCGGCTACATCGCCAACCGCGGTCCTCGAGGCAATCAAGAGAAATCGATTCGATGTGGTCCTCATCGATCTGAATTACGCTCGCGACACAACCTCAGGTCAGGAAGGTCTCGACCTGATCACTCGCATTCAAGCAGAAGACAGATCGCTGCCAATAGTCGTGATGACGGCCTGGGGAACCGTCGACCTGGCGGTTGAGGCGATGCGCCGCGGGGTCCGCGATTTTGTTCAAAAGCCGTGGGAAAACTCTCGGTTGTTGCAAGTTTTGCGGGCACAAGTCGAGCAGGGAAGAGTCCGCCGTCGTCTGCAACGGCAAGCGTTACGACGACGGGCAAACCAGCGAAACCTCGAGCAGGAGTTACGAGAAGCGCGGCAAATACAAAGACAGCTGATGTCTGCCGCTGACCTTGAGCTTGAAGATTTTGTTTTCTCATCAGCCTGGCGCGTCGCAGGCAAGATAGGCGGCGATTACCTCGCGGCATTTCCAGTCAGCGCGGAACGTGCGGCACTCTGCATAGCAGACGTCTCAGGCAAGGGACTGCCTGCAGCCTTGATGATGTCGAACATGCAAGCTGCGCTGAAGTCCGCCGCCTCGGCAGACGTGATGCCGGGCGATCTGTGCTTGCAGTTGAACAGACTCCTTCACAGCAACAGTCCTTTGAACCGGTTCATAACGTGTTTCTACGGGTTGGTGGATGTGCGACACCGCGTGCTTCAGTTCACTAACGCGGGTCACAATCCGCCCCTGTTGGTGCGCCGAAATGGCGAATTGTTGGACCTGGTAACCGGTGGCCGCGTGCTCGGAGCTTTCGCCGATACCACCTACAGCGAAGACGAAATTGAATTGCATTCAGGTGATCGACTCCTTTTGTTCACCGACGGCGTTACCGAAGTGCGCAACGCCTTCGGTGAAGAGTTCGGCGAGGGACGTCTGGCTGAAGTGTTTGCGCGTGAGCGGCGGCGAAGCGCAGCGGATTTGCAGCAGACAATCATGAAATGCGTCAGCGAATTCTGTGACGACCAGTTTGAGGACGACGCCGCGTTAATGGTCGTGGAAGTGAAATAACGGCGCGCTTAATAAGGAGCATCATGGACTCTCTTTTTAGCGACATTCGTTACGCCATAAGGAATCTGATTAAGCGTCCAGGTTTCACGACGGTTGCGGTGACCACTCTCGCGCTCGGTATCGGCGCCAACACTGCAATCTTCACACTGCTCTACGCAGTGAGCTTGAAGTCGCTGCCGGTAAGCGAGCCGCATGAACTGGTTCTCTTCAGCGAAGCTAGTAATGAAGGTACCTCGAACGGAGATCCGACGATCGGAGAGTGGCGGCGGTTTTCCTACTCGTCGTACAAATATTTTCTCGAGCATGATCAGAGTTACCAGGAATTAAGCGCGTTTCGCAGCGGCGAATCCCCGGTGAGTGTCACCACTGGCCGCGTGCAGGGGACTGAAGCCGCGCAACGCGCCTCCAGCCATCTGGTTTCCGGCAATTATTTCAAAGTCCTGCGTGTGAAGGCGTTACTGGGGCGCGTGCTTACTCCGGCGGACGACAAACCGGGCGCTCCTGCGGCAGCAGTGATGAGTTATGGCTACTGGAAGCAACACTGGAACGCAGATCCGCAGATTCTCAACAAAGAAATATTCCTGAACGGCAAGTCCTTTACCGTGGTCGGCGTAACTCCTCCCGAGTTTTTCGGTGAACGGGTGCGCCGCTCGCCTGATTTGTGGGTGCCGCTGGTTTTTCAACCGCAGATCGAGATGCGCGAATCTTATCTCGAG
>DASTZI010000481.1:0-5305 GCA_035764385.1 Vicinamibacterales bacterium
CCAGTTCGTCCACGGTTTCGCCGAGGCCGACCATGATGCCTGTCTTGGTCGCAATCGCCGGACGGTAACGCCTCGAACGATCGAGCAGCTCCAGCGACCGCGCGTATTTGCCGCCGGAGCGTGCCATCCGGTACAACCGCGGCACCGTTTCGATGTTGTGATTGAGCACGTCCGGTCCGGCATCGAGGACCGTTCGCAGCGAAAACTCCAGGCCCTGGAAATCCGGGATCAGCACCTCGATGCGGCAGCCTGGCACGCGTTCCCGGGTCCGGCGAATCGTCTCGGCAAAGATGAATGCGCCGCCGTCGGCCAGATCATCGCGATCGACGGACGTGATGACCGCATGCCGAAGCGCCATCCGATCGATTGCATCCGCGACACGTGCCGGCTCCGCCAGATCGAGCTCATTCGGTTTGCCGTGCGCGACCGCGCAATACGCGCATGCGCGCGTGCACACGTCGCCGAGAATCATGAAGGTCGCCGTCCCGTGATGCCAGCACTCACCGATGTTCGGACAGCGTGCTTCCTCGCAGACGGTGTGGAGCTTCAGCTCCTTCATCACGCCCTTGAGCTTCAGGTAGTTCTCTGACCCCGGCGCACGCACCTTGAGCCATGGCGGCTTTGGCTCACGAGGCCGAATGAACTCGAGCGGCGCTTCGACCATCTGTTCCTAGTGTAATTGAGGTGTCGGCGACTGCTCCGCTCGCCGGACACAGCGGGTCAGATCTCATCGCCGACGCGGCCGTACGGTCTCGACGAACGCGGCTGGATCCATGGCCGTTCCCTCTGAAAACATGCGTTCCCCGGAGCCAATTGGCGCGCAGCATTTTCGGACCGGTTCTTCTCAACCGTACGGCCGCATCGGCTTCGAGCGTGGAATCGGAGCCGCGAGTGAACAGGCGGGCGAGCGTCCAGAGAAGGTCCGGCATGCGGTAGATTCGGGGTGTGGGATCGCAAAGGCTTTCAATCACGTGGCTGGGACATTCGACATTTATCGTGCGAACGCCCGGAGGCAAGCGGCTCCTGTTCGATCCATGGCTGTCGTCGAATCCCTCGTGTCCCGAGTCGGTGAAGAAGCCGCCCAAGGTCGATCTCATCTTTGCCTCGCACGGCCATTTCGATCACATCGAAGATCTCGTCGCCTGTGCCCGCGAGAGCGGGGCGCCCGTCGTCGGCATTTTCGAGCTCTGTGACTGGCTGACACGCAAGGGCATCGCGAATACGTCGCCGATGAACAAGGGTGGCTCTCAGGACATCGGCGGCGTGCGTATCACGATGACCGATGCGCGGCACAGCAGCGGATATGTCGACAACGGCCAGATGGTGTACATGGGCGAGCCGGCCGGATACGTCGTGCGTCTTGAAGACGGGATGTCGATCTACTTCGCCGGTGACACCTGCCTGTTTGGCGACATGCGCCTGATCGGTGAACTGTACGCGCCGACGATTGCGTTTCTCCCCATCGGCGATCGCTTCACGATGGATCCCGTGCAGGCCGCCCGGGCGGCCGAGTTCCTCGGTGTGAAACAGATCGTTCCGATGCACTGGGGGACGTTCCCGCTCCTGACGGGAACGCCCGAGGCGCTCAAGGCGCTCGTCCAGCCGCGAGGGATTCAGGTGTTGGAGTTGAAGCCGGGCGAAACGTCCGAGTAACTACTGGATGACGATCGAGCCCATCAGGCTGTTGGTGTTCGGGTTCAGATGATCGTGGTACCCACACGTGCGCGAAGTATTCAGATTGCCTGTCAACTTTGTCTGTCCGGGGCTGATGAGATCGATCAGATTCATCTCAGGACAGTCGGTGTGCTCCGGATGCGGATTGGAATCCATCTCGTGTACCCGCGTGTCGTTGTTCACGAATGTCACGCGTGTCCCCGGCGGGACGGTTAGCGTCCTCGGTGACACGCCTGCGGACGTGATGGTCACCGTCGTGCCCCCACCAGGCGTGGGCGTTGGTGTGGGTGTTGGCGTTGGAGTTGGCGTCGGCGTTGGAGTTGGCGTCGGCGTCGGAGTTGGCGTCGGGCTCGGTGTAGGCGCCGGAGTCGGTGCAGGGGGTGGCGCCGGACTTGGGGACGTTCCACCTCCGCCGCCGCACGCCGTGACCATCAGCATCGAGGCTGCGAAACCCGCCAGGATCGCTCGAACCCAGAATTGCTTCACCGCCAGAATTTCCTCGTGATGTTAAAGCCGAGAAACCAATCGTGCCTGGTTCCGCCGCGCGCGACCTGGCTGATTGTTGTCCCCACCCCATTTGAGACGTTCAATTGGAACATATGGCCGCCGACCAGCTTTTCGATCCCGAATGCGAGGTGCGCTCGATCGGGATCAAATCCCGCGAGCCGCGGCGCGCCTTCGACGACAACGTACACTGTTCTCCGGACTCGGAAACGTCCGCCGAGGCCGAACATGAACGTACTGTTGTGATCGACGATTTCCGACGGTAACGGATTCGTGTTGTTGACCCAGATCGGCTCAGCGTAGACCGTTCCTAATCTCCCCACCGTGCGCGACACGATTGCCCCAAGCGCCGGCGAGTAACTGTCCGTGAAATTGTTCGTCCCGTCGATTGCCGCGTACGCATCGAGTCCAAGGGGATGCGTGTCGGATTCCTTCATCACGTTGTGCTCAGCGAAGAACTCGATTGTGCGGTCGTTGGTGCGGTAGATGCCGCCCTGCGTGCCGCGGAAAAAACCGAACCGGAGCTCCAGCCCTATCTGTGCGCTGGAGTCGAGGCTGAAGAAATCGGAAAGCAGATCGCTGAAGTCACCCTGATTCAGAGGGCGTCCGAATCGGTGCGTGACGCGGAAATCGAATTTGTATCGCGGCAGTCGAAGCGTCGTCGGCAGCGTCGAGATGGTGAAGTCGGGTTGCAGTGCATTGAGGTTCTGATCCGGGTCGCGCTCCGCAGGCGCAGCAGGCTGTGCTGCCGTTTGCTGCGCATGCGCGGGCGTCACCCACAGGACCGCGGCGCAAAGCGCGGCGGCCGCAAGAAGTCGCCTGACTGCCATGCGGGCTCCTAATCGTTGTTAGCGCCGGTAGCAATCCAGCGCTTGAGGATGGTCATCTGGCCCTGGGTGAGGTACGGACCCCCGGTTCGCGGCATTCGCTCGCCGACAATGCCAGGCCGGCCTTCGAGCTTCTGAACGATGTAACTGTCGTCCGCATCACCCGGGATGACGCGGACCGCACCGGTCTTGCCGCGGCTCGCGACGCTGACGAGAGACGCATACGCAACCTCGTGACGCAGGTTCAGACCGCCGCTCGGCGTCCGGCCGCCGACATCGGTGTGACACTCCGTACATGCTGCGCGTCCGGCGGCATCTCGCGCTTCGAAAATCTCGTGCTGAACGCTCGAAAACGTCGGCTCCAGATTCGGCGAAGGTCCTGCGAGGTCGGAAAGCTTCTCATCACACGCGACAGCGAACGAGCCGAGGCCGACAAGAAGAACCATCCAGAGCGACCGGCGAAAGCAGGATTCGAACATGGTGGCAGACAGCTCCAGGTGAAGGGATGGGCGCCCACGTGCAAAGCTGGTTCCGATCTACTGGGGCGGAGTTTCGACGAATGGTGGCCGGAATCGACAGACCGAAGCAAGCGCTCGTTTCGTCGCGAGTAAATCGGCACGCATCACGTAAACGCGGCTGCGTCAGTCGATGCGGTACTTCGCCAGGTAGTAGCTCAACGCGCGCTGGCTAATCCCCATCAACTCCGCCGCTTCTTTCTTCACCCCTCCGGACTGGTCCAGCGCGCGTCGGATCGTTTCGCGTTCGACCCATTCGAGGTTCTGATGCAGTCGCATCGAGGGGAGCCCTGGGGAAGGCGTTGATGACGCTCCGAGCAGCGACACGGCGGAGCGTGTGATCACCGGGCCCGTCGCCAGCACCACCGCACGCTCGATGGTGTTTTCGAGTTCGCGCACGTTGCCGGGCCACTCGTATTTCTGCAGCGCGTCAACGACATCGTCATCCAGTTTCTCGATGTGCTTTCCCGTCCGCTGGCGGTGCTTTTCCACGAAGTGATCGATCAGCACACCGATATCCTCGCGCCGTTCGCGGAGCGCCGGAATCTGGATGGGGATGACGTTCAGGCGGTAATAGAGGTCCTCCTGGAATTTCGCCTCGGACACCATCTGCTTGAGATCGCGATTGGTGGCCGCGATCACGCGTACGTCCACACGCTGCGTCCGTTCGGCCCCAAGCGGTTCGAATTCCCGCTCCTGCAGCACGCGCAGCAGTTTCGCCTGAATGGCGGTTGTCATCGTGCCGATTTCGTCGAGAAAAATAGAGCCGCCGTCGGCCAGCGCAAACTTGCCGCGCTTGGTCATCGTCGCCCCGGTGAAGGCGCCGCGTACGTGGCCGAACAGCTCGGATTCGAGCAGCGTCTCGGGAATCGCCGCGCAATTGACCTTGATGAGCGGCATGTCGCGCTGGGCGCTGCGATGATGAATGGCGCGCGCGACCATCTCTTTTCCCGTGCCCGTTTCACCCATGATGAGCACGGTGCTTTTTGTCTGTGCCACGAGCTCGGCGCGCTGAATCACCTCCTGCATGGCGCGGCTTCGGCCGACGATGCCGTACTGGTTGAATTCAGCGCTTCGTTCGCTGATCAGATACTGTCGCTGCGATCGCAGGCGCTGGTGTTCGAGCGCGTGGCTGACGAGCGCGAGCAGCTCTTCGACTTCGAACGGCTTCTGCAGATAGTCCAGCGCGCCAAGCTTCATCGCTTCGATCGCGCTTTCGACAGTGGCGTGCGCCGTCATCATCAGAACCTGCGGGCGTTCCGACGGCGGCATCGTCTGCGCCATCTCGCGAATGAGCTCCAGGCCGGTCATTCCCGGCATCACGTTGTCGACGACCAGAAGGTCGAATGATTTCTCGACGAGCTGGCGCTGGGCGCCCTTGGCCGAGGTCGTTTCGACCACCTCATGTCCCTCGTCGCGTAACGCGCGGCCGAGCCGTTTGAGGATTTTTTCCTCGTCGTCGGCGAGCAGGATCGATCCACGGATGCTGGTCACTGGTGTACCTCGGCCGGCGTGATTGGAAGATCGATCAGGATCTCGGTGCCGACGCCGAGCTCGCTGTCGACGGCAAGCGTGCCCCCGAGGCCTTCGATGATGTTTTTGGAAATCGGGAGGCCGAGTCCGGTTCCAGCGCGCCGGGTGGTGAAGTACGGGTCGAAGATGTGCGCCATGTCTTCGGACGCGATTCCGACGCCGCGATCGCGGATGGAAATGAGGACATGCCCGTTCCCGTTGCCGCGGGTTCGCACCACCACACTTGCCCGGTTTTCCTCGAGATGAGCGGCG
>DASTZI010000482.1:0-5279 GCA_035764385.1 Vicinamibacterales bacterium
AGATCAGCGCTCGAATCTGGTTCGGTCATGTCTTCTCGTTTGATGCGGAGTCAATCTTGGCTTGCGTTGCCTGCTCGTGACTCCCGGGCAGCATGCCGAAGATGTGGGACGTGCACTGCGACTGACGCCACGCGGCGGCGAGATGCGAGCCCTCCAGCATCTGCCTGGCCACGGGGATGATCTGCTCGCCTACGAGGATGCCGAGCAGCCCAACCAGCGCCACCACGGGCGGCGCCGGCGATCTCACGTTGAGCAGGCTGTAGACGATGCCGACCAGGAGGCCGGCGCCGAGGGAAACAAGATAGGTGCGCATATCGGCCATGCCGCGTGACTCCTATTTCGCCGGCACCGGCGCCAGCGCCTCATGGACCTTCGAGGTACGCTGCGGCGCCTTGTGCACCATGGTGTAGGCGTAATCGACGCCCATGCCGTAGGCACCGGAATGCTCGCGCACGATGGCCATCACGGCGTCGTAGGTCTCCTTGCGGGCCCAGTCACGCTGCCATTCGAGCAGCACCTGTTGCCAGGTCACCGGCACGACACCGGCCTGGATCATCCGCTGCATCGAATAGTCCTGCGCCTCCTTTGATGTGGCGCCGGAGGCGTCGGCGACCATGTAGATCTCGTAGCCGCCCTCGAGCATCGCCGACAGCGCGAAGGTGTTGTTGCAAACCTCCGTCCACAGGCCCGACACCACCACCTTGTTGCGCCCGTTGGCCTTGAGCGCATCGCGCACTTTCTTGTCGTCCCATGAGTTCATCGACGTGCGCTCGAGCAGCGGCTTGTCGGGGAACACGTCGAGCAGCTCCGGGTAGGTGTAGCCAGAGAAACCCTGTGTCTCGACCGTGGTGATGGTGGTCGGAACATTGAATACCTTCGCTGCCTTGGCCAGCGCGACGACATTGTTCTTCAGCGTCTGGCGGTCGATCGACTGCACGCCGAACGCCATCTGAGGCTGCTGATCGATAAAGATGATCTGCGAGTTCTGCGGCGTGAGGACTTCGAGCTTCGGGTTGGTCATGCGCATCTCCTGAGATTGGGGCCCTCGATTTGAGGCGCCCGTCGCGCTGAAGTCTGTGTTTGAACACGCTGCTCGAACATCCCCCCAATGGGTGATTCGTCTCCCGGTACAACGACGACATCCAAGGCGCCACGCCGCAAGGACAACGCAACGGTCCCCCAGCCGGGGGATAAACGTTTGTCGAGTCAATGGGCAACATGCGGCGGATGAAATCTTCTGCGCAGACAAACCTGCTCGATCAAATAGCCCCGCTCTTCGCCTCGCGGCCGGTTCACTTCATTGCATTGCTGGGTCTCTGCGCCGCATACATTCAGGGCGGCCTTCAGAAACTTGTCGACTTCCACGCCGCGGTCGCCGAGACGCAAGCCTTCGGACTTCCTTTTGCGGCAGTCGCTACCGTCGCGACCATCGTTACCGAGCTCGCTGGTTCCGTGCTCATCTTGACCGGACGCTACCGTTGGCTCGGTGCCTTGTGGCTCGCCGTGTTCACACTGTTCGCCACGTTCCTAGCCAACCGATTTTGGGAAATGCAGCCGCCGCAACGCTTCATGGTCGAGAACTCGTTTTTCGAGCACCTCGGACTCATCGGCGGCTTTCTTCTCATCGCGTGGCTCGATCTGCGCAAGAGCGACGGCGCTTCGATCTGAGACGCGCATGCAGAGCACCAACTCCATAGTCGATGTCGGAACACTGACACAAGACGCGCGTCATGGTCCGCTGCCGCTGCTCCTCATCGTGCTCACTGTCGTCACGGGGCTGGTCGACGCGGTGAGTTATCTCAAGCTCGGTCACGTGTTTGTCGCCAACATGACGGGAAACGTGGTTCTGCTGGGATTGGCGGCCGGCGGCGTCTCCGAATTTTCAGTTGCCGTGTCGCTGGTTGCGATGGGTTCGTTTCTGCTGGGGGCCCTTGCTGCGGGCCGCCTTGGATCGAGCACGGGCGAGCATCGCGGCCGATTTCTCGCGCTCGCAACCTACGCTCAAGTTTCCGTTGTCGGTGCCGCGTTCGTTGTATCGCTCACGTCATCCGACGTGGGTGGCGGAATCCTCGCCTACACCCTCGTGGTGCTTCTCGCGTTCGCGATGGGCCTGCAGAACGCCGCCGCGCGCCGCCTGGGTGTGCCCGACCTGACAACGACGGTTTTGACGCTGACCTTCACGGGACTTGCCGCCGATTCGCATTTCGCGGGCGGCGCGAACCCGAACATCGGGCGCCGCCTCGTCGCCATCGCCGCGATGTTCATCGGCGCGTCGCTAGGTGCTGCGCTCGTCTTCCGTATCGGCGTGAGCGCTGTCCTCGCAGTTGCGGTGGCTCTGCTCCTAATCAACGCGGTGGCTGGCTATTGGTTGTCGTCTTCGACCGCCGCATGGACCGCGGCGAAATGAACCCGAAACGGGTCACTGTGCGTTTTGCAACGACGCTGCTTCTTGCGCTGGATGCCGGATGGTCGGTATCGGCGGCGGCCGCCGAAAATTTCAGCGATACCTTCATCGGCTATCGATACGGCAGCAAATATCGCGAGCCGAACAATCCCTTCGACATCGCGAAGAACATCGTGCAATTCACGCACGCGAGCACTTATTCGTTAGGCGCCAACTTCTTCAACGTCGACTACTTCAGATCGGACAGCAAGGATCCCGCCAATGGCGCCGATTCGGGCGGGGCGGCGGAGATATACATCAATTATCGTACCCAGCTGCAGTATGGGAAGGTCACCGGCACGCCTCTCGCGTTTGGGGTGATTCGTGACGTCGCGCTGACCGCGGGGTTCGACCTGAATGCCAAGGACAACGCCGTGGCGGCGCGCAAGCAAGTGATCGTCGTGGGTCCGACCCTCAAGTTCGACGTCCCGGGATTCCTCGATGTGGGTCTTTGGTACTACCAGGAACGCAATCACTGCGGAGCGCCGCCTTGCGTCGAGCCCGGTGCGCATTCTCAAATCACGTTCGATCCCACTTACATGCTCAACGCCAGTTGGGCCATTCCCTTCGACGTCGGCTCGGTCCCGTTGAAATTCCAGGGGTTCGCGAATTTCGTCGGACCGAAAGGCAAGGACTACACGAATCACGATACGGCGAAGGAAACGCTGGTGCGCACGTCGCTGATGGTCGACGTTGGTCAAGTGTTCGCCGGCCACAAGAACGTGGTCTACGTCGGCGTCGGATACGAGTACTGGCACAACAAATACGGCAATCCGCCGGGAGTCGGGACGCAGGTCAACGCGCCGCAATTCCAGCTCGAATGGCACTTCTAGTGCGCGTCGGCTGCGTCAACTTCCTTCAGTGTTTTCATCACAACTTCGGAGTAATCAAAATCATGAATCGCATTCTCTCAGTCGCTGCAATTTTCTTAGCGTTCGCCTTTGCTCCGCTGGCATCCAACGCCGCGGGCACACCCGATGCGACGCTCGACATTTCCGGCAGTAGAGGGGCCATCGGCGTCGGCTACGTGAAAGCCAGTGGCACGCTGCACTTCCACGGACAGGATTATCCGGTGCAAGTCCAGGGGTTGACGGTTGGTGAAGTGGGTGGCGGCACGTTCACGGCAACTGGAGACGTGTACGACCTCAGCAAGCTCAGCGATCTCGACGGCGATTACGTCGCCGCGTCGGCTGGTGCGGCGTTGGGCGGCGGGAGCGAGGGCATTGCCATGCAGAACCAGAACGGCGTCTTGATCAGGCTGCGTGGGACCACGCAAGGCGCGGACCTCAATCTTTCCATCGACGGCTTCGCGCTGAAGCTCGCGAACTAGCGACTCGCGGCGTGTAATCCAACCAAAGCGCGGCTCGGGGCTTGCCATGCACCCAGACGTCAGCATCGCGAACCGCGAGCTCGTGCTGCGGATCCCGGCGGACGGCATCGATCCTTCGTGGCTCGGTCGACCGCTCGACGAATTCGGCATTCGCGCGGACGCAGGCATCGAATCGATCCGGATCGAAAGCTCGCCCCAATGGAAATGGGACAGCGAAGACGCTGCGTTCCTCACGCGCATCGAGCGGCTCTTTCCGATTTCCGGGCCAAGTTGCACCCTTCGCGGTCTCCCTGCCGACCTTCAGAAGCTGATCGAGCTCGCGACCGGCCGTCTCCCGGCGCACCATGATCGTGTCGCTCCGGAGAACCGCGTAGCGCGCGTCGGTCTGCTCGCTGTTAGGGAAGTACGCGCGTTGGCGGCGTTCGTCGAATTGCTCGGCGAGGTCGTCCTTCTCGCTCCGCGCTTTTTCATGGGCCGCGCACGGGTGCGTGCACGCGACCTGCTCGACGTGCTCGCCGAGTCCGGCAGCCGCGCGCTCGTCATCGTCGCGGTCGTGAATGTGCTGATGGGCGCGATTCTCGGCTTCGTCGGCGCACTGGAGCTCCGGACCTTCGGCGCAGGAATCTACGTTGCCGACCTGGTCGGGATCGCGTCGGTTCGCGAGCTCACCCCGATTCTCACCGCAATCGTGCTCGCCGGCCGCACGGGCGCGAGCTTTGCAGCGCGCCTCTCGACGATGGGAGGCAACGAGGAGATCGATGCGCTCACCACACTTGGCGTCTCGGCCGACGAATTTCTGGTGCTGCCTCGCGTGATCGCGATGAGCCTGCTGACGCCGGTGCTTTACGTCTATGGGTGCGCATTCGCCTTCCTCGGCGGGCTCTGTGTTGCGGCTCCCCTTCTGAACATTTCGGTCGACGCCTACGTGACGGAGACGCAACAGGCGATCGCGACGGCAAACTTCGCGATCGGGGCGCTGAAGGCACTCGCCTTCGGTGCGCTCGTCGCGTTGATCGGCTGTTACTGCGGGCTGCGCGCCGACCGGAGCGCCGCGGGCGTCGGCGCAGCGACGACGACTGCGGTTGTCGCATCCATCGTCATGATCATCGCAGTCGACGCCGTGTTCGCGGTATGCGCGAACGCGCTGGGTGTCTGAGATGGACCGCGCCGCGAGTCGGATCAGCGCCCACGATCTTGCCGTCGGCTACGACGGACATATCGTGCAAAGCGGAATCGACGTAGAGATC
Organism: Vicinamibacterales bacterium; assembly: GCA_035764385.1. Lineage (GTDB taxonomy): Bacteria > Acidobacteriota > Vicinamibacteria > Vicinamibacterales > UBA2999 > Gp6-AA40. The sequence goes on from DASTZI010000482.1 coordinate 5,021, forward strand.
GGCGACGCCGAGATCTTCGCGATCGTCGGCGGAAGCGGGTCCGGCAAGAGCACGGTGCTGAGGACGATGATCGGCCTGCTGCCGCCGATTTCGGGTCGCATCCTGTTCGACGGCCTGACGTTGAGCGACCGCGCGAACGAAGGCCCTCCTCCCTTCGGCGTGCTGTTTCAGAGCGGTGCGCTGTGGACGTCGATGACCGTGCTCGAGAACGTGATGCTGCCGATGGATCTGCACGCGTACTCCATACCCGCTGCGCGCG
>DASTZI010000483.1:0-5532 GCA_035764385.1 Vicinamibacterales bacterium
GTCGTCAACGATATCGTCCTCAAAGCGCTCGCCGCCGACCCCACACAGCGATATCAGCGCGCGTCCGACCTGCTTGCGGACGTCCTCGCACCAGCCCCGCGCCGCCGAGCGGCCGTTGCGGCACCCAGGGAGGCAACCGTCGCGGAGATTCAGTCCCGACTTCGTGGCCGTGAGACACCGCAGCCGCGGTTCTGCTGGCACTGTCAGAAGCCACTCCAGGCACGGACGGCGAAGTGCCCATTCTGCGGGGAAAGTCAGTAGTTACCACCACGTCATTCGGTCCTTTTGGTGGGGCCGTATAAGATCTTCAGGAAGGAGTCATACATGGCCTTTCCTGGCACGGGCAAAATCTGGATGAACGGGTCTCTTGTGGACTGGAAGGACGCCACTATCCACATCGGCTCGCATATCGTCCACTATGGCAGCGGCGTCTTCGAGGGAGCGCGTTGCTATGACACGCTGTCGGGCCCGGCCTGCTTCCGCCTTGATGCGCATGTCCGACGCCTGTTCGACTCCGCCCGGATTTACCGGATGGAACCGAAATACGACGCTGCCGCGCTGACCGACGCCATCTTCGAGACGATTACCGCCAATGGCTTCCGAGCCTGCTACATCCGGCCGCTGATTTATCGGGGCTACGACAGCCTGGGCGTGAACCCGTTTCCCTGCGGGATCGACGTGGCCATCATGGTGTGGGAGTGGGGTGCCTACTTCACAAAGGAGGCGATCGAGGAAGGCCTCGACGTCAAGATCTCCACGTGGGCGCGCAACGCGCCGAACACGACTCCAGGGATGGCCAAGAGCGTCGCAAACTATGCGAACGCGCAGCTCATCAAGATGGAAGCAATTTCCGAGGGATACGCAGAGGGAATCGCGCTCGACACGTACGGTAATTTGAGCGAAGGCAGCGGCCAGAACATCTTCATCGTCCGCGAAGGGATCATTTACACCCCCCCAATCGGGAACTCTGTCTTGTGGGGCATCACCCGTGATTCGGTCATCACGATCGCACGTGAGCTCGGCTTCACGGTGCGGGAAGAGACGCTGCCGCGCGAGGTTTTGTACATCGCTGATGAGGTGTTCTTCGTAGGCACCGCGGTTGAGGTCACCCCAATCCGTTCCGTGGATCGCATCAAGGTTGGACGAGGACGCCGCGGCCCCATTACCGAGGCTATCCAGCAGCGCTTCTTCAAGATCGTGAAGGGCGAAGCACCGGATTCGCATGGCTGGCTGCAGCCCGTCCAAGCGCCGGCGGCGGCTACATCGGGCAGCGCAAAGAGTCGATAAAGGAAGGCGTGCACGTCAACGATCTCCTGAAAATCGCCGTCGAAAACGGCGCGTCGGACCTCCATCTCAAGGCCGGTAGTTACCCGATGATGCGGGTGCGCGGCATGCTCGTCCCCGCGACCGAGGAAAAGCGGCTCGATCACGACGACATGGTGTCGGTCGCGGCCGCCGTGTTGCCGACGAGCCATCGCGAGAAGTTCAAGGAAAACCGGGAGGTCGACCTCGCGTACAGCGTCGCGGGCCTCGGGCGGTTCCGCTGCAATACGTTTCAGCAGCGCGGCACCATCGGGATGATTTTCCGCGTCATCCCGATGCGTGTATCGACCATCGACGAGCTGGCGCTGCCGCCCATCCTGAAGAAGATTGCCGCGGAAGAACGCGGTCTGGTGCTCGTGACGGGCACGACCGGGTCAGGCAAGAGCACAACGCTCGCGGCGCTGATCGACGAGATCAACACGACCCGCACGGCGCACATCATGACGGTCGAGGACCCGATCGAATACCTGCACCGTGATAACCGGTCGATCATCAATCAGCGTGAGATCGGCGTCGACACGATGTCGTTTTCGCATGCGCTCCGCAGCGCGCTCCGCCAGGATCCCGACGTCATTCTCGTCGGCGAAATGCGCGACTTCGAGACGATCGAGACGGCGCTGCTGGCCGCGGAGACCGGCCACCTGGTCTTCTCCACGCTCCACACCCTTGACGCAACCGAGACGATCAACCGCATCATCGCGGTGTTCCCGCCTCACCAGCAGAAGCAGATTCGCATTCAGCTTGCGAGCGTGCTCAAGGCGGTCATCTCTCAGCGTCTGATTACGAGAGTGGACAACAAGAGCCGCGCGCCGGCGGTCGAGGTGCTGATTAGCACGGCCTTCATCCGCGATTGCATCATGGACAAGGAAAAGACGCACCTGATTCATAGCGCGATCGCACAGGGCACGTCGCAGTACGGCATGCAGACCTTCGACCAGTCGATCTTCTACCTCTTTCAGCAGAAGCTCATCTCTTATGAGGAGGCGCTTCGCTGGGCGTCGAACGTCGACGAGTTCAAGCTCAAGGTCCAGGGAATCTCGACGACGGCCGAGATGTCGCGCGACCAGATGGCCACCGCCGCGCAGAACAGCGGCGGCGGACCCGAGATCACCCGCTTCGGAGGATAGCGGATGCCTGACGGCGCCGAGCGGGCCTACGTCGTCGGGCTCACGCTCCTCGCCCGCCGCGAACTTGCCGAGACGCAGCTGCGTATGCGACTCGCCAGACGCAAATTCGACGAGGAAGACATCGACGGCGCCATCGCGCGGCTGCGTCTCGAAGGCGCCCTCGACGACCGGCGCACCGCGATCGCCTGTGCGCGAACCGAGGTGCGTCTTCGGCATCGCGGCCGCGCGCGCGTACTCCGGCAGATCGAGGCGCTCGGAATTGCCCGCGATGTCGCCCGCGACGCTGTTGCGGAGGTCTTCACCGAGCTCGACGAGGCGGAGTTGCTCGAGCAGGCGCTTGATCGCCGCCTCCGCCGCGGCTTGGCGTTGAACGACCCGCTCGTCCTGCAGCGCATGCACCGATATCTGGTCGCCCAAGGCTTCGATCCGTCGGCGGTCACGGGATTGCTCCGACGTCGCGCCCAAATGACGTAACCTGTACCTGTTACGTGAAATCTACCGACCACCGACTACCGGCTTCCGGTAAGCCGGAGCGAGTAGCCTGAAGCTTCCGATGACAGCCAACGAGATCCGCTCTTCCTTTCTCAAGTACTTCGAACGGAACGGGCACCGTATTGTCCCGAGCTCGCCGCTCGTCCCGCACAACGACCCGACGCTGCTCTTCACCAACGCCGGGATGAATCAGTTCAAGGACGTGTTCCTCGGCAAGGACAAACGGGACTACACCCGTGCGACGACGGTGCAGAAGTGCATGCGGGTCAGCGGCAAGCACAACGACCTCGACAACGTGGGTCCGTCGCTCCGGCACCACACGTTTTTCGAGATGCTCGGCAACTTCTCGTTTGGCGACTATTTCAAACGCGACGCAATTCCATTCGCGTGGAAGCTCCTGACGGAGGAATGGAAACTGCCCACCGAGCGGCTGTGGGCCACGGTGTTTCGGGGTGATGCGGCCGTTCCGCGCGATGACGAGGCGTACGACATCTGGCGGACGTTTGTACCCGTTCAACGGATTGGTGAGTTGGGGGCCGCGGATAACTTCTGGCAGATGGGCGACACCGGACCGTGCGGGCGCTGCTCGGAGATCTACTACTTCCGCGGCGCCGAGATCGGTTGCGAGATCGAGGCTGCGGGCGGCACGTGTCGTGGTCTCGAGTGCAGCTGCGATCGATTCGTCGAGATCTGGAACAACGTGTTCATGGAATTCGATCGACAGGCGGATGGCACCTTGCGTCCGCTGCCCGCGCCGTCGATCGATACCGGCATGGGGCTCGAGCGCGTCACGGCTGTCATCCAGGGACATCTGTCCAACTACGACACCGACCTGTTCACGCCTCTGCTGCGTGCGATTGGCGAGCGGACAGGCACCACACACCGTGGAACGATGGAGCCCGCCGACGTCTCGATGCGTGTCGTCGCCGACCACATGCGGGCGATGACGTTCCTGATTGCCGATGGTGTCGTCCCCTCGAATGAATGGCGCGGCTACGTCCTGCGGAAGATCATGCGGCGCGCGATGCGTCACGGGAAGCGCCTCGGCGTGACGCAACCCTTTCTTCACACACTCGTCGGCGTCATCGTGCGCGAGTTCGGGGGTGCGTATCCCGAGCTCGAGGCCGGCCAGACCGCGATCGTGCAAGTAGTTCGGAGCGAGGAAGAACGGTTCGATGCAGTGCTGACCGACGGCTTGCCGAAGCTCGAAGAGGTGCTCGACAGGGCGGCGTCGGCGAACAAGACGGTCAGCGGCGACGCGGCGTTCAGGCTGTATGACACCTACGGCCTTCCGCGCGATTTCATCGAGGACATGATCGATGAGCGCAAGCTGTCGCTCGACCGTGACGGGTTCGAACGCGCGATGGAGGGTCAGCGCGAGAAGGCGCGCGCCGGCAGCAAATTCAAAGGCGGTGCGCGCGAGGACCAGGTGTTTGGCGGCTTCGCCGGAATTCCACCGACGACATTCGCCGGTTACGAGCACGCCTCGACCAAGACGCGCGTCACGGGTCTGGCAAAGCTGCCGGCCGAAGGGCCACCGGTCGAAGTGCCGAAGCTGGCGTCGGGAGACTCCGGCTGGGTGGTGCTCGAGGACACGCCGTTCTATCTCCAGAGTGGCGGCCAGATCTCTGACATCGGGACGCTCCGCAACGATTTCGGCTTCAGCGCAAGCGTGAGCGACGTCGAGAACGTCGCGGGGGGAGTACGTGCGCACCGTGTGCGCGTCGCCACTGGCGAAATCGCGGTCGGGGCGCCGGTCGTGGCGGACATTGACGCGCCGCGGCGCGCGGCGATTCGCCGCAATCACACGGCGACGCATCTGCTGCATGCGGCGTTGCGTCAGGTGCTCGGTCCGCACGTCAAGCAGGCAGGATCGCTTGTCGCCCCCGATCGCCTCCGCTTTGACTTCGTGCACTTCAGTGCGCTCACGCGCGACGAGCTCCTGAAGATCGAGCAGATCGTCAACAACCACGTTCTCCAGAACACACCTGTCGAAACGGCCGTCAAGCCGACGCAGGAAGCGATCGCCGCCGGTGCGATGGCGCTCTTCGGCGAGAAATACGGTGACAAAGTGCGCGTCGTGTCCGTGCCCGGCTTCAGCGTCGAACTCTGCGGCGGCACGCACGTGCGGGCGACGGGCGACATCGGGCTGTTTGCGATCGTCTCTGAAAGCGGCGTCGCGGCCGGAACACGGCGCATCGAAGCGATCACCGGGCTCGAATCGCTCAAAACGTTTCAAACCGAGCGCGACATCGTCAACTCGCTGGGACAGGCGCTGAACTCGAGACCGGAGGAGCTGAACGCAAAGATCGCGGGGCTGCAGGAAGAGACCAAACGTCTCAGCCGTGAGTTGCGGCAAACAAAAATCCAAGCGGCTGCAGGGGGAATCGGCGTCTCCGCTCCATCGGCAACGGTCGTTTCGGACGACGCGATGGATGTCGGGGGCGTCAAGCTCGTCGCGAGAGAGGTCACTGGCCTCGACAAAGACGGCCTGCGCGCTGTCGTCGACCGCGAACGTTCGCGTATCAAAAGCGGCGTCGTCGTCCTGGCCTCGCCTGTTGATGGCAAGGTGTCGATTGTCGTCGGCGTC
>DASTZI010000484.1:0-23501 GCA_035764385.1 Vicinamibacterales bacterium
GCTGGTGGCGGAGGGCGGCTCCGCGGACCCGCTGGCCAACGGCCGCGTCACGCTGCTCGGTCCATGCACGCGCGTCGAAGGGGACGGGCGCAGCGCCCGTGCCGCATTTCTCGCTACGCACCCGAACGCCGCGTACTACTCCGACTTTCGCGACTTCGGGTTCTGGAAGCTGGAGGTGCGTTTCATCCGGTACATCGGTGGGTATGGCCGGATGTCCTGGGTCGAACAAACTGACTGGCAGTCCGCCGAACCGGATCCGCTTGGCCCGTCGGCTTCGGGCATGATTGCGCATATGAATGCCGACCATGCCGACGTGTTGGCGCTCTACTGCCGGGCCTTTTCAAAGGCGACCGACGTCACGTCCGCAAAGATGACGGGCATCGATCGGTACGGCTTCGAGATGTCGGCGACCACCACCGAGGGACCACGACCGATCCGCGTGGCGTTCGCCACATCCGTCAGCACGCCTGAGGAAGCGCGAGCAGTTCTCATCGGAATGATGAAGGACGCCCGGTCTAAGCTAAGTTGAGGCTATGGCGAGGCCTGCTGATCGACCGACGGGGTGCGCGATCAACGACCGGCCGATTCGAGAGATCACGATGACCAGACTCTTGACCGCGGTGAGTCTCGCGATGTTGACAGGGGCCTGTGGCGGTGGACCTCCGATTGGTCCAACCTCGCCAACCCAGGCTCCGTCGTCCGCACCGACCTTTACCGTGTCGGGGGTAGTGGTCGCACAAACCCCAACGGGGAGTGCGCCCGTCGAAGGCGTGGAAGTGCGGGTGGCCGGCCAGTACGGGACCACCGATGGCAACGGCTATTACAGCCTTCCGGGAGTGCCCAAATCGTACGGCGGCGCGTCCGCTGTGAAGGCAGGTTACGCAGCGGCAAGGGAAATCCTGACCGTCAGCGGCGACACGCGATTCGACGTTCAGCTTGGGCCAGAAGAACGGCGTCGGAGTGAGCGACGAAGGCTTCGGCGATCCTCGAACGGACCCGAATGGGCCGGAAGGGAACGGTGAGGACGTGACGATCACCGGCGACACGCGGCTCGACCTGCAACTCGTCCGACGCTGAGCGTTCGCCCTACTGCGGCCAGGTGGCCGCGCCGTCGAAGTTGATGATCGACTGCCCCGGCTCGGTCGGAACCATCGGGCGCAGATAAGGCTTGCCCGATGTCTTGTGACAGCCGTAGCAGGCTTGCAGCGTCTCGCGGTACGCCGCCGTAAACGCGGTTGAATTCTGCGCCTGAATGGCATCGGCCACCGCCTTGAACGCGCTCGAGTCGATGCTTTCGAAGATCGGCACCAGGTTCACATCGCTTCCGTCCGGCGCCTTTCGCACCGGCCTCAATTGAATCGTCCAGAGAATATGCGCGCGTGTTTCCTCGAAGTAGAACTGAGCCAACGGCCAGTTCTTTTTTTCAGCAGCGAACCAGAGGTTGGTCCAGTGATATCCGACGTCGGACATCGTGTGCGACTGCGACGGCGCATTGGTCTTCAGCCGCGCGACGTCCGCGCGCAGCGCATCGAGATTGTCTCTCGCTGCCCCGCCGTCTACCGCGGTGGCTGCCCCCGAGCCGGCCGCCGACGTGACATCGTTCCGATGGACGTACGCGACTGCACCTCCACCAATCAGCGCGCCGATGACCGCGGGAAGGATCACCCGTGCGAGTGCATTCGATGCTGGCATGGCTCCCTCACTGACGTTGTAGACTCGATTGCGCCTTCACATTATGTGGCGGTCCGTCTCGACGATCCTCATCGCCGCGATGCTGTCGGCATCGTGCGGCGGCGCTGCCCCGCCCTCGCGCGTCTCGCGCATCCGCCAGCGAGGCTTCCTCGTCTGCGGTGTCTTCCCGGGGATCGCCGGGTTCGCCCGGGTGGATAGCCAGGGACACTATAGCGGCTTCGACATCGACTTCTGCCGCGCTGTCGCGGCCGCCATCGTCGGGTCTGCCGAGCGGATTCGGTACGAGCCGGTCGCGTCGATCGATCTCTTTCAGCGCTCCAGCGAGATCGACATCGTTTCGCGCCGTTTGACATGGTCGCTGCGCCGTGAAGGGCTGCATGTCCTGTTCGGCCCGGTGACGTTCTACGACGGCCAGGGATTTCTCGTCCCCGAGCGCCTCCAGGTCGATCACGCGGCGCAGCTGGCAGGCATTCCTGTATGCGTCGCCGAGGGTTCAGAACACGACATCACGCTGACCGCGTACTTCCGACGGCACCAGATCACCCTCAACAAAGTCCCGGTTGTGGACGGGCCGGCTGGGGGACGTGCGCTGGCGGAAGGGCGTTGTCAGGTGTTCAGCGCCGACGTCTCGGAGCTGGCCTCCGTCCGGAGTGCGATGGAGAACCCACGAGGCTTCCGCATCCTCGGCGAGCGGATTTCGCAGGAGCCGCTCGGGCAGCTCGTACGCCAGGAGGACGTCGACCTGTTCAACGTCCTGCGCTGGACGGTCTTCGCGATGATCGCTGCGGAGGAACTGGGCGTCACATCGGCCAACGTCTCGGAGATGGCGGCGCGGGACGATCCCGAGATCGCGCGACTGCTCGGAGTGAGTGCCGGGAATGGGGCCGCGCTGGGCCTCGACGAAGCGTGGGCCCGGCACGTCATCACAGATGTCGGTAACTATGGTGAAGTGTTCGAGCGCAACCTCGGAATGGCTACGCCGATTGCGCTCGAGCGCGGGCTTAACGCTTTGTGGACTCGCGGCGGCCTACTGTTTGCGCCACCGCTGAAATAGCGGCCAGACCGAAGCAGGCTCCCAACAGGAAAAAGGTCGGCTTTGACGAGTCGACGGGCGTGCTGCTGCCGCCGCCCGTCGCGTCGGGTTGAGTCGCGGCCGCAATAGATTCGCTGGCGCTGATGTTCGCCGCGTCTGCTTTCGGCTCCATCTTCACGTTCAGTTCGACGGCGCCCTTCGACCGCTTGGGAACGTACTTAACTTTCACCGTCTTATAGCCGGCGGCCGTGACCATGATTTCCATCTGGCTGGTGTCGATGGGTCGGGAGCTGACTTCCAGAATCGCGGCGCCGATGTCCGGGCTCCTGAAATGTCCCGGGCTGTCGCCCTGGAAAGGAATCACGATCCCGGTGAATGGATCGACGATGGTGACGTACGGTTTCTTCTGGATTGGTCTACCCGTGTGCGCATCCTTGACGCGCGCGAAGTAGACGAGTTCCACCGGCCCTCTGTTCGGCGCCATAAAGAAGGCCTGACCATTCGCCAGTAGCGTTCCCGCGCTCGCGAGGACAAGAGCCGCAACCGCCGCCAGCTTCTTCATGTGCTCCTCCTCCAGTTACGAGACGAACCAGCGGCGCTCGTAAATCAGCATCCCGACCACCACGGCCGTCGGGATGATCCACGCCCATCCGGGCCAGAGACGGTCCGCCATCTTCCTCGGTACCGCAAACGCAATGGCGGCGCTTGCGAGCGCCGAGGTGGCGATCCAGCCATACCACAGTATCACCACGCCGAGGTTGTCGTTACGAAGGAAGTGGAATTGCCCGGCCTCCGGGTAATACCGGAAGAGCGCCAGATCGTAGTAGAAGGCGGCGAGATAAAACACGCCGAACAGGATGGAGAAGATTGTCAGCCGGCCCGTCATGATGGCAGCAGTCCTCTGATGTCGTTGAGCACGTGGCCGACGATGAAACTCCACCACACGAAGAACGCGAGGAGCCATGTCAGGTAGCGGCGTGTCGCGGCCGTTTCCGGTCCGTGCAGCCTTCGCCAGTACAGCCAGTAGGCGGGCAGCAGTCCCAACCCGATCGCCACGAGGTGCTCCTTGATTTCGAAGACCCCGTTCGCGGCGGAGTTCTGCGTGTCCTCGAGCGCCGGACGCACATCAATCCGGTACTGCGGATACAGCAGCGCGCCGCCGATCGCGGTGACGGCAAACAGCACGACGATGGGCGTTGCGTACGCCGTGGCGTCGACGCCGCGGAATCGGTCGACAAAATTCCATCGGCCATTGGTCGCCCGCGCAACGGTGAGCACACTGAGCGCCTGATGCGTGATCGCTCCGAGCAGGGCAACCGCAAGGAGTCCGTGAACAATCAGCAGGACGACAATCATCGCGTCGGACCCGTCTGCTCGGGCCAGGGTCGGCCGGTAGCGCTCAGTACTTCGCGCGCAGCGCGCTCGCCCGACTGGAGCGCCGCTTCCATCCAAAATCCGGTCGATTGACGTTCGACGCGAACCACCGGCGCATTGTAACGGATGATCCCACTGAGCGATGCCGCCATCGCACTGGGCAACCGGTCCATGCCGCCAGTCCCTGGTCTTGACTTATATCCGGCCGGCGCCCTCTCAGTTGCCATTGGATCGGTGTTACTCAGCCTTGATTGGTGGAAGAGGGCAAACGGGCGAGCGTTCGTGCCCGTGCTGTTCGTACTGTCCATCGTGACTGGCCTTGTCGGTCAGATGGTGCCACGCGCAGCGGTTCTGTTCGTTGCATCAGGCGTGATCTTCGGCGCAGCGATGGTCGAAGTCGGCCGGCAGGTTCTCTTGGCAGCCGCCGCGGCGCCCCGGAATAAGGACAGCAGAGTCCACCGAAAGTCTGCCCGCTGAACTGCCGGCGATCGCATCAGTCAGCGTTAGGCGACTTCCGCGCAAAAGAGTCCGTGAGGTCAGCCACGCGTGGGCATCTGGAACTCCTCGACCAGCACCATGCTGACGTTCTTTGTCGACGACTGGCGGACTCGCTTTGCTTCTTGATAGGCAGGATCGTTGTAGAGTCCGAGCGCTGCTTCCTTCGACGGGAAACGGATGATCGCGTTCATCGTGCGTCCCGTTCCCTCCACGACAATGGCGGCGGTGTCGGACGCCAGCACCTCACCGCCATACTTCGGCAGCAGGCTCAGGACGACGGGCGGATACATCTGAAACGCATTGCTATCAACGATGTCGTAGCTTCCGATGTAGAACACAGCCATTGTGGTCATCTCCTGTTCGATGCCGTCTGCTATGGGGTGAGCATAGATCGTCGAGATCGACCGGGAGACGAGATTAGTGGTGAAGTCCCGTTGGTGCGTCCGTCAGGTTCGTGGCAGAACCAACTCAAAGAGATGGCGCGGAACGTCCGTCAAAGTCTACTGGCCCATCGGGATGCCGCTCGTCTCCTGGCGATTACGCCGCCATTTGGGCCGCGCCGGCTTCGGCATATTGAATCGGTGCTCCGGACGCTGCGCGCATCGGGCCTCAACGATCGCGACGCGGCGAGCGCGGCGTATCACTGCAACAACTTCGTGACCGAATTCGCGGCAGACGAGGCTCGTTTCGCGTCGATGGCGATGTCGACCGGTGGCACGTCGGAAGATGTTCGACGAAGCGCGTAAGCATTTCAAATCGCTGCCGGTCGAGGAATATCCGACGATCGTCGCGCTTGCGGATTATTTGACCAAGGATGATTCCGGAGCGCTCTTTGAATTCGGCCTCGACATGTGTATCCGCGGTCTTCAATCGCTGTCGCAACACCGCGCGTAACCATGGCCGCGACATCGGTCGCGGCAGGCGATGCCGGGACCGATGCCTCGAACAACTCGACCGCTAGGACTTCTTCGCCTGCACCTCGATTTCCGTTGCCACGTTATCTTGACCTTTCTTGGTGTAGTGGATCGTCAGTGACGAACCCGTCATCGTCGCCAATCCAGCAACACCCTTGTCTGCTCCGGTGATCTTGGTCGCGTCCGTGTAACTGAACTGCATCTGCGGCTCTGACTCCGTCTTGATCACAATCGTCTTGGCGCTGGTGTCGATCTTCACCAGCTCTCCGCTGGCGACGCTGGCCGCCGGCTGCTGACGAGCACCTCCACCGTCTTGCGCGAAGGTGGGAATGGCTCCGGCGATCAACAGAATTGCTGTCAGAGCAATCAGCGCATGTTTAACGAGTGGCATCGGCATACTCTCCTATTGGGGGCGTGCGCGCGGAGCGGTGACCAATGACCGTGCCAGGAGAGGTCGTGACGATTACGGTTTTGATTCCTCACAGTTGTCCGTGCGAGGCTTTGTGACCTGCTGCGAATCAGAACTCAGCTTCCGGATGGTTTTACACGATCGGCGCTGGTTGCGTGTTTGCAGAGTTAACTCAACGTGGTACCGTTGACGGCCTCTTGTTGAGTTTGTTTTCCAATGACAACTAAATCGGCGAACACGGTTGCACAGCCGCGGCCCCCTCGGAAGAAGCGTAGCGCTGCTCAGGTCTTAGGTCGATTGCTCAAGCTTTCCTTCGTGGTGGTACTGCCGCTGATCCTTATCCCCACGTTACTGCCGCGCAGGGTCTCAGCCAAGAAGCTGTCAGGAGCAGAAGCTCCGGAAGGTCCGACCGCGCGAGAGTCGCTCGTTGTCCGTGCGGCGCAGATCCAGGATGTGGTGAACACGCTCAAGGTGCGGATGGCTATTCCGGATATGGTCGTCGTGTCGATCGTCGAACACAATCCGCTCGTCGTGTCAGTCGAACGTGCGAAGGACGGTACAAGTGCTTTCTCTCTCTCGATCGATCGGGATTTTCTGGAGGGGCTGACACCGGAAGAAATCGACGCCGTCGTTGCGCATGAACTCGGTCACGTGTGGATCTTCACCCACCACCCCTTTCTGCACACCGAGGAACTGGCCAACCAGATCGCGATGAAGGTCGTTCCTCAAGACACCCTTGTGGCTGTGTACGACAAGGTCTGGAAGCGCGTGGGCCGCAAAGGCGACCTTGTGTACCTGCCGCCCGCGGCGGCGGCGTCTACCGCCCAATCAAAATAGCGGCGCGGGATTCTAGGCAGGAGTGCTTCATCGCGCTCCCTCGTGGTCAGCTCCTCGAGCCGTGCAACAATCGTGATCTTGCGGAGAGAGACCTATACCCACGGGCATCACGAGAGCGTTCTGCGCTCACACACGTGGCGCACGGCACAGAACTCCGCCGCGTACCTGCTCGATCATCTCAGGCCAGGCGTGAGTCTCCTCGACATCGGGTGCGGCCCGGGGACGATCACCATCGATCTCGCTGCGCGTGTCGCACCGGGACGAGTCGTGGGTCTCGATGCCGCGAGGCCGATCGTTGAGCAGGCGCGCCGATTGAGCGATTCGGTCGAGTGGCGAGTCGGCGACGCGTATACGCTCGACGCGGATCTACATGACTTCCATGTCGTGCACGCTCACCAGGTCTTGCAGCACCTGGCCGATCCGGTTGCTGCGCTGCGCGCATGGGGGCATGCCTGCCGTCAGGGCGGTATCGTGGCCGCGCGCGATAGCGACTACGAGGGATTCACCTGGTATCCGCACGACCCGCAGCTCGATCGATGGCTCGAACTCTATCGTCTCGCGGCGCGGGCCAACGGTGGTGAGCCTGATGCTGGCCGTCGCTTGTTGGCGTGGGCTCACGGTGCCGGATTCGAAGATGTCACAGCGACGGCGAGCGTATGGTGCTACGCCACCGCTGACGAGCGCGCATGGTGGGCGGGCCTGTGGGCCGATCGCATGACGACGTCAGCAGTTGGGACACAGCTGGTGGCGTCGGGCGCGAGCTCGGCCGAAGAACTTCGCTCAATCGCCGACGCGTGGCGCCGGTGGGCGGCGCACCCCGATGGATGGTTCCTCGTACCCCACGGCGAGATCATCGCCAGGGTGTAGCTGCGCCGCGGCCGCAATCCCGTCCAGTTGGAACCGTCACTCGGCGCCGCCTCAAGCGGACCTGAAGATCCGCCCCAAGTCGAGCTCTGATTCACCGACTAAAACGAACGACCTGTGTGTAATCGAGTAATGGTGCGACCAAGCAGAAAACTGAACAAATGCCGTCATTTCAATGTACGTGTGACAGATCGCCCTGGGATCTCTGTTTGCTTGGCGGATCTCACCGTTGGATGTCGAGTAACGAAGCGCCACGACATCGCGACGCTGTTGATAATTCGTGAGACCTATGAGGGCGCGAACGAAAAATCGCGTTCGTTTCCAATGCTGCAGAAGCTTCACTGGCTCAGACGATTCCTTCGCCTCTCCGAGCCGCGCATCGAACATCTCGCCACGTTATGGACGGTGCGCGGCCCGAGTAACCGCGATCTCACCTGTTGCGCCTACAGGGTTCAGACTGGCCTCGAGCTGCGAATCGAATACGGCCCCGAGGACATCGTTGCAAGCCAGCTGTTCAGGGGCCGCAATGCGGATGCGCGACTCTGCGAAAAAGCAGATGTCGGGCGACTGACGCTCATCGCCACGGGGTTTCGAGAGATTGCGACGTAGCACGCGTCGCGGTGCGCGTACCAAGACGTCACCGATCATCCGTGAGCAGGACGCGCCGACGAATCGCCAACATCGGCTGCGGAATGGGCGACATCGCGGGACGCGTAGACCGCCAGTAGATGCTCGATTAGGCGCAGCGTATCGGTGCCCTTGACGAAGTAGCCGCCGCGCCGGGTCCATGTGCGGCATCGCGATGTCCATGAGAATGACGTCGGGTCGTAGCGTGTGCGCGTACGCGATCGCCTCAAACCCGTTGGACGCGTCACCCACGACCGACAGCTGCGGCTGCTGGTTCAGCGTGTCGCGGAGCGCGCTGCGCACCGCCGTGTGATCGTCGACGGTGAAAATCCTGAGCGCGTCAGGGGACCCACGGCCGTTGTCGCGTCCCGATGTCGCGCCGATCGGCGCGGTGGTCGAGGTCGCCGGGCCGCCGACGGAGGATTGGGCGTCGCCCGAGGGACAGGATTTCTTCGTTGCGGCTGCCCACGAGATCCGCCCATGGAAACCGGCCGGTCATCGAGGGAACACCATCCACGTAGTCGTTGCGCCGGCACGCGTCGACAACCGCCTTGCCGAAGCGCGCCACAAGCCCGCGATCGGGGAATGGCGCGGCGGCAGCGACGGCATACGACCGCTGGATGACAAACTCGTTGTCCTGGATCTGTGCGTAATGGACTCGGCTCGCCTGGAGATGCTCACCGATCAACTGGATGGCCGCGCTCTGAATCTCGACCGGATCCCGGAGCGCGCGGAGTTTCTCATTCAGCGCGACGAGAAAGTACCAGTCGCCTGACATACGTGGGTCGCCTCGGCAAACCGCTCCATCTGCTTCGGGTTCGCCTTCAGGTAATCCCACCAGTCCATTCCGAACAGCGGACGCATCTGCGGCTCGCCCGTTCTGAGGGCCTCGCTGAGCCGCATCCACGACTGCATCCAGGTTCCGCCCATCTCCTCCGCAAGAACCTTGACCGATCCTGTCGCGTCGCTGGTCAGCACTTCCGACAACGGCGTGGCGCCAAATCTTCCTGCCGCGTCTTCCGTAAACAATCCCACACTGCTGCACAGCCTCATCACCCGCTCCAACGTCGAGAGATCGGCGTCAACACCATCGGCAACCAGCTCCGCGGCACTCATCGGTCCGGCGGTGTGGAGGATGTCTGGCACGCCCATCCGTGAGATTTCCGACAGTGCGCGGGCGACATAGCCGCCGGTGACCATCTGCATGACGATGGTCTGCGGCGCAAGCGTCGGAGCAGGCGTATCTACGGACATCGCACCTCCAGCTCGAGAACGAGAGTGTATGGCAAGACGGTCGCGCGGTCTGTGGTACCAGAGTACAGGCTGGCGTTATAACATGCGCCCTCGGCTCGTTCGAGTAGACCGATGTCTCATCGACGAAAAGCAGAGCGGAGGATCGTGATGACCAGGACCAAAGTGTGTGCAGGAGTCGTCGTTATGCTGTGTGCCATTGCCACGCTTGCCACGAGCATCGGCTACGCGCAGGTGGTCGCGGGACAGGTGGTGGACAAGAACGGCGCGCCACAATACCGCGTTGATCCGTTCTGGCCCAAGCCGCTCCCCAACAAATGGAGCATGCAGCAGGTGGTCGGCATGTGGGTCGACCAGATGGACCACGTCTGGTTCCTCAATCGCGGCGTCGCCGCGATCCCCATCGAGCTGGTCGCCGAGAATGATCCAGCGGCGCTGTGCTGCGTGCGCGGGCCGGAGCTGATCGAAGAGGACCAGCAGGGCAACGTCGTCAATGCCTGGGGCGGGCCGAAATTTCACCCGAAGTGGCCCAAGTCGCTGCAGACCGTGATCGTCGATTCGAAGGGCTTCGTCTGGGTCTCCGGCGAGGCCAACGAGGACAGCATCCTGAAGTTCACCCGCGATGGAAAACAACTGGTATGGGACTTCGATCATCGTCCGACGCCGCAACAGGCGAAGCTGCCGGAGAACAATCAGGAGACGAGCTACCTCCTCAATAAGGGGCGCTTTCAGCTCGACGAAGTCGCCAACGAGATCTACATCATCAACCAGAAGCGGGTGCTCGTGTACGACGCATCAACGGGCGCCTACAAGCGCGGCTGGGGCGGTCACGGGATGCCGCTCAGCGAGGTGACGAACCAGGACATTGCGGGCTACAAATTTTCAGGCGGTCCGCCGCCCGAGGAAAAGAACTTCGTTCCGAACCTGCACTTCGTCGAGATCTCGAAGGACCGTAAGGTCTACATCGGCGAGCGCGGGCAGAACCGCATCCAGGTGTTCACCACCGAAGGCAAGTGGCTGCAGGACATCTACGTCTCCCCCAACTCACCTGCCCAGCGAGGCGGATGCGCCGGCCTGGCCGTGAAGAACCCGCCGACGATGCCTATTCCTATGACCTTCTACCAGTCCATTTGCGGCACCACTTACAAGATGGTGCTGTCGAAGGATGCGCAGCAGAAGTATCTCTTCGTCGCCGACGCGCATAACGACGTCGTCTGGACCATCGAGCGCCAGAGCGGCAAGACGCTCGGGTACTTCGGCGGAAGCGGCCGGTTGGCCGGTCAGATGACCTTTCCGAACTCCATCGGGGTCGATACACGGGGAAACGTGTACGTCGGCGAAGTCGACATGGGAAAGCGGATCCAGAAGTTTGCGCCGGTTCGCGCGGACGCGCGCTAGACATCGCGGGTGACCAGAGACTGCTGCGGCGTGGCCAACTCGCGGCTCGTCGTGAATGGTGTCGAGTCCCTGTTCGCCGCGATGTATCATGTGCGCCTCCTATCCATTACACCGAAATAGGGGGTCATCATGACGACGACCGGCGTCAACAACGGCGTGAACGTACAGGCCCTGCTTGATGCGCGAGAAGCTCTGAAGGGCGCACCAGAGGCAGCCAAATTCACGTGGCGAGCGTCCTGCAAGTGGCAGAACGGCACGCACAGTGAGTCAAAGGTCCAGAGCTTCTTTGGACTCGGGCAGGAACAGAGCCACAAGAGGGAGACATCGCTCGGTGCCGATCATCCGGAGATCTTCGCTTCGGAGGATCACGCCATCACCCCGATCGAATACATTCTCGTCGGCCTCGCGAGCTGCCTGACCGCCGGTGTGGCAGCGGTCGCGCAGAATCGCGGCATTCAGCTCCGCTCCGTGGAATCGAATCTCGAAGGCAAGATGGACATCCGCGGGATCCTCGGTATCGACAGCGACGTGCGCAACGGCTACAGCGACATCAAAGTGACGTTCAAGATTGATGCGGATGCTTCGAAAGAGGACATTGCAGCGATCGTCGCGCAGTCGCAGAAGCGCTCGGCGGTGTACGACGCCATCACCAATCCCGTAAACGTCACGGTTGAAGTCGCTTAGTTAGCGGAGGCGGGACCATCGAACAGGTCACCACGGTCGTCATCGGCGCCGGGCATATGGGTCTGGCGGCGAGCCGATGTCTCAACGAGCGCTCCATCGATCACGTGGTGCTGGAGCGCGGCGAGATCGCCAACTCCTGGCGTCGCGAGCGCTGGGACTCACTCCGGCTGCTGACGCCCAATTGGCAGAGTCGACTGCCCGGGTATCACTACGACGGCTCGGACCCGGACGGCTATATGACGATGCGTGAGGTGATCGACTTCATCTCACGCTTTGCCGTGTTGTCGAGTGCGCCGGTGCGCACGCACACCGCCGTCACACGTGTGCGGCGAACCGACGCCGGATACGACGTCGCGACGACCAACGGTGATCTGCGCTGCCGCACCATCATGATCGCGAGCGGCGCGTGTAACGTTCCGAGCGTACCGGCGCTCGGCGAAGCCGTGCCGCCATCGATCCGGTGCTTCACGCCATTCAGCTACCGCAACCCGAATAACTTGCCGGAAGGCCGCGTGCTGGTCGTCGGCGCATCCGCCACCGGCGTCCAACTCGCCGACGAAATCATCCGTTCCGGTCGGGCGGTCACTCTTTCCGTCGGCGAGCACGTCAGGCTGCCAAGGACGTATCGCGGTCGCGACGTGATCTGGTGGATGGATGCGTCGGGCGTGTGGAATCAGCGCTACGACGAGATCGACGACCTGATGCGTGTCCGCCGCCTCCCCTCGCCGCAACTCATCGGGACGCCTGAGCGAGCGACGTTGGATATCAACACGCTCAGTGCCGCCGGTGTCCAGATTGTCGGGCGTCTCTCCGCGGTGCGAGACGGGCAGGCATTGTTCTCCGGTGGACTGCAAAATCTGTTTGCGCTGGCGGACTTGAAGATGAACCGGTTGCTCGGCACGTTCGACGAGTGGGCGCGGAGCCACGCCCGTGAGGCCGAGGTCGGTCCTCCGGAACGGTTTGAACCCACACGCGCCCCGGAGTCGTCAACGCTGAAACTCGATCTGCGGAATGGAGAAATCCGTTCGATCGTTTGGGCGACGGGATTCCAACCTGACTACAGCTGGTTAGACCTGCCCGTGATTGATAACAAAGGGCACTTGCGGCACGACGGAGGCGTTGTTGATGCGCCAGGTCTGTATGCACTTGGGTTGCCGTTCCTTCGACGACGGAAGTCGACGTTCATCAGTGGTGCTGACGACGATGCGCGTGAGCTCGTCGAGCACTTAGCCGATTATCTGGCTACGCCGGCATAGCGAAGCTCGTCGCCGCGAGCGACTCTTTCTTCATTTCATCGCTCAGTGCACGATGGAGCTGCTGAACCGTTGGCAGGTCCCATTCGAAGGATGCGACGGCATCGGTCACTTCAAAGTGTGCAACCGCCAATTTGTCGCGAGCACTCTGATAGCCAGCGAACGCGGCCTCCGTGCCGACGGCGGCCGCTTGCGCGAGCAGCTCCGCGTCGATGAGCGCATCTGTAATTCCGTGGGCCGTCAGCGGATCCTTGAAGTAACCGGCATCCCCTACGAGTGCCCAGCCGGGTCCGAACGATTGCCGAAAGAATCCTGTCTCTCCTGAAAACCCGCGGAACTTTTCAACCCGTTCCGACTGTTCCACAACCGCCGCGAGGTCAGACGCGCATTCCCTCAATACGTGCCGGTATCCAGCGTCCGTACCGTGTCTCATCGTCTCGTGGAACCGCCTTTGTGGAACCGAGGCAAATATGCAAGTCAGCCCGTCATTGGTCGGAATCGCGCCGGCGCTCACACCGGGGTTGTAGTACCAGTGGTAGCCGTCGAACGCCGGGCCTGACCAGTAGCTGAAGACAACGCCAGTCGCATGACGACCGGTTCGATAGCGTTCAGAGCCGACGAGACGCGCGACCGTAGAACGGACACCGTCGGCACCGATCACGAGTTCAGCCGAAACCTGCCGCTCCCGATCGTGACCATCTTTGAGGCGAACACCGGAGACGCGACCGTCGTCCGCGCGGACCAGATCGACGAGTTGCGTTTCGAACATGATCGCTGCACCGGCTTGTTGCGCGGCATCGCAAAGCAACCGGTCAAGGACAGTACGCCGAGGTGCGTAGAGACCATCAATGTCGTGATGCGGCTTGATCTGCACCGCGACCACTTCGTCGCCGTAGTGGAACGATGTCGATCGAACCGCGGGCGTACCGGCAGCCTTGATTCCCTCTAGAACGCCCCAGCGAGACAGTTGGACAACGCCGGCACGCATGAGGGCGTGGGTCGAGACCGTATCGCTCCCGTAGCGACCGCGGTCGATGGCGAGCACACGAAGGCCTCGTCTCGCGAGAAGCAGCGCGGTGGCGGCGCCGGCGCAACGGGCTCCGACAACGACGACGTCGAAATCGACAGATGAGGCAGCGACGGGGATAACATTAGCACGACGTCTGACGGTGGCATGTCGAGTCCAATTGGGATTACGAGCAGCAACATGAATCAGATCTGGCCTCGTGGCATCCCTCGCATTGGGCAAGTCGCGGAGCGCTCGCGCACGGTGAGCGCGAAAGATATTGAACTGTTCACCGAGATCAGCGGAGATAGGAATCCACTTCATTACGATGAGGGCGTGGCGAAGACGAGCCGGTTCGGCGAGATTGTCGTACAGGGGGGTGTAACGAGTGCGATCCTCAACGCGGTTGTGGCCGAAGACCTCCCGGGGCCTGGCACCGTATTCCTTCAGGTGAATTGGAGTTTCAAGGCACCGGTTCGGCCCGGTGACACGATTACTGGCCGCGTCGAGGTACTCGAGGTGCGAACCGATAAACCCATCACGAAGCTCAAGACCAGTGTCAGCAGAGACGACGGAACGCTCGTCCTCGACGGTGACGCGGTGTGCTATTCCATGCCGATCGCGAAAGGCGCGAACGCTTAACCTCACGTATCGCGACATAGATTGCGACGGCGAGGGAGCGCAGCCATTCCGTCACAGCTGCTCCTGGAGGGCCCATGTCGTACATCCTCGCCCTGGACCAGGGCACGACCAGCTCGCGAGCTCTCCTGTTCGATCGGGACGGCCGGATCAAGGGAGTCGCGCAACGCGAGTTTCGACAGGGTTTTCCGAAGCCAGGCTGGATCGAGCATGACCCGGAGGAGATCTGGAGTTCGCAGGCTGGCGTGGCCGTGGACGTGTTGGGCGCCGCGGGCGTTCGTGCACGCGACGTGGCCGCGATTGGCATCGCCAACCAGCGCGAGACCACGATCGTGTGGGACCGCAAGACTGGTCGCCCCATCGCCAATGCCATCGTCTGGCAGGATCGGCGCACGGCAGACGTCTGCGATCGGCTGCGATCGGAGGGCGCCGAACCGCTGTTCCGTGAGCGTACGGGTCTGGTGCTCGACGCCTACTTCTCGGGGACGAAGCTCGCCTGGATTCTCGACAACGTGGAGGGCGCGCGCGTGCGTGCAGAGGCAGGCGACCTCGCGTTCGGGACGGTGGACTCGTGGCTGCTCTGGAAGCTCACCGACGGCCGCCTGCACATCACGGACGCCAGCAATGCGTCTCGCACCCTGATGTTCAACATCCACACGCTGCAATGGGATGACGAGCTGTTGCGGGCGCTGCACGTGCCGCGCAGCGTGCTGCCGGAGGTGCGAAGTTCGAGCGAGATCTACGGTGAGGTCACGGCGACGCGGGGCCTCCAATCTGTCGCGGTGGCCGGCATCGCGGGCGACCAGCAGGCGGCGCTGTTCGGGCAAATGTGCACGTCGCCTGGTTTGACGAAGAATACGTATGGAACCGGCTGCTTCATGCTGCAGAACACAGGCGCGAAGGCGCGCGCGTCTCAGCACCAATTGCTGACGACTGTCGCATGGTCGCGCAACGGCGCGGCAGAATACGCGCTCGAAGGCAGCGTCTTCATCGGCGGCGCTGTCGTGCAGTGGCTCCGCGACGGCCTCGGCATCATTCGATCCTCGAGTGAAGTCGAGACGCTGGCACGGTCGGTCCCCGACAACGGCGATGTCTATTTCGTGCCCGCGTTCACCGGCCTCGGCGCACCTCATTGGGATCAATACGCCCGCGGCGCGATCGTGGGCCTGACGCGCGGCACAACAGCAGCGCACATCGCCCGCGCGGCGCTCGAATCCGTTGCCTTTCAGTCAGCGGATCTGCTCGACGCAATGCAGGCGGATGCGGGCGTGCGGCTGGCCGAGCTGCGCGTGGACGGCGGCGGAGCGCGCAACGATCTTCTGATGCAGTTCCAGTCGGACTTGATTGGCGCCCCCGTGGTCCGCCCCGAGACCATCGAGACGACCGCATTGGGCACCGCCTATCTGGCAGGATTGGCGGTTGGCTTCTGGAAGAGCGGGGATGAGATCGCTCACCAATGGCGCGCAGAACGCCGCTTCGAGCCGGTGATGCCGGCCACACGGGTCCGTGACCTGCGAGGGCGCTGGACGCAAGCACTCGAACGCGCCCAAAGCTGGGTGACAGCCTGACGTCAGCTACCTCCACTGCTTTTGAACTGGTCCGCCTCGTCCGCAAACAGCACATTGAAGCTGGTCAACGACCCATAGCAGCCGCTGACATATCCCTGGACCTTGATCTTCACGTCGTCCGGGAGGTCGGAGGCATTGACCTGCTGTTCTAGCGTCCGCAGCCGATTCCGCAGCATCACGATCTTGTGGAAGAACGTCTCGATTGGCCAGCTCTTCTCCTGTAGTCCTGGTGTGCCTGGACGTAACACGAGGGTTCCGCCTCGCCATTTCGCAGCGGGTGCGACCGGCGTCAGTCCGGCTTCTTCACGAATGACGCGGCGCAGCAAGAGTTCCAGAGTGTTGTCGTCGGCAGGATCACTCGCGGACACGTGAACACCGGTCCTTTCTCGATCGGTTACCAGGGCAAGCGGCTCCTGCGCACTGCGTGTGCCGCGGGCCGCGGGAGCTGGGGAAACTGGTGAGCCGCTCTCGACGCGAGGCCCGCCGCGGAAATTGTGCTGGCTGTCGCAGTAGTCACAGCTCACGCGAATCGGTCGACCCATGCCGTCGACGACGATGACGGTGTGGAGGCGATCGGTCTTGCACGCGCGGCAGTAATCTTCGAGGGTCTCACCGGCCCGGTAGGCGCGATTCACAACCGGTATTGTGCTTCAGATCCAAGGTAGTGAAGAGCCGCGTCGGCGACGCGGGCGTGATCATCGCCTCCTCGTGACGGGCACCATTGGCGCGTGACTAGTGCGTCAGCGCGTACAGCACCGCGTTGATGCCGAACGCGTAGCCGTCCGGCCCAAAATTTAGGAAGTAGGTCGCGTCATCCCCTTCGCGCTCGAACGCATCGCCGAAGTCCGTGTTGTGCGTCATCAGGACGATAACGCGGCCCTTCTTGTCGGCAATGGCGCGCGCATGCGGGGTAGCGCTGTCGGCTCCACGCTCCGAAGTCCTGTGGGTGCCGAAGAAGAAATCGATCGACGGGATCTGAGGAATCTTCTTCACCTCGAACTGGGTGTGGAACATGGGGTGGTCGAGCGGTACGTCGAAGATCGGGAACTCGGCGGCCGGCAGCGCCTTCCGCAACTGGCCGACCCACCAGCCCCAGGCATACTCACCCCAGAAATCATCGGCCCATAGGAAGCCGCCTTTCTCGAGATAGAGCCGCAGCTTCGCCGCTTCCTGCTCGTTGAATGCGGCGCCGCCGGGCTCGGTCATCATCACGAACGGACAGTCGAACAGCTCGTCGTCCGTCAAGTGTGTGAGCAGGTGATTTGGCTCGCCCGTCGCATCCTTGCTGACGTCGAGTTTCGTCAACTCCGACAGGCGAATCGAGAGATTGATATCAGCACGCGGCCAGTCGACGCTCCAGCCGTTGCCGTCTCCCTCTGGCGAGTTGCGGAAGATGATGCGACAGAAGTGGAAGAGGCCGTCGAAATCCTTCGGCCTCGCGGTACGCGCGGTGAAGCCGAACCCGCCACGGCCGCCACCGCCGCGCTGGAACTGAGCCTGCACGGCGGTGGTGGCGCCAAACAGCGTCGCAACGATTAGCGCGGTGAAGAGCGCGGTCGTCCGACGTGGCACAACCCAGTCTAGCGCCGATTGCCCCTCGGCTACGGCGTGGAGGAACCTCCTGCTTTTTGCCCGCGAACCCACGCCGCCAGGATCTGCCAGTCCGGGTCGTCCTGAGATCGAAATTGCCTCCCTCCCTGGTGAGTGTCGGCAAGACCGCCCACCTCCGGCGCCAGCGGCATGAGCAGCAACAGGCTTTGTAGCGGATTACCAGGAGTCACCAGCTTTGAGACAATCTGGAAGTTGGCGCGAGACTGCTCCTCGGTCCAAGAGCTCGTCCCGGCCGGCAGCCGTTCGAGGCTGAGGGGTCCGCCGCCGTGACGGCTTACCTCATGACAAACGTAGCAGCGAGCATGGTCTGGCCACCGCTTCTTTGCGAAGATAGGCTCGACTTGGGTCTTGAAAAACTCATAATCAAGAGAGGGCCGCGCGGCAGAAGGCGCCTGCGCCGCCAATGGCATAGGCGCGTAAAGTGCGACCGCCGACGCAACTAGAAAGCTGGCAAGAATTCTCTTCGGACGCACATTAGAAACCATAGTCTCTCCAATAGCTGCGTACCTAAGGCAATGCCAAAGTGCTGATCCGGTCGGGCATCTCTCCAACCGGGATGCGAGCTACCTCTTTCATTTTCTGCACATCGATGGCGGTCACCGTCTTCACTCCACAGCTAGAGACATAAACCGTCTTGCTGTCAGGAGTAAATGTGATCCAGGCCGGGTTTCCTGACCTGCTTGGCTTTCCCGGCACGACTTGTTCCGGCAGCGAGACATGTCCCAGAAGTTTGATGTCCGGCAGCGAGTAGGCAAAAACAGAATTGGACGGTCTGCTGTTGACCCAGAGGGTCTTCTGGTCCGGGGAGATACCGATGCCGTGGGCGTCGCTTTCGCACCCCCTGCCGCCGCCGAACCCTGTCGGTTCATCGGGGGCCTTAATTCTGGCTACCTCCGCGCGCTTGGCAAAATCCACCACCGAGAAGCTGTTCAAAGCGCCAAGGTTTACGAAGATCCGGTGACCCGAGCCGTCGGGGTTATTCTCAATGGCGATCGGATTTACTCCGGAGTCGTACTGAACCTCCCAAGCGGCTTCCATCTTTTTGAGATCAAAGACGACTACAAAACGTCCCCCCGGCGCACCGGCAGCGACATACTTGCCATCCGCCGTCACGGCGAGATCGTGCAGCCCTCTTCGTACCGGGATGCTCTTTACCTTCTCCAGGGTGGTGGCGTCGATGATATCTAAGGCGCCCGTATCTTCGGCCTTTGTGCCCGTATTTCGGATACAGACCAAAATCAGCTTTCCATCCTTCGTCGTTTGGGCTTCATTGGCCCAACCGCTGAGTGCCACCTTTTTGACAATTTTCTCGCTCTTGCGATCCATAACGATGAGGAAGTTACTGTCGGGGTCGGTCCTGCTGAAGATATAGAGCCGGCTGCCATCAGGAGAGAATCGAACCACCTCGGGTGATTCGATGTTGCCGATCGTATGTACGACTTTGTTCGTCGCAGCGTCGATCACGTCAATAGTGGTGCCGCCTCTGTTCGTGACATAGATCAGGGCCGTACCTGCCGCTAATGCTGCCCATGTCGTCATGCCTAGTGCCACGGTCAGCCCGAGTAAAAACAGTTTCCGTGGTTGTCGCATTTTTCCTCCCACCAATCTGATCGGAATTTCCGACTTCACCGCGAAACCTCGGCGGATCTTACTCCTGCGACACAGGTCTCGGACGAACTTTTGTCGTCAGTCGGACGGTGCGTCTTCGATGCACAACCGTCGTCATCAGGTGGTCACCGGCTTGAATTGCCGACGATATGCAGCGACCTGGATGGTGTTATGCAGGACGGCCTAATCAGGCTCAGTGGAGCCGCGTCCCCAGCAAGTGCCCGTGATCATATAGAGTAGCGACACTTTCGCGTCACACCGACATAAGGGGTGTCATGACTCTTACACCGCGTCGAACAACAGTCGCAACAGTAGTTCTTGCGAGCGTGTTGACGAGCACGGGGACGCCTGAGGCGCAAGGGGTTCGCACGCAGTCGTTGCCCCTGGTCTGGATACTGGCGACGGGAGGGACCATCGCAGGCCGTGGCGCTTCGACGGGTGTCTCCGACTACAAGTCTGGTGCCTTGGCGGCCGAGGAACTGGTTAAGGCCGTGCCCGAAATCAGGCAGGTCGCCGAAGTGAAGGTCGAGCAACTCTTCAATGTCTCCAGCGGTGATCTCACGCTCGACAACCTCTTGACCCTTTCTAAACGCATCAACACTATCTTCGCCACCGACTCACGGGTTGCTGGAGTCGTGGTGACTCATGGGACCAGCACACTCGAAGAGACTGCCTACTTCCTCAACCTCACCGTTCGAGACGATCGGCCTGTTGTTGTGACCGGGGCGATGAGACCCGCCACGGCGACGAGCGCCGACGGACCGCTGAACCTGCTGAATGCTGTCCGTACAGCGTCCACACACGACGCGCGCGCTAAGGGTGTCTTGGTGGTGCTCAACGACGAGATCAACGGGGCACGGGAGGTGACCAAGACGAACACGTACAGAGTTGAGACTTTCCGCGCACCCGATCTCGGCTTGCTGGGCTACGTCGACGGCGATGCGGTCGTGTTCTACCGGTCGTCGACGAGGCGGCACACGTCGAGGACAGAGTTCGACGTGACGCAGATCCGGGAGTTACCGAAAGTCGACATTTACTACTCGTACGTTGAGCCGAATACCGAGATGATCGACGCCCTCGTCAAGACTGGTGTCAAAGGGATTGTGTTCGCAGGCACGGGTGCGGGGACGATCGCTGCCGCCGAACGAGCGGCGCTCAAGGCGCTGCGGGCTTCGCCGACTGGTCCTGGGCCGGTGCTGGTGCGTTCCAGCAGAGTTGGCAGTGGCCGCGTCATCGGGCTGACTGGCCTGCGGGAAGAGTACGACGCCCTTGGCCTGATTCCCGGGGACAACCTGAATCCGCAGAAAGCTCGAATTCTATTGATGCTCGCGCTTACAAGAACAAACAATCGTGACGAGATCAAGAGGATGTTTCTCGAGTATTGAGCGGCTGCGTACATCCGGATGGAGCCGACGCAGGTGACGATCTGCGTCATCATCGCCGTTGTGCGCGCCTCAGCCAGAATACCGGTGATGGTTTGCACTAGGGTCGCCTCTTGAAGGCGAGAAGGCCACCGCCAAAAGGCTGCAGCCTTTCAACGAGCGGGTTGCTTTGTATCTGTAGTCGCTGCGGCCGCGGGTAGGACCTCGTACCGCGCCATCATTCCCGCCTCCATATGGTCATCCAAGTGGCAATGGAATAGCCAAAGACCAGGGGCGTCAGGAACCATGTCGGCGGTTTCCGTTCCCAACGGCAACAGAAAGATCGTGTCCCTCCGAATGCCGTGGGCGAGCACCGTGTTGCCGTGCCAATGCGGAGTGTGGAAATTGAGCGCGCCGACGTCACCCATATCCAGCAGATACCAACGTACGCGCTGGCCCTGTTGAACGGTCATCACGGGGCCGTCGCCGTAGAGGTATCCGTTGACCGAGAACTTGTAGTTGGTCTCACCGAATCCGGTGCCCGCGAACGTGAAGTATCCGCGCGAATCGGAAAAGTTGGCGTTGGCGTCAGCGAGCGCTTTCTGGTCCGCACCGGGAATGTGGGCGGCAATGTTCTCTTGCAGGTACCAGCTTTCGTTCTCGTTGAACGCCGTGAAGAGCGCGACGATCTCGCGGTCCACGTCTTTGGGCGTGCCGTCGGGGTTTGCCTGGCCCCGCTGCGTCACGATGATGGGGCCCACCAGGCCAGCCGCGACGTCTCTGTACTCGCTGGCGTGCGAGGAATACACCCACACGGTCGAACTGGCATCGTCCTCCGGCCCGGCCAGTCGCGAGACGTCCCACTCGTACGTGAACGTCGCGCCGGGCGCCACCGAGTCTTCCGGAGCCTGGTCGGCAATGTTGCCGGTCGCATCAGGAATATATCCGGCGCCACTCGCGTTCTTGAGGCGGAAGACGTCGGGCGCCCGAATGCCATAGGCCCGCGAGGCGTTGTTCTTGAAGACGACCTTGATCGTGTCGCCGACCTCGGCGCGCAGGATCGGTCCAAGCAATCCCAGGTAGTCGTCTTGTTGCGCGCGCGGCTTCCGAGTGGCAAACGTCCCGTCGGTATACTCGCGATAGATCGCTTTGCGATAGATGCGCCCGATGTGAGTGGGGCCCGGCTGGGTGTACGCGACCGACGCTCCTGCGAACGGTTGGCCGGTCATCATGTCGATCCCGAGCGGCGCGTAGTCCCATTCGGTCTCTTCGGCCGCGACGTAGTAGGTACGCACCCGTGCGTCAGTTGCCGCGCGGTCTTGCGTCGTCTGCGGTGCAGCCGGAATCGCTGCGAGCTGGGCCAGACCTCCGACGCCAACAAGGAGAGCCGCCCATACCAGGACCTTCACGCCACACTCCTCGACTAGCGGCGGTTTCTTTCGCCGTCGGCCTGCGCGGGCAGGACCTCGTACCGCGTCATCATGCCCGCCTCCATATGGTCGTCCACCTGGCAACGCAGCACCCACAGGCCAGGGGTGTCGGGCACCATGTCAGCGGTTTCCATTCCAGCCGGCAGCATCGAGAACACATCTGTGCGCGTCTGGTGGTAGGTCACCAGGTTGCCGCCGAGCCAATGCGGGGTGTGGAAATTGACGACATCACCCATGTCCAACAGATACCAGCGCACACGCTGGCCCTGCTTCATCGTCATCACCGGTCCGTTGCCGTACAAGTATCCATTGATCGAAAACTTGTAGTTGGTCTCGGCGAATCCGCTGCCGCTGAACGCGACGTACATGTGCAGGTCGGAAAACTTGTTGTCGCGCTTATTGAGCGATTTCTGGTCGGCTTCGCTGATGTGGGCGGCCACGTTCTGGTCCACATACCAACTCTGGTTTTCGTTGAATCCTGTGAAGAGCGCGACGATTTCGCGGTCGACGTCTTTGGGCGTGCCGTCGGCGTTCGTCTCGCCGCGCCGCGCCACGATGATGGGCCCCACCAGGCCGGCCGCGACGTCTTTGTATTCGTCGACGTGTGAGTGGTAAACCCAGACGATCGAGCTGGGATCTTTGGGCCCCGGCCCCGCTCGTTCTGGTACCTCCCACGTGTACGTGAACGTCGCCCCGGGCGGCACCATCGCCCCCATCTTCTGGTCGTGGGACACGTTGTCCGCATACATCGACCCCTCTGAGGCCTTCTCGTAGAAGACACCATGAGGATGCATGCTGTAGGGGCGTGAGGCGTTGTTCTTGAAAACGACCTTGATCGTGTCGCCGACCTCTGCGCGGAGGACAGGTCCTACCAAACCAAGGTATTCGTCCTGCTGCGCCCGCAGCTTCCGTGTGGTGAACGTCCCGTCGGTATATTCCCGGTAGATCGCTTTGCGATAGATCCGCCCGATGCGATTGGGGCCCGGCTGGGTGTACGCGGCCGCCGTCCCTTCGAACGGCTTGCCGGTTTTCATGTCGACGCCGAGCGGAGCGTAATCCCAGTCCACTTCTTCTGCTGCGACGTAGTAGGTGCGCACCTGTCCGCCGGTCGCGCCGATATCGTTCGTCGCCTGCGCTGCAGCCGGAGACGCGCCGAGTTGGGCCAGACCTCCCACGGCGAACAGGAAAACCGCCCACACCACGCCCTTCATGACACCGCCCTTGATGACACTGTTCCTTGCGGCCTCTTCAGTTGCGATGATTGTCTAACAGATGACGGGCTGTCGACGTGCCTGAAACCGTCACTCTCGTCGTGACGGTCTCAGGCGCCAACCCCGGTAGGCCGGGTCCTTGGACCCGGCGCACTGACAACTAGTTCGCCAACGGATTCGGTCGAATCTGCATGTGATTCACGGTGCCGCTGCGGTTCTCCGTGAATCTCGGC
>DASTZI010000485.1:0-42259 GCA_035764385.1 Vicinamibacterales bacterium
CGGCGAGATGCACGGCGAGGTTCTCGGTCAGCTGCTGAGACAGGCCGGCGTTGTAGGTATAGGTCTCCGGAGTTTGCAGCCTGTCGTCGGCGATCGTGATGTTCGGCGGTGCGGTCGACGCGAACGCCAACGGGCTTCGGCCACCGTAGGGATCCGGGTAAGACGGGTTCGAGATCCGGATGCTCGCCTGAAGGAGATTGGTTTGCTCGGCGCCGAATGGCGATCCAAACGCCGGATTGCGGAAGTACTTGCCGGCGCCGCCGCGGACGACCGACAAGCCATTGCCGAACACATCCCAGGCGAACCCCGCACGCGGTCCGACGTTGTTGTGGTCGCCGCGGGTGGACGGGTTGATGAAGGGCAGCGGACGCGGGAAACGGGACAGGTCCATGTTCTGGTTCCACGATTCGTAGAACAAGTCGTAGCGAACGCCGAGGTTGAGTGTGAGCGAAGACCACGGTTTCCACTCATCCTGAACGTAGGTCGAGAACCAGCTGTTCTTCGTGTCGCGGTAGACGGGGGGAAAGTTCGCGGTGAACAGAATCGGATTCTGCAACGCGGCGATCGAAGCCGCATCGCCGGGATTGAACGGTTGATCGGTCGAGAACGTCCAGCTCCCGTGCGTGGTGTTGCTCGCCGAGTCATCCTTGTTCGGTCCGCGCACATCGGCGGCTCCGAATTTGACACTGTGCGTGCCCGCGGTCACCTGGAAGTCGTCCCGGAATTCCCTCCACCATTCCTTCTGCACGCGGCTGTTATCCGACCCCCACGTGAGACTTGGAAAGTTGTACACGGCCGTCTGCACGCCAAACCGGTCCGCGCCGAAGTAAGTCGGGTCCGTCGGGACGTCTGTGCCTGGCGGCGAGGTGAGAAACGAAAACGGCGCGTATTGCACGTGGAATTCGTTCAGCATGCGGCTGCCGATGACGACCGTGTGGCCGCCAACGACCGAGTGCCGTCGCTGATCGATGCGGCTGCCGCTGAACGCCGCGCTGGTCGCGCCGCACGTTTCGCAGTTGGTGTGGTCCCACTCCCATGCCCAGCGTACGAACAGGTTCTGTTTGCCCGTGAGCTGTTGGTCGTATCGCGACAGGAACGTCCGCCGGTACGACGGATTCGGAAAGGTTCCCTCGACCGCTGAATAGAACTGCGGTTTTCCCGTGTTCACCGTGATGGCCTGCCGCGTCTCGGTCAGGTCGGCCGCGACGAGAAAGTGCGCCTTGTTCATGACGACGGGTCCGCCGAACGTGGCACCGTACTGATTGCGGCGGAACTCGGGTTTCGGCGTGCCGAGGCGCTCATGATTGAGCTGCTCGAATGTGTTCATCGCGTTCAAGCGCTTGTCCCTGACGTACTCGAACGCTTCCCCGCTGAACTGATTCGTACCGCCCTTGGTGACAATCGTGACGACACCACCGCTTGTCCCGCCGAATTCCGCCGGTGCCTGGCTCAGGTTCACCTTGAATTCCTGGATGCCACCCTGCGGAAAATCCTGGCGCGGCTCGCCGGCGGACGTCTGCTGATTGGTGACGCCGTCCACCAGATACGCGCTGGCAAACCACGAACCGCCGGAGCCAACCGTCGCGTTGACCTTCCGCGGCCGCGTACCATCCTGGCTCGTCCCGGGTAAGAGCAACGCAAGCGTAATCGCCTGCCTGTTGTTGACCGGCAGCGATTCGATCTGCTGCTGCGTCACCACTTGCGCCACCTCGCTGCGAGTCGTTTCGATGACCGGTGCCTCGCCGATGACGGTCACGGTCTCCTGCAGCGTTTCAACGTTCATCTTCACGTCGCGTCGAACTTCGAGTCCGATGGTGAGCGTCGTTGCCTTGATCTCGACCGGCGTGAAGCCGGCGAGCTCCGACTTCAGGTCATAGCGGCCGGGAGCAAGCCCGGCAAACTGATATGCGCCGTCGGCTTCGGTGACAGTTGAGCGAACGACGCCGGTGTCGATGTTGCGAAGCGTCATCGTGACACCGGGAAGCACACCTCCTTGTGCATCGACCACGGTGCCGTTGATCGACGCGGCAGTTTGCGCGTCGACTCCGACGGTAGCAAGCGAGTGCAGAACAACCAGACAAATCCACGTGCGAATGGACACAGAGCCTCCTGTCGGTAATCGGGATTCGGGATCCGGGATTCGGGATTCGGGATTCGAAGTCCCGCCGAGTTCGACTGCAGCGCATGTGCCACGCATGACCGCGTCCGACGTGCGAAATCCTTCAGAAATTCGCGAGACCGTGCGGCGCTGTGCCGCGCCGGACAGACAACCGTGAAGGAGTGCGATTTGGAGCCCGCACATTCTTGTGCGCGGGCAGTTCTCATAAGATAGGCCGCATGAAGCTGACAGGCAGGACCGAGCGCAGTGTGCTGACGTTTATGTTGGTCGCGGTCGTTGCGGCAACAGGTTCGGCGCAGACGATTCAGCGCGTGACCATCGCAGGCATCAACAACTTCTGGCGCGTCGATGACACCGTCTCGACGGGAGGGACAATCACCTCGCGCGAAATGGCCGTCCCGGAGTTGAAGCGGCGAGGTATTCGCAGCGTGATCAATCTCGCAGGCGGCGCAGAAGCAGAGGCAGAGCGCACCGCCGTCGAAGCCGCCGGCATGAAGTACTTCCTGTTCCCGATCGATCCAATGGCGCTCGATCGAGCGCCCGTCGATCCCTTACTGAAAGCGATGAACGACCGCGCGAACTTTCCGGTGTTCGTCCACTCGGGCGCGGGTCACCGCGCGGCGGCCGCGCTCATGCTCAAGCGAGTGCTCGTGGACGGATGGGCTGTCGAGAGAGCGGGTATCGAAGCAGCGTCGGCCGGAATGGTGCTGGACAACGACATGGCCCCCGTGTGGTGGAAGTTCATCCGCGACACGTTGAAGGCGAGGGGCAAATAAGGTTCATGGGGTTCAAGAGGTTCATAGGGTTCAGGAGGTCCAGTTCAATGGGTTCAATGGGGTTCAACAGGTTCTCTGCCGCTGGAACCCAGAAGAACCTACTGAACAGGACCCAATGAACCCCATGAACCCCTTGAACCTAATGAACCCAACTCAAGCCTGAAGCGCAGTCTTATAGAGCGCGACCAGTTTGCTCCACGCGCGCTCGGCATCCGTCATGTTGTAAATCGGCTTGCCGTCCTGCAGCGGCATGTCGCGGATGCACCAGCCGTGGAGTGAGTTCGAATACAGCTCCACTTCGGCCGGCACCTTCGCCGCTTCAAACGCTTCCTTCAGCTTCACCTTGGCATCAGGCTGCCGCATGTCGTCGTTGCCGGCGACGCCGAAGTACATCCGTCCCTTGATCTTCGGCGCAAGCAGATGCGGGCTGCTCGGCTGATCGGTCACCAGGCCGCCACCGTGGAATGAGGCGCCAGCGCCGACGCGATTCGGCACCGTCGCCGCCGTCTTGACGACCAGCGGGCCGCCCATGCAGTAGCCCTGCGTGCCGACCTTCTTGTTCTTGTCGACCTGACGCTGCATGTCGAGCCACGCGATGAACGCGGTGGCATCCTTCTCCGCCGCACCCGGCGCGTTGATCGATCCCATCAGCGGCCGGAGCTTCGCCATATCGGCATCGTTGGCAAAGTTGAATTTCGAGGGGTCGTCGAACACCGGTGCCTTGGCGACACGGTAGAACGGGTTGGGAACCAGCACCGAATAGCCTTCGCCGGCGATGCGTTTGCCGATTTCGCGCATCACGGGCCGGAGACCGAATGCGTCCGGCCAGATCAACACCGCGGGGTGCGCGCCCATCGTCGGATGAATGAATGCCGCGTCACAAGTCCCGTCAGGCGTCTTGATCGTGACGTTCTCCTCGACCACAGGCACGGCAGCCTCGGAGGTGTTCCCCGTGGCGAGCGCCATTCCTGCCGCCACCGACAACGTGACGAAGTCGCGCCGCGAGATATCGGTGTTGGAATCTTTCGGTTCCTGATCGTCAGCCATGTTGACTCCTCAAAGTCGAAGGTCGAAACAAGTGCGAGTCACTACCGGGAAGGAAACGTAACCAATCCGTTTGCGTCGCAACCGGCGGGCAGCTTCAACTGCGCTGGCGGTACGTTGCCGACATAGCAGCCGGGAACGACGTAAATGGTCGTCGGCACGGGAAACGCTGTCGGCGAAGTCGATGACGCAGGCGCAGCTGGCGCAGAAAACGGCAGCGGCACGGCGTCAATCGGTTTCATATCCACGTAGTAAGTAATCGTGCCGTCCAGCGGAATCCGCACATCGACCCGCGCGTCGCGGAACCCCTCTTCCTGAAGCTCGATCGTGTGCGCGCCGGCGTCGAGGATCAGTTCACCGCCGACGTCGCTGAACAATCCAACGTAGTAACCGTCGACGTAGATCTGGGGATCGACGCCCGAGCGCAGGCTGAGCAGCAGACGCCCGGTGGCCCGATTCGGTGGTGATGGCGGTGACGGTGTCGGTGATGAAGGGTATTCGGCGGTCGGCCACGGCCAATAGGGCCAACCCAAGAAGACGATGGACGCAGGTTGATGAAAGCGATCAGATCGGTCGGTTCGCTCGGCTCGTGCGGGTCGCCTGGGTTCCAGGATGTTGGTCCGTTCGGATCGTGCGCGATCGAATGGCCGGGCATTCTCAGGCGGCAACCCCATGGTCGGAAGCGGCAGGCCCATCGGTGGCAGCGGCAGGCCGATGTGCGGCAGTGGCAAGCCGATCGACGGCGTCGGCATGTCGTTGGTCAAACTACCACGCGACTGCGCCGCAGCGGCCGAGGCCGTAACAGCGAGTACGAGGGCAATCAAGACGGCGCGCATGTGGCTGAGCCCACTATAGCGAAGTACTGGCAGGATCCTCTAATGACGATCGCCAGAATTGCCGGTGCGCTCGTAGTCAGTATTGCAACAGTCCAACCAGTCGCGGCGCAATCGCTGCTCTTCGATACAACGCTCGCCAACGCGTTGCGCCAGGCAATAGCCGAGCCGCGCGCTGGCGCCGGGCTGCGCCAACATCCGACCAACCGACGCTGCAACGGATGCGAAGACCGGCCTGGGACGATTCACGTCGTCGCAGACAGCCCCTCGCTCACCGACGCGTGGCTGGCCGGGCACGACTATCAAGGCGGTGGCGATCGGACCGCCATCGCGGACTTCTGGTACGACGGGGTGCACCGGCGCATCTTCTCGCGCTCCGCTGCGTTTCACGATGTCGATGACCCCGCTGACCTTCGGCTTGGACGAGCGCCCGGCCATTACCCGAATCCGCCTGACTTGACCATGCTGCTTGGCGAGGGAACGACAGTGGGACAGATCGGCTTCGACACGTGGACGCACGACGGCTTCGGCGCATACTTTGCCGCGATGCAGGGGCTGATCCGCGACGAGCAGACCGGTTATCTGGTGTTGGCGACGACGATGGGCCAATCGGGCGTGACGCGCACGGGATCGCGATTTGCCCCCGACGATCTCATTCGACACGTGCGGCTGCACCCGTCAGGGCAGCTCGAACTCGGCTTCGAGACGCCTGTCGATAATCTCCCCGACCCGCTGCTGCTAGTGCGCGGCGCAGCGAGCACCGAAGGCCCGCTGACTGTCCAGGGCAACGGTGGAAACGTGCCGCACGCATGCTCGGTCCGCAGCGCAACGTGGCAGGGCCGCGATGCCCGCGTCTCGTGTCAGCCGATGGAGATCGCGATCAGCGGAGGCGGGCAATGCGAACGAGGAGAGCTCAAAGGGTCGCGCCCGCTTCAAACGGGCACTTCGCCGGATGGATGGGAAGTGAGCTGTGGTCGATCGGCGCAGCAAACCGCGTACGCGGTTTGCTGCGTCCAGTGAATGCTTACTGAGGCTGCCCGCCCCGGCCGCCACGTCCGCCTTGTCCACCATTGGCCGGCGCTCCGGGGTCTGGCGGCGGTCCCTGGGTGCCCTGCCCCGCACCGCGGCGTCCGAGCTTCGCCTCCGGCAGCTTGTCGAAGTAATACGTCCGATAACGTACCGACTTTCCCTCGGCGTCGAGGAACTCGAGCGACTGCTGAAACGCGATCGGCGCCGGCGCATTACGCGCAACGGTCGCATCGAGGATGTACAGCCGGTTCTCGTGCAGGTAGATCGCGACGTAGCTGCGCGTCATGTCTGGATTGATGACCGTGAGCTGCTGACCCGTCACGAGATTGATGTAGTGAAAGTTGTCGAACGTGACCTTGACGCCAGGCTTCAGGCGATAGAGCTGCGACGCCGCCCACTGAATCGATCCGAGAATGTCGATTTGCCAGTAGGCCGGCGCCGAGAAATCGTCCGTGTGATGGTTGGCCGTGTAGAGCGCTTCGGAGTCGGAATAGTCGACCACGCTGACTGAATAGCGGTTCGGCCCATCCGTCCACCGATAGATCACCTCCGGGAACTTCGAGTCGTACTCGGAGGTCCACATAGCCTTCTCGACCGTCGGCTGGCCGGGCGTGTTGATCGCGAAGCGGTCTTCGAGATTCTTGTATTCGATCCACTCTTTCTGCTGCGCGAACGCCGCCTGCGCCATCAGCAGCACGCATGCCGCTGCCACGAGTCGAAATCTGTGCATAGATCCAGTCCTCCGCCCGCTGCCTCCAGCACCTCGCCGGGTTGTTCACTACCTCAGGTCGATTTTTGCGGGCCGAAGTAATACTACCCGAGTCGGAGTCCGACCCGTTTCGGTGTCGATCCAGCTCGCTCATCGACCACTAACCAACACACGCCACCGCTGAAGGTTCGGCGCTACACGAGAGGAGCTCAGCATGCCGAAAGTGTCGTAGAGAGCGACGGTCTTGGACACGGAAAGTTGGTCTATCATGGCTCAGCTGTCGAGAGGACTTATGACCGTGAAATCGCTGATCGCTTCCGTTGCGCTCGCCGCTGCGATGCTGACCGCGGCGCCGGCTGTCGCGCATCACTCAGCCAACGCCGAGTTCGACACGCAGAAGGTGATGGTCATCACCGGCGTGCTCACCAAACTCGAAGTCGTGAGCCCGCATTCGTGGTGGCACCTCGACGTGAAGGGTCCCGATGGCAAGGTCACGACGTGGCGGCTGGAATCGAACAGCCCGGCGGGGTTGATTCGACTCGGCGTCAAGGTCAAGACGGATGTGAAGGTCGGTGAGACCTACAGCTTCAGAATCTCACCGGCCTGG
The DNA here is from genome assembly GCA_035764385.1 of Vicinamibacterales bacterium. Taxonomy (GTDB): domain Bacteria; phylum Acidobacteriota; class Vicinamibacteria; order Vicinamibacterales; family UBA2999; genus Gp6-AA40. Next base: position 7,118 of record DASTZI010000485.1, read on the forward strand.
AAAGATCCGGCGGGAGAAAAGCTCGGATGGATGCGGGCGTTCACGATCAATGGTAAGGAGTACGTCCTCACCGAGCTCTAGGCCCGCGTGCTCGCTACGGCGTAGCAGACGTTCCAACCGAAAGGTGATCGACGACGGTCGAGACGCCTTCCGTTTCGCGCGCCAGGTCGAGAGCGCGCCGGTGCTGCGCCTCGGTGATGACGGTTCCCGTCAACGTCACCCGGCTGTTGTCGGTCGTCACGCTGACACGCGAGCCGTCGAGCGTATCGTCGAGCGCGATCTTTGATTTCACTTTCGCGGTCAGGGCGGTTTCCTCGAGCGTCTCCCCGGCCTTCTGGGCGCCGACCGCAACCTTCTCGCCGACCTCGGCGCCCGCCGCACGCGCGCGCTCGCGCGTCGTATCGGCGCGATCGCCTCGTGTCGCGACGACGGTTTCCTGTCGGGCTGCCGGTTCGCTCGTTGTCGTCGCTTGAGGACGCCCGCCTCCCCAGCGGTATCCGAAAAAGAACGCCGCGACCGCTACGACGATCACGACGACGAGAACGACGCGTAGCAGAGCTCGGAGCATGATTTTCCTCCGCCCGTCTTTTCGAAGCATTGGACGTGCCGTGCGCGGGGCGGTCAGTCGACGAAAGGTAACCCCATGGGTATCAGAGAACGGGCGGTCAGAGTTCCGGTCGAAGGCGTGTCGTTGCGCATTGCGGCTGCAGCCGGTCATCTGGTGAACATCAGCGCGACGGGAGCGCTCGTCTACGCGACGGAGTCATTGACCCCACATCTTGAATACCCGATTTATCTGGACCTACCGGCGGAACGCATCCAGTTGACGGGACGGGTCATCCGCTCGGCCGAGCGGAGCGAAGCGCACCTACGGGATCATGAGGACTATCTCGTTGCGGTGAGATTTACTGTGCTCCCACCCAGCGCGAGGATTGCGGTCGCCCGGCTGTGCGGATCCGCGTTCACGCTGAGGGAGTAGCTACGTGGTCCAGATACCTACCTGACACCTGGACCACGCCTGCAACCTGATACCTGAAACCTTTACCGGGCCGCCGTCGTTGCCGCCGGATACGCCGGCAACGTGACGTGATCGCCAAAGGTCGCCTTCAGCCCTTCAATCGCGCAGTTCTCGTCACCGCCACCGCCTGCGCCGCCGCCGACGCCGACCGAGCCGATCATCTGGCCGTCAACGACGATCGGAATGCCGCCGGAGTTGGTGAAGAAATCGTACTGAACGATCGTGCGGTTCGAGCCGGCGGGATTGTTCCGCGCCTGCGCGTTGTACACGGAGGTCGGCACGCGGGTCTGCAGTGAGGTCTGCGCCTTCATCAGCGCGGTCCGGATGTTATTGAATACCTGTCCGTCCATCCGCTCCATGTGCACGAACTCACCGAACGTATCGAGTACGTAGAGCGACATGCTGCCGTTCTTCCCCGCCGCGAAGTCGCGGCACACCTTCGCGATCTTCTTGGCCGCCGCGAGGGAGATCTGATTGCCGTCGAACACGGTCGAGGCGCCCTTGCCGCCCACCACCCATTCCGGGTTCGACACGCTCGTCTTCGGCGTCGCGGTGGTGGCAAACCGAGGAACCGGCGCCGCATTGGCCGGCGGCGTGTTCGGCGGGTTTGGCACATCCTCGACCAGCGGCGCGACGTTGGTGGCGCCGAGCACCTGCTGCATCGCCTTATGGCCGCAGATCTCGTCGCTCCAGACCGGGACGCGCGGCGCGGAGCCGCCGATGCCGATGACGCCAATCATCTGATGGTTGATGACCACCGGGAGACCACCGGAGTTTGCAAACAGGCCGAGCTGAATCCGCTGCAGCTCCGAGTTCGGATCGCGCCGGACCTGGTTCATCACCACCTTGCTCGGCGCGCGCTGCGCGAGCGCCGTCCGCGCCTTCATCTCCGCGGTGACGATGTTCAGGTATCCCTGACCATCCATGCGGTCCATGTAGACATGGTTGCCGTCGTTATCGAGCACGTAAATGCTGATGGCGACGTTCTCGGCGGCCGCGAGCTTCTCGCACGTCTCGGCAATGCGTTCGGCGGTCGCAAGGTTGATCGTGTTGAAATCCTGAATCTGTTCAGCAGCCTTGCCGCTGACAACGAACTGCGACGGGACGTTCTGCGCCGACAGCGACGTGCCGAGCGCGACGGCAGCCGCCGCCATAGCCATTGCGGTGATGCGGACGTTCATGCAAACCTCCCTGCTGGAGGCGCATTCTACTTGATTAATGCGCGCTCGAGGCGATGCAGCGCGACGACGAACGCGGCGACGCCGAGGCCCACCAGATAGGCGACGTGCAGTCCGAATGTCCAATCGATCGCACCCGTGGTCAGTTGTCGCAGCATTGCGGTGCCGTGGTACAGCGGCAGGCACTCGATGACGATCCGTGGCACGAGCGGGACGCGCGACACCGGGAAGAAAGTCCCGCTGAACAGGAACATCGGCATGACGGCGAGGCCAACGACGATGTCGAAGTCCTCGAGCTTGCGGACGAACGTGGTGATACAGACGAACAGCGCGGAGAAGGAGGTGGCGGCCAGCACCGCCGCAGGAAACGCGAAGATGGCGAGCGGCGACAGCAATACCGGTCGTCCGGTGATGCCGCCAACGACCAGCAGCACGATCAGAAAACATCCGGCATAGATCGACCCTCGCGTGACCGCCCACAACATCTCGCCAAAGGCCACGTCGGGAACCCGCATCGGCGTCGCCAGGATGCCGTCGTAGGTTTTCATGAAATGCAGCTTGAACCAGATGTTGAAACAGCCGTCGGTGACGGCCCCGTTGAGGCACGATGCGGCGAGCAGTCCTGGCGCGACGAACGAGACGTAGCTGATGCCGTCGACGCTCGACACGAGCGCGCCGATCCCGAGTCCGATCCCGAAGAGATAAAAGACGGGCTCGAAAAACCCCGTGAAGATCACCATCCACTGGTGCTTGTAGACGAGCAGGTTGCGCTGCACCATGCGGCGCGAGCGATCCCAGCTCGGAAGCAAGACACCCAAGGCGCCGGTCATGCCTGCAGCTTGCGGCGGAAGGTGTAGAGCGCCGCGACGAAGCCGGCCATCAGCAGCACGACCAGGTAGGTTACGTGCATCAACGCAACCGCTGCATCGGGCGAGTCACCGACGGTGAGCCCTCGCACGAGCTGAACTCCGTGGTACAGCGGCGAAGCCTTCGCGATCCATTGCACCGGAAGCGGCAGGCGATCGATCGGAAAGAAGACGCCGGAGAACATGAATAACGGCGTGATGATGAGCCTGAACAGGATGTTGAATTTTTCGCCGGTCTTCAGCGTCGCGGCGTAAGCCATGATCGGCGCGCTGAATGCAAGTCCCGTCAGCACAGCAAACGGTACCGCGAGCAGCGTCGCGGCGGCGATGGGCATCACGCCGAATGACGAGGCGACGAGCAGAAACGCCGTACCGACGGTCGTCAGCCGGATGCCCATCCACAGCAGCTCGCCCACGACCAGATCGTCGATGGCGATCGGGGTCGCGAGCATGGCGTAGTAGTTGCGCGCCCACGTGATCTTGCCGATCACCGGCCAGCTGGATTCGTATGTGGCCACCTGCATGCACGCGGCGGTGAGCAATCCTGGGGCGAGGAACTGAAGGTAGCTGCCACTGCCGGGAATCGCCGCGCGGCGAGGATCGATGAGTGCCCCGACGCCGAAGCCGAGCGCCATCAGGTACAGCGTCGGCTGCAGAAAGCTCGAGAAGAGCGAGCCGCGCCAGATGCGCCGATAGACAACCGCGTTGCGCTGAACGATCCGAAAGGCTCGCGTCATGCTCGTTTAATCAATCAGCGCGTGTCCGGTCAGGCGGAGGAAGACATCCTCGAGCGTCGATCGCCGCACCAGGGCGCTGTCCGGATCAACGCCAGCCTCGTGGACCACGTCCAGCGCGCGTTCCGCGTCGGCGGTGTAGACCTGCACCCGATCCGGAAGTTCCTGGATCCGTTCGGCGATGCCGTCCACGAGATCACGAAGCCGCGCACGTTCGTCGTCCGGTACGCGCAGCTCGAGCACCTCGCGCGTCGAATACTGTTCGATGAGACCGCGCGGCGATCCCTCGGCAATGATCCGAGCGTGATCCATGATGACGACACGGTCACAGAGCTGCTCCGCTTCCTCCATGTAGTGGGTGGTCAGGAGCAATGTGGCCCCACGCTGCTTCAGACGGTACAAGCGATCCCAGATCGCGTGACGCGCCTGTGGATCCAGCCCCGTCGTCGGCTCGTCAAGCAGGATCACCTCCGGTTCGTTGATCAGGCTGCGCGCGATCGTCAGGCGCCGCTTCAACCCGCCCGACAGCGGTTCCACCTCCGAGTTCGCGCGTTCAGAGAGCTGGACGAATTCCAGCAGTTCGTCGGCGCGGCGCGCGGCAACGTCGCGCGGGATGTCGAAGTAGCGCGCGTACATCAGCAGGTTCTCGCGGACGGTGATCTCGTTATCAAGGTTGTCCTGCTGTGGAACGACGCCGAGGCGCGCCTTGATGGCGCTCGCGTGGGTCTGCGGATCCATACCGAACACGCGCAGCTCCCCGCCCGTCACTGGCGATACACACCCAATCATGCGCATCGTCGAGGTCTTTCCCGCGCCGTTGGGACCGAGGAAGCCGAACGATTCCGCCGGGTGAACCGCAAAGCTGACGCCGTCGACGGCCGTAAAGTTCTGGAACCGCTTCGTCAGGTCCCGCGCGACGATCAATGGGCTATCGCGGGACATCAGGCGCTGGATTGTAGCCGCACGCGGTAGAATCACCGCGCCGGAGTGGGGGTCAGACCCCACACATCGAGGAGATCACGTTATGCGGATGGTGCGTTTGACGGCGGCCGTGGCGATCGCGCTCATAGCGGGACTTTACGCGGCGCCGGAGGCTCAGCGCGGCGGAGGCGGAGGCCGTGGCGCCGGCGCGCCGGCTGGAGCGCCGGGCGGAGCGCAAGCTGCTGCCGCGCCGATGCGACTGATGTCGAACTCGTTTATCGACGGCGGCCTGATTCCGGCGAAGTACACGCAGGCTGGCGAACAGGCATCGCCGCAGCTCGCGTGGGCCAACGCGCCGATGGGCACCCAGAGTTACGTGCTGCACATGCACGACATGGAAGGCGCGCGCAACAAGACGACGGACGATCAGCTGCACTGGCTGGTGTGGAACATCCCTGCCGAGACGCGGGCATTGCCCGAAGGCGTGCCGATGGGCGATCTGAAGGATGGCAGCCATCAGACCAGCGCCACCGGCAACGGCGTCTATCGTGGTCCGGGCGCACCGGCCAACGGTCCGTACCATCACTACGTGTTCGAAATCTTCGCGCTCGACACCAAGATCGATGTTCCCGCCAACCCGGCGGATCCGTTCGATACGCGCGCGAAGGTCCTTGCGGCAATTCAGGGACACGTCCTTGGCAAAGCCGTTTATCTCGGGTTCTTCCGTCGGCCGGCATAACAAGTCGTTCGGATCGTTCGGATCAGGGAGAAGGAGACGTGCGATGAGCAAGAAGCATCTTGCGGGCATCCTGGCAGCAACAACGGCGTTGGCCCTGACGTGCGTCATACGGGTGATCGCAGCGGAAGGAACTGCTGCGGCAGCGCTGACCGGCGTCGTCAGCTCGCAGGCCGACGGCCCGATGGAAGGCGTGCTCGTGGGCGCCAAGCGAACCGGCTCCACGATCAGCACGTGGGTCGTCAGCGACGCGCAAGGGCAATACAGTTTCCCGCGCGATCGGATGGAACCGGGCCACTACGCGATCAGCATCCGCGCGGTTGGCTACGAATTGGCCGCCACTTCCGTGGATCTCAAAGGAGACGCGGCACGGCTCGATCTCCCGCTCACGAAGATCACGCGTCCGATGAAAATCGCGACGCAGATGTCGAACGCGGAGCTGCTCATGAGCGCGCCTGGCCCCGCCGGGCAGCGGAACGCGCTGGGGGGATGCGTCAACTGTCACACGCTGCAGCGGGTGTTCTTCTCGCACTTCGAGCCGCTCGAGATGTCCGAGGTGGCCGCGCGCATGCCGCGGCACACGAACAACTCATCGCCGATGCACCCTTGGTACCGTCCGCAGGAAGGACCGCGGCCGGCGCCGATGACCGAGCCGACCAACTTCGGCAAATATCTCAGCTCGATCAACCTCAGTGCGTCCGACACGTTCCAGTACCCGCTCAAGCCGTTGCCGCGGCCGAAGGGGAAAGCAACGCAGGTGATCTACACGGTGTACGACCTGCCGCGGCCCGATGCCTCGCCGCATGATGTGGCGTTTGACGCGGACGGCAACGCCTGGTACTCGGATTTCAACTCGCAGTACTTCGGCAAGCTCGATGTGAAGACCGGCAAGGTCGTCGAGTACTCGCCGCCGCTCCGTCGCACGGGACAAATCGCGCAAGGCGGCCTGCAGATCGATCTCGACAAACAGGGACGCGTCTACTACGGCAACATGTCGCAGCTGCAGATCGTCCGGCTCGATCCGAAGACCGGGAAGATGGAGACGTTCCAGCTTCCCACGCCGGAGTCAACATGGGGCGACGGGCACCTGACGATGATCGATCCCGCGCACATGGATGTGGACGGCAAGCTCTGGTTCAACATCGCCTTCGATACCGGCGAGTCCGGCGGCACGTGGCGCGTGGATCTCGCGAAGAACGAGTGGACGCCCATGAAGTATCCGCAGGGCAGCCCGCCCGCACGCGCCTACGACGTGATTGCCGACTCGCACAACAACGCGTGGGGCATGCAGATGACCAACGACAAGTTGTGGAAGACCGACGCGAAGACGCTGCAGACCACGTGGTACGACTTCCCCACCAAGGGCGCTGGATGCCGCCGCGGCCACATGGATTCGCAGGACCGCGTCTGGTGCGGCGTGTTCAACGGAAACCGTCTCGCGATGTTCGATACCAAGACGCTGAAGTTCACCGAATGGACGATGCCGACCGAGTGGACGCGCCCCTACGACGCGCAGTACGACGAACGTGCGTATGCGTGGACGGCGGGCATGGACAACGATCGCGCGGTCCGGCTGAACGTCGCGACCGGCGAATTCACGGAGTACATGTTGCCTCACCAGACCAACGTCCGACATGTCGAGGTGCAGAAGTCAGGACCGCTCTCGAGCCTGTGGCTCGGCGATCAGCATGGCAACACATTGATCCGGATCGAGCCACTCGTACCGTAAGTGCGAAGGGTGCGATAAGTGCAATAAGGTGCGATGGGTGCAATGCATAACGACGGCAACGGCACCGGTCGCACCAATCGCACAAGTCGCACCTCTCGCACCGATTGCACCCCTCGCACCTCTCGCACCCATCTGACTCGTCGACGATTCCTCGAACAGCTTGGCGTGGTCGGCGGCTCATCGCTGGTGATGACCGCGATGAACTCCTGGGATCTGATGGCGGGCGAGGCGGGACAGCGGCCAGCGCTCACGGGACGTCCCGCAAAAGGCAAAGTTCTCGTCCTCGGCGCCGGGATCTCCGGCCTCGTCGTCGCCCACGAACTCGGCAAGCTTGGCTATGACTTCCGCGTGCTCGAAGCGCGCGACCGTGTCGGCGGGATCAACTGGACGATTCGCCGCGGGTCCGAGCACGCCGAGATCGACGGAGAGCGTCAGGTCTGCGCGTTTGACGACGGACTCTATCTGAACGTCGGCCCGTGGCGGATCCCGTCTACGCACACGGGCGTGCTGAACTACTGCAAGGATCTTGGGGTCCCGCTTCAGATCTTCCTGAACGAATCCGACGCTTCGTATTTCTATTACGAAGGCGCGGCTGCCGGCCCGCTGTCCAACAGTCGCGTGCGTCTGCGCGAAGTCAAAGCCGACCTGATCGGCTATACGAACGAGTTGCTGGTCAAGGCAATCAACCAGCATCAGCTCGATGTGCCGCTGACGGCCGACGATACGCAGCGGTTCGTCAGCTTCCTCGTGGCTCAGGGATATCTCGACACATCGGATCGCCGATACAAGGCCTTCGCCAACCGCGGCGCGGGGAGTCCCTACGAGTTTGCGGCGCTCCTCCAATCGGGCTTCGGCAACCGGATGCGATCCATACCGGCGAGGGACGGCACGACAGCTGCGCCAATGTTTCAGCCGGTCGGCGGCATGGACCAGATCCCGAAAGCCTTTCAACGTGCGATCGGCGCGGAGCGCTTCACGTTCAACGCCGACGTGCAGTCCGTGCACCAGACCAGCGCGGAGGTCGAGATCATCTATCTCGACACGAAGACTGGCAGGAAGACGCGCGTCACCGCCGATTACGTGGTTGCCTGTTTACCCCTTTCCGTCCTGGCCGGCGTCGATATCAGCCTGTCGCCGGACATGATGCAGGCCGTCCGCGCGACCACCTACAGCGACAGCGCCAAGGTCGGGCTCGCGATGAAGCGGCGCTTCTGGGAAGAGGACGATCAGATCTTCGGCGGCCACCTCTATTCCAATCTGCCGCTCGGAGAGCTCTCGTACCCCTCGAACGATTTTTTTTCGCGCAAGGGCGTGCTGCTGGGCCTGTATGCCAACGCGACGGTTGGTGATCTCATCAACCAGCCCGTGAAGGCGCGCGTCGAACATGTGTTGACGCACGCTAGCAAAGTGCATCCGCAGATTCGTCAGGAGTTCGAGAGCGCGTACGCGGTGTGGTGGAAACGCGTCAAGTACAGCCAGGGCGGGTTCGCGACCGGCGCGGCGATCGCGCGGCGCGAGCAGCTCTCACGCGTCGAGAACCGGATCATCATCGGCTGCGCCGCCACGGCGCCGCAATCAGAACCGGACTGGCAGGAAGGTGCGGTCGCAGCGGGCTGGCAGGCGTTGAAGTCGCTGCACGAGCGCGCGATGAGGGGCTGAGCAGAGTGCGAGAGGTGCGACGGGTGCAATAGGTGCGAGAAGTGCGACGGGTGCAATGAGTGCGAGTGGTGTTGGCACCTCTCGCACCGATTGCACCTCTCGCACCCCTCGCACCCTAATCACTCCTGCCGCTTCGCAAGCCACACCTTGCGGCAACTCAAACAGGCGTACCACGCGCGGCGATGAGAGGCGTACTCAAAGCTTGTGACGCCTTCGTGATCGCAGTACGGGCAGTGCGTGTTCGGCCAGGTACGATTCGTTCCGACGGCCGATCGGCCAACCAGGTGCTGCGACTTCGCCAGGACGTCGTGCGTGCGGGACAGCAGCGCATTGCTCTGTTCGCGGGCATTTCGCGCGAGGATCACCGCGCTCCGGTCGCGCAGCAGGCGCCCGATGCGCGCATACAGCAGGTTTGGCGCAAACGGTTTCAACAACACACCGTCACATCCGCCATCGAGCGCATCAGGCACGCGCTCCACGATCGCAGTCGTCACAAGCACGGCTGCGGGAGGGTCGATCACCTTCGCCTCGCGGCAAATCGTCCGCGACTCGCCGTTCAGGACGTCCAGACCGGCAATGACGAGCAGCGGCTTTGCGCGCCGCAGGTATTCCCTCGCTGTTACCGCGGTAGAGGTCACGGCCACTGTATAGCTGACGCGAAGGCCCGGTGCCAGCGCCGCGGCCAACCGCTCCTCTTCGATCAGAAGTAAATCAGGAGACTTGGTCACGGATGCAAGCTATCACCCCCGCCCCGCTACGGGTGACCTCTTTTGAGCGCCGCTTAGCCAGGGGGTGAGCTGATTAGCCACGGCTTTTTCAGGTAGCCGATTAGATTGCCGTCAATTCGTTGCGTTTGACGCGCGCGGCGTGGTAGTACCAGCGGGCGACGCGCAAGACCGGCCGGAAGGTCGCGACGGCGAGCGACGACACCTTCCTGTACATCTGGGACGACGAGGGCGAGTCGCGCTGACCTAGCACTCTCCTGATGTCCCGCGGTGTGCCGCGGAGATGAAGCATTCGGTCATACGCAGATACGTGTCGCCCCACGTATCAGTCGGCTCGATCGCCGTGCGTTCGAAGTATTCGTTCCAGCTGTAAACCAGGACCACTTCCGGGTGCGCCGCCAGCGCGCGCTGCCACTGCTCGCGATACATCTGACCGTTGTTGCGCTCGTGCACCATCGATTGTGCGCGTCCAAGCCCGGCGTCGGTGTAGCCGGGAATCACGGGAACCAGGCCATTGGCCACCGGCTGCGGCGTCGGCGCCCAGAACGGCCAGTCGCGCGGCTCGAGGCGGAGGTCTCCGTTGAATGGGTTCTTGCCCGGATCGTAGCGAGAGCTCCAGTACACGTTACGCAGCAGCACGCCGGGCACGTCGAAATCGAGACGCGTCGAAAACAGCATCACGAGTGGCTGCCCATGAAGCCGGAGGTAATGACCGTTGCTTCCGAATTCCTGCCTGGTCTTCTCCACCCATCGCGCTTTCACCGCCGGCGGCTCGTCGTACAAGCTGTCGAGCACGAGCGCGACGTTCAAGCGGTGGCCGGCAAGGCGATCGACGAACGCGTGCGCGTTCGACCACGTCTGCGGCAACGCCGGAATGACGTGCACGGCAACGAAATCGAAGCCGGTCTCCTCCATCTGGCGAATCTGCGTCGCCATCACCGCAGGATCGGCTGAGTTGTACCAGCCGAGTGCCGGCTTCGGCGAGTCGGCTGGCACGCGTGTCTCGTGGTTGCGCCAGCCGCCGGCATCCGGCTGATACCACGCGAAGTAATGAACGCCGACGACGGGCCGCTGCGCCGCCAATCGGCTTCGGATTTCGGCGAGACCGACCGGACTGTCCGTCCAGCGGCGCAGGGACGAATCGTCCCAAGCGACGGGATCCCGGTTCAACACCTCGATAAACAACTGTCGGATCGCCGCGACCCGGCGCGCCTCGGGAAGGTTTGCGATTTCGCCTCGTACTGCATCAATGTCCAGCCGCCGATCGATCAAGTCGCGCAGCTCGGAGCAGTCGCGACTCGTTGGTTCCCGTCGGAGCACGTTGAAAAACGCTTGCCGAACCTGCCGCAGGCGGCCAGCCTCCTCAGTCGCGTCTAGCACCTGCGCCAGCGCCGCCTTTTCGACGGGACTGCCATCCCACCTGAGGATCTCAACGCCGGAAGGTGGACGGCACAGCACCTCCATGTACGTGTCGGCAACGAGCCGGGTTGGACGAACGGGAGGGGCTTTGATCCGCGTCGCTCTCCACAGCGATGAACCAAGCACACCGACGGCAATCGTCAGGCACAGAAGCGTGCCGAGAAAGGTCCGGGACAATCCTCCGCAAATTACCACGGTGGGCCGGCTTTAGGCGGCCCTGCGATTAGCCGATAACCTGTTTTGCACCTTCATGCGAATTGCGCTCGCTCTGCTCGTCCTACTCGCGCCAATTGACGCGCGCGCACAGCTGATCGCAACCTCCTTCGACGAGCTGCCGACGACGGGGGGGCGATCGAAACAGCCGTATTCCCGTTGGGTCTGGGTGTTCGGATACGCAGCTCCAAGCCGGACGACGACACGTCGAGGACGTCTCCCTTTAGCGTGTCGCCGGTTACCCGTGGTCAGCTCGATCGTCTCGCCCCGCTGCAAGGCGCCGAGGTTGCGGGTGCGGGAATCGTCATGGTCGGCATCGGCGCTGGGCTCGGCGCCGCCGTCGATGCCTCAATCCATCTGGTGGCTCTGACGGCTGGAGGCGTGCGCGTCTCCTTGCAGTTCTGACGACATGAAACTTGCCGCTGCGTCCGCGGTTCTGCTCGGCACTCTACTGGCGGCATCGCCGGTCAACGGTCAAGAGGTTGCGGCGACGTTCGACGAATTGAGACGGATCGTCAGGCTCGACGAGTTCATTTCGGTGACCGATTCGACAGGGGCGACGCACAAGGGCAGGCTTGCCGGCCTTTCACCGACATCACTGCAGTTGCGGCAAGGCTCCGGGCCATCGGCGACGTTCACCGAACGCGACGTCAACAATGTTTCGGCGGTGCGTTCGGATCCGCTGTGGAACGGCATGCTGATGGGATTCGCGGTTGGGGCAATACCGGTGGCGCTGGTTGGGGGCGCGGCCTCGGGATCGCCGGCGGAAGTGGCAGCAGTCGCCGCAGGCTACGGGACGATTGGGCTGCTGAGCGGCCTGCTCATCGACGTGGTCAACAAGCAGTCAATCCCGATCTACATCCACGCGGCGCAGTCACGCTCGTCGCGTATCCGGTTGGCGCCGCTCTATTCGTCGAGGCGCCTCGGTCTTCAACTCGTCGCTGCGTACTGAGCCGCCGGCGAAGATCCGAACGACCCGAACGATCTAGGAGTTCACCGCCTCGGCGAGCGCCGGCTGGACACACAACGACACGAACTGCGCGGCAACGATGGACGCAATGGCGTGGAGCACGTCGTTTCGCTCGTCGCCGTGCCGCACTTCCAGCGCGAGCACGCCGACGGACCCGTCGGGCCCAAGCAACGGCACCGCAATGGCTCCGGTTTCGCCGTCGCCGCCGTCCACGACCGCTATCTTGCCGGAACGGAACGCCACACCGATGGCATTGTCGGCGTCGCGGCCGACAACAGGGAATCTGGCCAGGACGTCCTCGGCGTATCCGCAGGACACACGTGCGCGAAGTGCTTTCTTGTGCCGTTCCCACGTCCAGAGCACCGCGCCCACGGCGTTGAGCATTCGAACAGCATCGGCCAGTCGCGGCTCGAGCTGTGTCAGGTTCGACGCTCGGGCCACTCGCGTACACAAATCCGCTACCTCCGCGAGCGCAGGTTGCACGAACGGCAGAGGCAGATCAGCCTGTTCGACGTCGTCCTGGTCGACGTCGCGCCGGTCGATGTCGTCCCGGTCGATGTCGTCCCGGTCGACGGTACCGTGCGCGATAGTGTCGGCCACATCAGCGGACTCGATCTCTTCCGGTTCATAAAGCGGTTCAACGTACTGCGGAATGACACGTGTAACGTGGTCAAGGCGCGCGTGATACCCCTCGCGAGCGTCGGTTGCCGCTTGCCGCGCGGCACCAAACGCCGCGTTGAGCAGGAACCGCAGTCGCGTGGGCGGGCGCTTCGGCGACTCTGGAGCTACGAGTGGCTGCTCCTCGGCCGGCTCTGGATAGAGCGCGAGAAACTGTTGCAGCAGGGTGTCGGGGTCGAGGCCGATCGCCTGCGCGTACGCGCGGATGTAGGCGCGACGGAAGATGCCCTGGGGCCACCGCGAGAGGTCGTCGGCTTCGAGGCCTTCGAGCAGCGTGGCCTTGATCTTGGTCTTCGCCGAAATGTCCTCGAGTGCGACCTGGCGCTCTTCACGCTGCTGGCGAAGCCTCGTACCAAAACTCGTTTCCATTCCAACAACCTCAATCAATCGTTTGGATCGTTCGGGTCGTTCGGGTCGTTCGGATCGTTGCCGTCGTTTGAATCGTTCGGTCGTTCAGTCGTTCGGTCGTTCCCTTGGTTCGATCCGAACGATTCGAACGAATTGTGACCCAGTGGGGGCGACGCCGCGCCACCTCCGGCGAGGCAGCTCCGACGCGGCGAGGGTCAAACATGTGACGTCGAGCGAGAGTAACAAGATGTATCACGCTGTTCAAGACGAAACTCGCCCGGGGGCTGTGATCTGAGACGCGTTTGCGCGCAGATACGCGAAACCGATTCCGCCTGGCTGCAGCGCCGAGAGGCCACGGCATAGACTTGAGCCGGACTGAGAAGAGTTCCCATGACCGATGATGAACGCGCGATACGGAACCTGATCGATACATGGATGCTTGCGACACAGAACGGCGATGTCGAGACCGTGCTGAACCTGATGGCCGACGACGTGATCTTCATGGTTGCTGGCCAGAAGCCGTTCGGCAAGGAGGCGTTCGCGGCCGCAGCGCGTGGAATGATGAAGGTGCGATTCGAGGGACGAAGCGATATCGAGGAGCTGAAGGTCCTCGGCAATTGGGCGTACCTGCGGAACTACCTCCAGATGACCATGACGCCTGAACAGGGTGCGCCAGTGCACCGCGCCGGCTACACATTGACGATTCTTCGGAAACAGGAAGACGGACGCTGGGTGCTCGCACGCGACGCCAATCTGGTGGCGTAAGAAAATCCCAAATGCCAAATCCCAAATCCCAAATCCAAACAAAAACGGACGAGACACAGAGACCGGATTTGGGCTTAGGGATTTCGACCCTGGCATCCGCGTTGCTCGTTTCGGCGCGATGTCGATTGACGACCTCTGGTACAAGAACGCGGTCATCTATTGCCTCGACGTCGAGAAGTATCAGGATGCAAACGGCGACGGCGTAGGCGATTTCGAAGGGTTGATGCGCCGGCTGGACTACCTTGCCGGCCTCGGGGTGACCTGCGTCTGGCTGCAGCCGTTCTACGTCTCGCCGAACCGCGACAACGGCTACGACGTCGCGGATTACTACAACGTGCACGACAAGCACGGCTCGCTGGGCGACTTCGTCAACTTCATGAATCACGCGAAGGCGCTCGGCATCCGCGTCATCATCGATTTGGTCGTCAACCATTCCTCAGTGGATTGCCCCTGGTTCCAGTCTGCGCGGGCGGACAAGCATTCCTTCTTCCGCGATTGGTACGTCTGGGCTGACGAGCGGCCGAAGAACCATCGCGAGGGGATCGTCTTTCCTGGCCAGCAAACCACGACCTGGACGTTCGACCGTAAGGCCGGCCAGTACTACTTCCACCGCTTCTACGATCACCAGCCCGACCTGAACACCTGGAACGCGTACGTTCGAGCAGAGATTTACAAAATCATGGGGTTCTGGCTGCAGCTCGGCGTGTCCGGCTTCCGGATGGACGCCGTCCCGTTTCTCATCGAAAAGAAAGGCGCAGGCATCGAACATCAGCAGGATTTCAACATCCTCAAAGAGATGCGCGACTTTCTGCAGTGGCGGTCGGGCGATGCGATTCTGCTGGCGGAAGCGAACGTCCCGCCGGACGAGAGCATGAACTACTTCGGCGACGACGGGCAGCGGCTGCAGATGATGCTGAACTTCGCCGTGAACCAGCGGTTGTTCTACGCGCTGGCCACTGGCGATACGGAGCCGCTGGTCTGGGCGCTCGAGCAGACACACAAGCGCCCCGCCAACGCGCAGTGGGTCCAGTTTCTACGCAGCCACGACGAACAGGATCTCGGACGCCTGGAACCGGAGCAGCGCGAGCAGGTATTCAAAGCATTCGCGCCGCAGAAGCGGATGCAGTTGTACAACCGCGGCATTCGCCGCCGGCTCACGCCGATGCTCGGCAACAACCGGCAGCGGCTGGAGCTCGCATTCAGCCTGCTGTTCTCACTGCCCGGGACGCCCATGATGCAGTACGGCGACGAGATCGGCATGGGGGACAACCTGCGGCTTCCGGAACGTGAGTGCGCGCGCACCCCGATGCAGTGGACGAGCGAAAAGCACGGCGGGTTTTCACGCGCGCGCCGTATTGTGCGGCCGGCCATCGACGACCCCGTGTACGGCTACGAGCGGGTGAATGTCGCCGACCAGCGGCGCGATCCGCACTCGCTGCTGAACTGGACCGAGCGCGTGATCAGGGCGCGGAAGGAGTGTCCTGAAATCAGTTGGGGCGACTTCGCCGTTCTTCGCACCAATGTCCCCGAGGTGCTCGCCATGCGCTACGACTGGCGCCAGACCTCGATCGTGACGCTCCACAACTTCTCGAATCATGAGCAGAAGCTCCGGCTACGGGTTGGCGCCGAGCGCGACGAGATGCTGGTGGAGGTGTTCGACGGCCGTCACAGCCGCCGCCAGAGCGACGGTCAACACCGAATCACGCTCGAGCCGTACGCATGGCGATGGTACCGGGTGGGAGCACCGGACAACGTCCTGGATCGAAGCGATCTTTCCGTCAGCCGGCATGATGCACCCACCGCACGTGACCCGGGCAAATCGTGAACTTTCGGGTATAGTCAGTTCTTCCAGCACCCGGAGGACGGAAGATGCGCGTGATTTCATGGATGGCCGCGGCCGTCGCCCTCTCGCTCGCGACGCCTGTGCTCGCTCAGGAAGCATGGGACAACTTCAAGTTTCCTGAGGACGGCTTCGAGGTGAACTTCCCCGGCAAGCCCAAGATCGACACCACCACGTACATGTCGCAGTACCGCTACAGCCTCCCGGCGAAGGTGTACTCCGGCTCGCATGGCGCCGAGCGGTACTCGGTGACCGTCATCGATTACCGGGTGTTGCCGAAACTTGGCGCCGACCGCGCGAAACAGTGCCCCGCCGGCGCGGAAACCTGCATCGGCACCCAGGATGGCCGCCGCGGCGGGATCATCGGCCTTGGCTACTGGAAGATGGACGTGCGCGGCGCCTTGACGTTTGCCGCGCTGAAGTTCGTCCAGCGTCCCGGCGCGAAAGTGACCGACATGAACCTGCAGTTCGAACAGGTCGTCGAAGGCATCTTCATGCAGCTCACGAATCAGGATCAGTCACGCACGTTCGGCTACATCACGATGCACGAGAACCGCCTCTACATCTTCGAGGGCACCGTGCCCAAGGGCGCGCCGGAACCGGGGCTGTTCCAGGGCTCGGTCGGCTTCGTCGACGCAAAAGGCGGCAGCATCCGGTACACGGACTACTACTCGAACGCGATTCATGGGCTGCGGCAGCAGGAACCGCCTTCCTTCCGCGTCGATGGCGGAGCGGTTCAGACCTGGCCCGCAGAGGCGGCGCTCACGAACCCGAATTGCCCGGCCGGCTTGAATGATCCGGCCACGCCCTGCATGACGACGGCGGCCGCCGTTGGTCCGGCAGCAGGTTATGGCGCAGGAGCCGGCGCGGGCGCTGCCCCGCGCGGAGGCGGCGCGGGTCGCTAAAGCTTTATGGGTTCATAGGGTTCATAGGGTTCATGAGGTTCAAGCCGAACCCAATGAACCCATTGAACCTAATGAACCTCATGAACCTATGAACTAACGAGGCGGCAGCGAACCGAGATACGCGGAAATCGCGATGATGTCGTCTTCCGTCAGCTTCGCGACGACCTTCTTCATCAACGCGGCGTTTGCACCGGCGCTGGTTCCGTTCTGCATTTGAATGAGCTGCCGCGCAAGGTAGACCGGCTGCAAGCCGGCAAGGCGCGGCAGTTCGCCGAGTCCGGTGAGCGCATCGCCGTGGCAGATGGCGCACTGAATGGTTTTGCCGCCGCCGCCTGTCTTGACCAGACCCTCTCCCTTCTTGATGCTGCCGGGCGGGACGTAGGCGATAAACCCTGAGTGAGGATTGCGGACGGTGACCTGCATCGGGTCCTCAGGGATCTGGATGATGCGCCGGCCGATCGGTTCGGTTCCACCATCCGGCATGATGCGGCGATGGCGCGCGTCTGCGCTGACGTAGGTTTTCGGCGGCGTCGCGGCTTCGATCACCTTCACGAACGGGGCGGGTTTGATCGCCGCGAAATAGTCTGCCGCTTGTCGGACGTCCTCGTCTGACACGGCCCGCGCGATCGGCCCCATTCGCGCCTCTTCTTTCCGTGCGCCGCTCTTGAAGTACGTCATCTGCCGGATGATGTATTCCGCAGGCATCCCCGCGATGTCGGCTGACTCCGGATGTCCCTGTCCGGACATCAGATGACACGACCCGCAGGCATTCGGCATCGGCCCCTTCACGCTGCGCGGCGGCGCCGGGTGCTCGTCGGGAAACCAGTCCGGCGGATTGGCGTTGCCGGCAATCGCTGACGCCTCGAGTTCCTTGCTGCTGCCCGCAACACGGACGACGTTCGGCACCTTCGCCTCCGGCGGCTGCACCTTGTCCGGGATGTTGTAGGCCCATTCAGGGAGACCGTTGGGGATCGTCGTGGGCGTCGGGTTCTGTGCGGCAACAGCGGACGTCAAGAGTACGAGCGGAAGCAGGGTTTTGAGCAGCGTGCGCATCGTTCCTCCGGCGACAATCCTACTCCCGTTTCGCCGTGGTAGAGTCGCATCCCAATCGAGGTGCCCATGACGATGAGACGCGCGATGTTGTGGCTCGGCGTAGCGGCGTTTGCCACATTGCCTGCCCATGGTGTGGCGCAGCAGGCGGGCTACCCGCTCGAACTTGTCGCTCCCGGAAAAGGCACCTACACGTTTCCTCCCGGCTACGAAACGCCGTGGGACAAGATTCAGATCATGGTGACGGCGAAGATGTCGCCGAACCTGTTCGTCATCCACGGTTCCGAAGCGCTCGATCCCGCGCATCCCGATGCCTCCGGCGGACGGGTGATGGCGCTCTTCGGATCCGACGGCGTCCTGATGGTCGATACGCAGAACCGGCAGGTCGGAGAAAAGACGCTGCAGGCGATTCGATCCTTTACCAATGCCCCCCTTAGGATTGCCGTCAACACGCATATCCATGGTGACCACACAGGGGCGAATGCGTTCTTCGCGAAACAGGGCGCGCTGATCTACTCGCAGGAGAACCTGCGCAACGAGATGCTGCGTCCGCCGCCGCGTGCGAACGGCCAGCCGGCGCCGGCGCCTGATATGGCCGCCGTTCCCGTCGTCACCTACAACTACAACCCGGCCACGTCGGGACAGCCCGCTGTGACGTTCAACATGAACGGCGAAACCGTCGACTTCATTCCGATGATGCCCTCCCACACCGCCGGCGACACCATCGTCCGCTTTCGCAACGCGAACGTGATTTACATCGAGGACTTCTATCGGAACTTCGGATACCCGTTTGCCGATCAGGCCAACGGCGGTTCCATTCGCGGCATGCTCGACGCCATCGACTTGATCGAGAAGCTGGCAGACGCGAAGACGACGCTCGTGCCGGGCCACGGCACGCTGGTCAAGAAACAGGACCTGCTTCCCTACCGCGCGATGCTCGTCGACATCATGGCGAAGGTGAAGGCGCTGCGCGATCAGGGGAAATCGCTGAAGGACGTGCTCGCCGCGAATCTGACGGCGCCGTACGACAAGACGACGCTCGGCGACACGCAACAGAGCAAGGATCGGTTCATCACCGAAGCCTATGACGAGGTGAAGGACTTTCCGGCGATCGTCGACGGAAAGCGGACGATGCCGGTCCATCCCTGACCCACGTTTTCCAGTCGCTGATCGTCGCTTCCGCCATCGCGGCCGTCGCGCGTTCGAGCCATCGCCGGCGTCGGCCGCGGAGATCGCGCGAGACCCTTGTGCAACCCTGTGGCGTGGCGAGATGAATATTCGCCGTCTCCCACCCCATCGCACGCAGCAGCTTCCACTCGTCCCGTCGTCCACGAAGATCGTCAATCTCGATACGCGAACAGTCGGGTGCGAGGCGTCGCACGATCCAGCAACCTCGGATACTCCAGGCCGGATCTGGAGATCGGGTGCCGTCGCGCACCAATGCAATGGCGGCCTTGCCGCGGCCGCGCGCGCCAGGCGCGGCCGCTGACGGCAGCCATGCTTTCGCCTCGCGCGCCACCCATCCGCCGTCGTATGCAGCGAGCGCGACGAATCGAGGACGTCCGAGGCTGCCGACACCCGCGACCCGCGTTCGCACGGTATAGGGAATGTTGCGATCGGGTAACGCCTGTTCGAGGATGTGCACCACGCCAGGATCCACGCGCCTTGCGCGCGGCAGCTCCTCCATCCTTGCCCAGAATATCTTCGGATCGCGCGCTTCGCTGAGTGCCACATCGCGAAGCGCTCGGTGCCGCTCGCTCAGGACGATTGGCTCGCCGCCGCGATCGAGCGACGACAGATACCCTTCACAGATCGCTTCACATGCCTGCCCGAAACGGAGTCGCAGGTCCCCGCGATCGATCCCCAATGCCACGCTCGTGGCAAGCCGCACCAGATCGTTGACGTATGGCAAAGACGCCGCTTCATCGAGATCGTTCACGCCCCAGACGAGGCGGCCTTCACGATCGCGCCAGGTTCCGAAGTTTTCGATGTGCAGGTCGCCGACGGCCGTGACGTGTGGTGCATCCATGAGGTCGCTGCACACCGTCGGGAACAAATCGATCCATCGGTAGAAGGTCGCCCGCAGGAATACAAACGGACTCTCCGCCATGCGCTGGTGCTTCAGCGCGAGATCCTTTCGCACGACAGCCGTGTGCAACGCCATCCAGCGTTCGTACGCGGCGGTGGCCGAAACCACATCCGTCATCTCGTTTCGCGTGCGGCGTTACCGCGCAGGGGTCGGGCGCAGTTCCGCATCAACTCGCTCTGCGACGCGTGCAACGATCTCGGGCAGCGCCTCGACGTCCGCGAGCGTGGTGTGGAAGTTCACGATACAGGCACGCAGCGCGTAGCGGCCGCCGATGACCGCATTGGAGACAAAGGCCTCTCCTCCCCGCTGAAGTCGATCGAGCAATTCGCGATTGAGCGCATCCAGATGGCGTTCGACCTGCTCGCCTCCGACGTCGGAACGCAGATCACGCGGAACGTAGCGGAAAGTGGTGATGCTCAACTCCTGCGTGATCAGCTCCAAGTCCGGGTGGCGGCTGACGGCGGCGGCCATCGCACGCGACAACCGGATGTCGTCGGCAATCATGCGCCGGTACCCGGACGCCCCGACCTGCCTCAACGCCAGCCACACCTTCAACGCGCGAAAGCCACGCGAGTTCTGCGGACCATAGTCGACGTAGTTGGTCGCCCGCTCGTCAAAGTGATAGTAGGGCGGATGGTACGCGAACGCAGCGCGGAGCGCTTCCGAATCGCGAACGAGCGCACATCCCGCCTCGAGCGGCGCATAGAGCCATTTGTGCGGGTCGACGGCCACGGAATCGGCCTGGCTCAATGCGCGCAAGTCGTCAGACGCCTCAGGCACGGCAGCCGCGAAACCGCCATACGCGCCATCGACGTGGAACCATGCACCGTACTCCCTGCACGCGGCGGCGATATCGCGCAGCGGGTCGACAGCGCCGGTGCTCACAGAGCCTGCGGTTCCGACCACAATGCACGGCACATCGCCCGCGGCCCTGTCTGCTTCGAGCTGCCGCCGAAGCGCCGCCACGTCCATGCGAAGCTTCGAGTCCGTCGGAATCCACCGGATGGACGCGACGCCGAGTCCGCTGAGGTCCGCGGCCTTCTGAATCCACGTGTGTGTCTCTGCGGACCCGTAGACGCGGAGTCTCCGACCGGTTTCGCCGACCAGACCCTGCTCGCGCACATTCCAGCCGGCCTTGGCCTGACGCGCGGCGAAGAAACAGACGAAATTTGCCATGTTGCCGCCGCTCACGAGAAGCCCGCCGCAATCGGCTGGATAGCCAATCAACTCGGCGATCCACCGCACGGTCTGCGCTTCGATTTCCGTCGCTGCCGGGGCCAGGATGAAGGAGCCGACGTTCGGGTTCACGGCCGACGCCAGGAAATCGCCGAGAATTCCTATCGGCGATGGCGACGACGTGATGTACCCGAAGAATCGCGGGTGCGCGTTGAACAACGAATGATCGAACAACAGTCGGGCGGTTTGTTCGAGCAAGGGACCGGGTTCGGTTCCCTCTTCCGGAAGCGATCCCACCAAATCAAGCGCCGCGCGAACTGTCGAGGGGGCTTCCCCGCGCGCCACCGGACCACGCGGGACCGACGCGAGTGAGTCGGCGAGCTGATCGACCAACCGATGACCCAGCGTGCGGAACGTCGTCGTGTCCATCGCCAGCGCCGCCTCGCGGGCGGGAGTCTTGGCCACACCCGCGTCCGTTGCATTTCTCGTCATGTGGGAACCCCCTCGAAGAGATCGGTCTCGCGCGCGCGGCCGCCGTTCACCGTGCTGAAGACGCGATAGAAAGACTGCACCCCCAGCAACGCTTCGCGATGCTGCGGCGAGAGGTGCTCGAGCTGTGTGTACACACTCATCTGCGATTCATGACAGGAGATCGCCTGCCACACGGTCTGTGAGAACCGACGTGTGTCGATCACGGTTGTGATCGCCCAATCCGGCCACGGCACGACCTGCCGCTCGACGCCGTCGACCATCGACGTCAGTTTCTTGAACGCACTTTGATACGCGGCCCACGTCGATTCCGGCCACGCGATGTAATAGAGCTTGGATATCGCGGGATCCGCGGCCGCTACGACCGCGGCGGTCGTGAACTGCGAGATCGCGATGTGATCGGGATGCCCGTAGGCGCCATCTGGCCCGAAGGTGATGACCACCTCGGGGTGAACGCGCCGCAGATGTTCGACAATGGCGGCAATGACGTCGGGTGGGTTCGCCTGGCAGAGTTCCTGATCGCGATAGTCGAGGAACGCCACGTCCCGCACGCCTAACACCGAGGCTGCCGCGCGCAGTTCGCGCTCACGAATGGCAGCCAGCGCCGACCAGCCCGGATGCTGAGGATCGCCAAATCGATAATCGCGATACCGCCCACGATCCCCCCGCGTCGCGGACAGGACAAAGACGTCAGCGCCCTCGCTGGCGTACTTGGCCAGCGTACCCCCGACGCCCAGCGATTCGTCGTCCGGGTGCGCAAGCACCGCCATCAATCGTGGAGCAGACATACCAACCCAACCTGTATACGCGACACCGAGATGAAATCGCCGCAGCGTTCACCGCGGCGCCACCACGATGGCCGGTTTGAATTTTGCATTTTGAATGTTGAATTACATAATCGGAAATCGTTGTGTGGTCCCAACGTCCACCTGATTGCGCCGCTGGCGACGAGTACCTGTCTCGCGGCGCGTGGCCTGATGCGCGCAGCGCGTTTGAGTCGGTGCTGCGCGAGCGCGACAGTGCGGAAGCGCTCGAGGGACTCGGGCTCGCCGCGTGGTGGCTCGATGACGCCGAAGCCGTCTTCGACGCGCGCGAACGCGCCTACCGCCTCTATAGCGAGCGGGGCGATCGGCAATCGGCCGCGAGAATAGCAGTCTGGCTCGCCTGGGATGCCTGGGCATTCCGCGGCGAGCACGCGGTCTCCAACGGCTGGCTGCAACGCGCCAGAAGCCTGCTGGCCGGCCTCCCCGAGTGTTCCGAACAAGCGTGGCTCAATGTGCGGGAAGGATCGCTGTGTCTGATGGAGGATGGCGATCCGGACCGGGCGCACCGGCTGGCCGCGGAAGGCATTCGCATTGCGCGGCAAGTCCACAACATCGATCTCGAAATGCTGGGCGTGTCGGTCCAGGGACTCTCGCTCGTCGCCTCGGGCGCCATCTCGGAAGGCATGCGGCGCCTCGACGAGGTGAACGCGGCGATCGTCGCCGGCGAGCTGAAAGACCTCGTCGCGATTGCCCTGGCGTGCTGCTACATGATTGCCGCCTGCGAACGCGTTCGGGATTACGACCGTGCCGTTCAATGGTGTGCCCGCCTGAAAGTGTTCTGTGCAAAGTGGGGGCTGCGGCCGCTGTTTGCCGTCTGTCGCACGCAATACGCCTCCATCTGCATGTGGCGCGGCACCTGGATGGAGGCGGAGCAGGAACTGATCGCTGCCGGCGACGAGCTGGCGGCGAGCCGCCCGGCGATGACGCCGGACGCGATCGTCCGCCTCGCGGAGCTGCGCCGTCGCCAGGGGCGTCTGACAGAAGCCGCGTCGATGTTCGACCAGGCCGGCGCACACGGGCTCGCATTGCTCGGCCGCGCCGAACTCGCGTTCGATCGCGGTGACATGCGCAGCGCCGCGGAGCACATCGATCGATACCTGCGTCGTGTGCCGACACAGAACCGCACCGATCGAGCAGCCGGTCTCGAGCTGCTCGTGCGAGCGCAGGCGGCGGCTGGCGAGCTGGATGGCGCCAAGACGGCACTGGCTGAGCTCACGGCGATTACCGCCGTCGTCACAACACTGCCATTGAAGGCAGCGACGAGCCTTGCCTCTGGCTGGGTGGCGATGGCATCGGGCAATGAGGACGATGCCCGGCGGCATTTTGAAGACGCGGTCGATCGGTTCGTGCAGAGCAACGCGCCGTACGAAGTGGCGCGCGCGCGGATCGAGCTCGCGCGTGCGCTGGCCTCGCTCGACCGCATCGACGATGCCGCGCTCGAGGCACGCCGCGCGATCGACGTGCTCACCGAGCTCAAAGCCGAACTGGAAATCTCGAGAGCCCGTCTCTTGCTCGACTCGCTGCCACGGTCGACGCCTGCGTCTGACACCTCGTCCCGTCCGCGCAACGACAGCGGCCTGACGGGTCGCGAACTCGAGGTCCTGCGGCTGGTCGCCGATGGGCTGACCAACCAGGCGATTGCCGAAAAGCTGTTTGTCAGCGACCACACCGTCCACCGCCATCTCGCCAACATCCTCAACAAACTCAGCGTCTCCTCACGAGCAGCCGCGGTCGCGCAGGCTGCGCGCCGCGGACTCCTCGCAGAGTAGCGCCGCCGGACACGGCCGGTCGTGACCCATTCAGGCCATTTCCGCCGCGGCCCGAAAAATGGCCCGCGTATGCGACGCGGCATACCTGTCGCACTTCATACATTGATGGTGTGACGGTCGCTGAGAGGCCGTTGAAGGAGGAAACATGAAGACGATCGCATCGGTGATCACAGCGGTGGCTATCCTTGCCGGCGGCACCTCACGCGTTGTCGCGCAGGGTCATGCACACGTGATTCAGACTCCGGCGGAAGCCAAATGGGGTCCGGCGCCGCCGATGTTGCCCGCGGGCGCGCAAATTGCCGTGCTGTCGGGCGACCCGACCAAGCCGGTGCCCTACGCTGTCCGCCTGAAGCTCCCTGACCATTACGCGATTCCCGCGCATTCGCATCCAACCGACGAAAACGTCGTCGTCACCTCGGGTGCGCTCACGTTTGGCATGGGGGACAAACTCAACAAGAGCTCGGCGGGGAATAAAACGCTCGGCATGGGCGGTTATGCGTTGATGCCGGCGAACATGAACCATTTCGCCTACACAACCGGTGAAACGACGATCGTGCTCTACGGCCAGGGTCCGGTGGAGTTCAAGTACGTGAATCCGGCTGACGACCCGCGGAACGCGACGAGTCCGAAAACGGCGACGAAGTAGCGTTTTGGTTGGCGGTTGGTAGTTGGTGGTGGTAGTTGCCGGTCGTGTTGCGGTCCGGCGTCGCCGATGACGCGTTAAGCAGCGAGAGGAGAAAGTGTCTATGAGTACGGTGTCTATGGAACCCGAGACGAGATCTGCCGCGGCGAGCCGACAGGCGGAAGCACTGGCACAACGGCTCGAGCAGGGTGCCCGCGCGCTCGCCGAGTTCGCCCGGACGCTCACCGACGCCGAATGGCGCACACCGTTCGGCACGACGGACAGGCGCACCATCGGCGTCATCGTCCATCATGTTGCGAGCATTTATCCGCTGGAAATCCAGCTGGCGCAGCTCCTGGCCTCCGGCAAACCGATTACTGGCGTCACATGGGACGCGGTCGCCGAGGTCAACGGCGGCCACGCCGCGGAGAACGGGAACGCCACGAAGCAGGCGGCGCTCGAACTGCTCGCACGCAACAGCGCGGCGGCTGCAGCGGCGATCCGCGCTCTCAACGACGCCGAGCTCGCGGAGGCGGCTCCGGTGTCACTCTACGGAGATGCTCCGTTGACCTGCCAGTTCTTTCTGGAGGATCACGCGGTCCGACACAGCTACCATCATCTGGCCCGTATCCGAAAAGCCCTCGGACGCTAGCTGACGCGCGAAGGCGGGTCTAAAGGTCCGCCTTCCACTCACCTTACCGGCCACATGTTCGGACCGCCGATGCGATCGACGAGCTCAGGCAACTTGGCCAGTGCGTCTGGATAGTCCGCAATGAGGCTGACTCGTTTCACGCGGTCGCCAAGACGCAGCGTGAGCCGTGTTTCCGGCGCCTCGCGATCGGTGGCGACGGTCTTCAGGTTGACTCCGTTCCCGTCACGAACCAATCCGACCTTGCCTCGGTACGATTCACGCGCTTCGAGAAAACCGGCGGCAATGAACTCGTTGGCGAGCGCAATCACGTCATCGACCGACACGTTGCGCACGTTCACGCGATCCGGCTCTGCTCCGTCGCGGTATTCAATGACGCCATCCCCTCGAATCACGACGTCGTAGATCCTCGAAAATCCACCGCAGAGCGAACAGCCTCCACCGGACATCCGTTCAAGCCGGATCTCGACTTGACCAAGGGCGATCCCCGCCAACGCAGAGCCCTCCGTCCATAGCAGGCACAGGACGAATACGATCGGAAACACACTGACAGCGCGACGTGTCATGCACACTCCGGCAAACAGACACGCAAGAGTTGCTCCCTCGGATTCGGACACTATCGGCGCGTTCGAAAGGTCGGGCGTCGAGCGTGATTACCCTATTGTGTTTGCGCGACGCGATTCGTCAGTGTCGAGTCGCCCCGCTGTCAGGACTCAGCGCGCCTGGCGACGCCGCGATAGAGAAACCCGGCGAATTTGGGCGCGCCTTTCATGTAGGCGTGCTCAAGATGTTCGATTTCGAAACCTGCCTGCTTGATCAGCGCCGAGATATCACGGTTCAGATGACATCCGCCGAACACTTTCTGCTCAACGCCATTCAAGCGTTCCTGCCAGCGGACGACGCGGGGATCGTCGGCATGTCCATGCTCGACGAAATAAAAGCGACCTTCCGGTTTCAAGGCGCGCCGCATCTCGGCAAGCGCGCCCGAGACATTGGGGATGGTGCACAACGTGAATGTGCTGACGACCGAGTCGAAGCTTGCCTCCGCAACCGGAAGCTTTTCTGCTGACAGACCGACAAACTCGACAGGAAACGGTGCTGCGGCGATGCGCTTCCGCGCGAGGTGCGCGGATGTGTGCGACGGATCGACACCAACGACCTTCGTGACCGCCCCAGGGTAGTAAGGAAGGTTTAAGCCGCTGCCGAACCCAACCTCGAGGACCGCCCCGTTCACGCGGGCCAGCGAGCGTTGGCGCTCCTCGCGCGTCCCTTCCGTATTCATGAAGACGTTGAGCATGTAGGGAAGAATGCGGTTCTCGTAGAAACTCATATAAGTACCTCTGGACTTGACGGAGGTTCCATTCTCCTCCTATCTTCCCGCTACGGATGCGGACCATCAGTCGATCGAGAGCTACCGGCCTGTTGATGCTGCTCGCATCACTGGCTGCCCGCCCAGCGCTTGCTCAGGAAAACTCGCCAGTCGACTTAACCGGCACTTGGCGCTGGATTAATCACGAGGACGAGCGGGACCGCAATCCGGGTGCGTTTCCCGGCGACTACCGCGGACTCCCGTTGAATGACGCCGCACGGATGCGCGCCGACACCTACGACGAAGAGGTCAACACCTCGTCGTCGTTGCTGCAATGTCGTCCGCGCACGCCCGGATATCAGCCCAAGGGCCTCGACCCGATGCGAATCGACAAGGTAGCCGATCCGCTGACCCGGCAACTCCTCGCCTATCGCATCTCGTACGAAAAGACACCGGGCGAGCGCGTGATCTGGGTCGACGGCCGGCCATCGCCGTCGCCGTTCGCGCTGCATTCCTGGGATGGCTTCTCAACCGGAAAGTTCCACGGCGACACGCTCGAGATCACGACGACGCACATCAAGGAGAGTTACGTGCGGCGCAACGGCGTCGCCACGAGCTTCCGCGCGACCGTCATCGAAGAGATGTCTCTCGAGGAGCCGTACCTCGAGGTGACATTCACCGTGATCGATCCGGACTATCTGACCGAACCGTTCGTGCGCAGCGCGACGTACATGCGCGCGCCGACGCTGCAGCTCCCGCCGTATCCCTGTCAGCCCGAGGAATATCAAGCGGGTGAGAAGTACCGCGTGCCGCATTACCTGCCGGGCGAGAATCCCTATCTCACCGAATCGGCATTCAAGTACAAGGTGCCGCAGGAGGGTTCGCGGGGCGGCGCCGAGACGCTCTATCCAGAGTGGCGCACGAAGGCCGCCACGCTGAGGCCGCCGGCCGCGCAGTCGACGATCAAGCCAACCTATACCGACGAATCGACGCGTATCGCGGAGCGCGCGGACGCGCAGCCGAAGCGTGCCCCAACATACGACAAGGTCGAGCCGGTGCACGTCAACGGCAACGTGTATCTGATCGCCGGCGCAGGCGGGAACATCGTCGTCTCTGCCGGCGGTGACGGCATCGTGATGGTCGATTCGGGCGCAGCTGCGGCGACCGACAAAGTGCTCGGCGCCATCCGCCAGATCAATCAGACACTGCGGCCGCCGGAACCACCCGAGACCGCCTCACCGTTTGGCAACCAGTGGCTCGTCGAACATGCGTTCAACGACCCGATGATCCGCCTCATCATCAACACCAGCAGCAACGCCGACCACGTCGGCGGCAACGCGAACATCCGGAAGTCGCCGCTGTTCCGTCTCCTCGGCTATCGCGATCCGACATTGAGCCTGCAGGTGCTTGCGCACGCCAACGTGCAGAGTCGCATGGTCGAGGCGAAGGCGCCAGACACCCTCGTCCCCACGGACACGTACTTATCCGAGCGCTACACGCTTTACCGCTTCTTCAACAACCAGGCGGTGCAGCTGTTTCATTTGCCGAAGGCCGTCACCGACGGCGACTCGATCGTCTGGTTCCGCCGCTCTGATGTGATTGCAGCCGGTGATATTTACAACAGCGACATCTATCCGCCGATCGATGTCGACAAGGGCGGCAGCATCACCGGCGAAATCGACGCGCTCAACAAGCTCATCGACATGACGGTCACGGAGTTCATGGCGCAGGGCGGCACGTTGATCGTGCCGGGCCGTGGCTGGATCAGCGATGCCGCCGATGTCGGTTACTACCGCGACATGCTCATGGTCATCCGGGATCGAATCCAGTCCATGGTCGACAGGGGGATGACGCTCGCACAGGTGAAAGCCGCGAAGCCGACCATGGATTTCGATCCCGAATACGGACGGGAACCGGGCGTGACGTCGCGCTTCGTCGAGGCGGTATATCGCAGCCTCAAGAAATAGGTGAAGCACCCATGAAATCTTTATTTCTCATCATTGCAGCGGCGGTCATCACGCTGGTCGCAGTACCCGTCCACGCCCATCACTCCTTCGGCGGCACCTACGACGTCAGCAAGACGATGACGATCAAAGGCAAGATGGTGCAGGTCACGCTTCGGGCGCCGCATTCATTCCTCTACGTCGAAGTCGCAGACCCGGACGGGACGACGAAACAGTGGGTGATCGAGGGTGCGACCGCCGCGCAGTTCGCGCGGCAGGGCATCGACAAGGATGCATTCAAGATCGGTGATCCGGTCGAAGTGGTCGTCAATCCATCGCGCAGTCCCAACAGCACGCACGGTCGCTTAATCCAGATCACCCGCACGACTGACGGGAAATCTTGGGGAAGCAAAGCCGGCGAGACCGTTAACTAACGTGCGAACGTCTCTGTCACGAACCACGGAGGCACGAAGGCACGGAGACCATTTTTTCTCCGTGTTCTCCGTGTTCTCCGTGTTTCCGTGGTTCGTTACCGTCGTCTGCGTGTGCGTGCTTGTGGTGTGTGGGGTCCGCCTTCAGGCGGACCTTCAGGCGCAAGGTCGCGGGGGCGCCGCCGCTCCCCCGCAAACGGCGAGAGCAATGGCTCCCATCGATCTCACGGGCTACTGGACTGCCGTTGTCACCGAAGACTGGCACGTGCGGATGCTCACGCCGGCCAAGGGTGACTTCGGCAGCGGCGTCACGGGCACGATCGAGAATCCGGGTGTCGGCTTCATCGGCGCCGGTCCGAACCCGTCGGCGCAGGGGAACATCCCCTACAACGTCACAGGGGCGAAGGTGGCGATGGCGTGGGATCCTGCGAAAGACGAAGCCGAGGGCGGCGCGTGCAAAGCATATGGCGCGCCCGGGATCATGCGGCTGCCAACGCACCTGCACATCACGTGGCAGGACGAGAACACATTGAAGATCGACGCGGATTACGGCACGCAAACGCGTCTCCTGCATTTCGGTCCGCCGGTCACCGAAGGCCGCCTCGACTACAGCAATGCGACGCTCTTTCCAGCGCGGCAGGCGAAGCTGGAGCCACCTGCCGGGACCGAACCAAGCTCGCAGGGCTACTCGATTGCCCAGTGGACAGTCATGGGCGGCACGGGCAACTTCGACCGGGGCGGCAACCTGAGAGTGGCGACAAGCCGCCTGAAGCCGGGCTATTACTGGAAAAACGGCATGCCGTACACCGCCAATGTCGCCATGACCGAGTACTTCCGGACGATGGATTTACCGGATAGAAGTCAGTGGATCCGATACACGCAAATCGTCGATGATCCCGAGTACCTGACGCAGGCGTGGATCGTGAATTACGCCTTCAAGAAATTGCCCGACGCGTCGAAGTGGAACCCGACCCCCTGTTCTGTTCGGTAGGGCCGACCTTGTAGAGGCGGACCTCAAGGTCCGCCTTCACGTTCGGTAACACGAGGAGGGATATTTCATGCGGTTCACCCTTCCGGCCACGATCGCGCTGATTCTCACGGCCGCTGCCGTGTCCATCAACGCGGGCCAGTCGCCCACCAGTCAGTCTTCCGTGACGTTCACGAAAGACATCGCGCCGATCTTCCAGAACAACTGCCAGGTCTGCCACCGGCCCGGCAGCATCGCGCCGATGTCGCTCCTGACGTACGACGACGCGCGGCCGTGGGCGCGATCGATCAAGCTGAAGGTCGCCGCGCGCGAGATGCCGCCATGGTTCATCGATAAGAACGTCGGCGTGCAGCATTTCAGCAACGACCGGTCGCTGAGCGATCGCGACATCGACACGATCATCAAGTGGGTCGATGCCGGCGCGCCCGAAGGCAATCCCGCGGACATGCCGAAGCCGCGCCAGTTCCCTGCCGCCGAGGCGTGGCAGATTGGCCAGCCCGATGTGATCGTCAGCCTGACGAAGGACTACATCGTCCCTGCCAAGGCGCCCGACCGATGGCCCGACATCCTGGTCGATCCGCACCTCACCGAAGATCGCTACATCAAAGCGGTGCAGATCATTCCGACGAAGGGCTTCACCGTCATTCACCACATTCGGACGTCGATCGTCGAACCGACCGACGCCACGCTCGGCAGCGGCAAGCTCGATGACGCCGACGTGCCGCTCGAAGTCGGCGAGCAAGGTGTTTTCCTGAACGAGTACGCCATTGGCAAGCAGGGCGATGTCTTCCCAGACGGCTCGGGCCGCTTGATCAAGGCGGGCACAAAGATCAACTTCCAGATGCATCTGCATGCGACGGGCAAGGAAGATACGCCGACGAATGTGATGCTCGGGCTGAAGTTCTACCCGAAGGGATACGTCCCGACCCACGCCATCAATTCGACAACGGTGAGTGCGCGCGAGGTGGATATCCGCCCGCACACCGACAACGTGCGATCGGATGGCTATCTCACGCTGAAGAAGGCGGCGCGGTTGCTCTCCTTCCAGCCGCACATGCACAACCGCGGCAAGGCCGAGTGTCTCGAGGCGATCTACCCGACGGGCAAGGTCGAGACGCTGTCGTGCGCCAGCTTCCGCTTCAACTGGCATCTCAACTACGTCTACGCAGACGAAGCGGCGCCGCTGCTGCCGGCGGGGACGGTGCTGCATTCGATCATGTGGCACAACAACACGGCGAGCAATCCGTTCAACCCGGATCCGGACGCGGAGATTACCTACGGGCAGCGGACGATCGACGAGATGGCCTCGGCGTGGATTAGCTGGTACTTCATGTCAGACCAGGAGCTGAAGAAGGAGACGGACGCGCGGCGCGCGGCGAAAAGTGTTCCGACGAGCACGCGGTAACGGGGAGGCAGCCATGAAGACGTGCCTGCTCGTTGCGGCGGTGATTGTCCTGAGCGGCGCGGCCCCTTTCTTCAGCGGCGCGGACCGTCTAGGTCCGCGATCCGCGGCTGCCCAGACGCCTGCACCCTCCGCCTACGACCGCGGGCAGGACATCAGTCCCACCTATGACGGCTGGGAACAGAACGCCGACGGAACGTACTCGCTGTACTTCGGATACTTCAATCGGAACACCACTGAAGAGATCGACGTTCCGATTGGTCCGAACAACACGTTCGACGGTGGGACTGCCGATCGCGGCCAGCCGACGCATTTCTATCCGAACCGGAAATGGTGGGTCTTCAAGGTGAACGTTCCGGCGAACTGGCCGAAGGAGCAGCGCGTCACCTGGACGCTCGTCACGCGTGGCAAGACCAACCAGGCGAAGGGCTGGCTGCAGGCGGAGTGGGAAGTCGACAAGGATTTGATCGCGAAGAACGCGGCCCGCGATCCGTCGTTGATGACCAACGGTACCAACGAGACCGACCTCGATCATGAGAACCGCCCGCCGGTGATCACCGGCACCGCTGCGCAAACCATCAACGTGTCCGACATGCTGTCGTTGAGCGTGACGGCCAATGATGACGGTCATCCGAAACCGATTCCCGATCCGACCGGCCAGCTGCAACAGGGTGTGCGGGTCCGCTGGATCGTGTATCGCGGTACGGGTAAGGTGCAGTTCACTCCCGACATCATGAGCCAGCGGGTGTACGGCAAACCGGCGACGCTCGACACCAAGGTGCGATTCTCGGCCCCGGGCGCGTATCGACTGCGGGCAATCGCCAGTGACGGCCAGACGTTCTCCACCTTCGACGTGGACGTAACAGTGAAATGACGAAGCTCGGGACGGGCCCCTCGACCAGGCTCGGGGCAAGCAGGCGAACATTCATCACCAAAGGCGCGCTCGGCGTCGGCGCCACCGCGGTCGTCGGCATCGCTACCCAAGACGAGGCAACCGCCCAGCGCGTCACAAAGTGGGATCGCTCCGCGGATGTGGTGATTGCCGGCGCTGGTGCATCCGGATTGTGCGCCGCCATCATGGCGCGCGATCAGGGCGCATCGGTCATCATCGTCGAGCAGAACCACGACATCGGCGGCCACGCCATGGTGAGCGGCGGTCGCATTCCGCTCGGCGGCGGCACACGCCTGCAGAAAAAGTTCGGCGTCGTCGATTCAGCCGACCAGGTGTATCTGGACCACACCAATTTCCACAATCTCGAGCTTCGGTACAGCGATCGCGACCTGGTGCGCGTCTGGGCCGACGAAAACGCGGCGACCTTTGATTTCCTCCTCGACAACGGCGTCCAGTTCGAGGAGGTGATGCCGACTCTCGTCAACGAGGGAACCGTGCCGCGCTTGTTCCGAACGAAGGTGTATTCCGACGATCTCAACGTGACGATCAACGGAAGTCCCGGATCCGGGCTTGTTCGCGCGCTCGAGAAGAGCGCGCGTGCAAAAGGCGTCGAGATTCTGCTCCGGCACAGCCTCACGGCCATCGTTCGGGAAAACGGGTCACGCGTCCAGGGAATTACCGCGACGATTGAGAACCGCCGCGTGAACATCGAAGCGAAGCGCGGCTTCATCATCGCGACCGGCGGCTTCACGAGCAATGTCGCGTTCCGAAGGATGTTCGATCCACGGTTGACCGAGGAGTACCAGGTCGCGGGCGAGCCATGGAGCAAGCAGAACGCGGACGGTGAGATGCTGGCGATGGGAATCGGCGCCGCGCTATGGGGAACGTCGAATGTCGCAAGCGAGCATGGCCGCTCGGTCACCAAGACGCGGCACATCGGCGCGCGTTACGGATACGAGAACCTGCGATGGAATCCGGGCAGCCCGATGTTTTCGCAGGTCGGCGGCGCGGGCCTGACCGTGAAGACGTATCAGGATCTGATCTGCGTCAACCAGTTTGGCAAGCGATTCTGGAACGAGCTCGACGACACGTACGGGTACCTGAACGCGTGCCTGGGCAGACATGACTCGGATGCGAAGAGCAAGAAGCTGAATGGCGGCGGACCGATCTGGGCAATCTTCGACGCGGACGCCGTGCGACGGGAAGAATGGGATCCAGAACCTCCGAACGTCGATCCGAACGGCTTCTTCTTCACCGCCGACACCATATCGGAGCTGGCGCGCAAGATCGCAAACCCCTATCAGCTCGCGCCGATGCCAGCGCGCGCGCTCGAGGAAACGGTCACGAACTACAACGCGGCAGTGGACGCAGGGAAAGATGCGGAGTTCGGCAGACCTGGACTGATGTTCAAGGTGCAGAAGCCGCCGTTCCATGCCGCGTGGGCCACGCCGATCCTGCACGACGCGCTCGCCGGACTTCGAACAAATGGCCACTGCGAGGTGCTGGACATCCGCGGCCAGGTCATCCCGGGACTCTATTGCGCGGGCGAATCCGCAGGCGGCTTCGCGCTGCATGGACTCCCCCGCGTGACCGTCTTCGGCCGCATCGCGGGGCGCGAGGCATCGCGCGCCAGGAGACAAACATGAACAGACTGCCTACGGTGATCGCGTTGATTGCCGTTCTCTCAGCGCCGCTGTTTGCCCATCATGGCAGAGGCGCGACCTACGACATGAAGAAGCGGGTCACCCTGAAAGGAACCGTCTCGCGCGTCGAGTGGCGCAATCCTCACGTCCTCATCTACATGGACGTCAACGATGCGGACGGAAAAGTCGTGACCTGGGGCTTCGAGAACTCCGGCGTCAGCACGCTGGCACAGGAAGGGTACAACCGGAACACGCTGAAGGTCGGTCAGGACATCACCGCCATCGTCAACCCCGCCGCCAACGGCGCGCCGACAGCGATCGTCGTCAAGATCATTCTCGCGGACGGCAAGGAAATCATGTCGCGTGACAACGGCCAGAATCCGGCCAACTAGGAGAGGTCGCTCCATGCGGTGTCTCACGCTGATGATCGTGGTGTTGTCATGCGCGGCCGTCGCGCATGCGCAGGGCTCCGACGAGAAGTCGAAGTACAAGGCCCGCCTCGACGCGCAGGCGAGCAACAAGAAATTTGATCCGAAAGACCTGTCGGGCATCTGGCAGCTGACGAAGAACGACCACACGCTCGGGACTCCCGCGCCGCCGTTGACGCCTGCGGGCCAGGCCGCCAAGGCTGGCCGCGTGCCCGATGCGGGGGGCAAGATCGGCAACGCCCCGTGGTACGCGTGCAATCCGATGGGTTTCCCACGCCTCGTCAATGACGATGAACCGATGGAATTCATCATGACGCCCAACCGCATTCTGCAGCTGTTCCAGTCGGAGCACCGCATCCGAATGCTGTGGACCGATGGACGCGCGTTGCCGTCAGGAGAGAGTCTCGAAAACCTGGGTCCGGCGTGGTATGGGCACTCGGTGGCGAAGTGGAACGGCAACACGCTCGCGGTCAATACCGTCGGCCTCGACGATCGTGCGTGGCTCGACAGCGCGGGCAACCCGAAGAGCTTTCACGCCCGGATCGAGGAAACCTGGCGGCGCGTCGACTACAACACGCTCGAACTTCAGATGACGCTCTACGATCCGGAGTTCTACACGGCTCCGTACGTCGGCTCCAAGAAGACCTACAAGCGTACGCCGGACGAGACGATGACCTACTTCGGATGGTACGGGCTGTTCGCGGGCATCACGGAGAGCATCTGCGCGCCGATGA
>DASTZI010000486.1:0-2091 GCA_035764385.1 Vicinamibacterales bacterium
TCGTCGTTCCCGCCTTTCCGGGCGACCAGGTGAAGCCGAACCGGGGACCAAAGTTGTTCACGTCGCTGAGATGGGTCTGGAGCTCGTAGCGCAAGCCCGGACTGAGCGTCAGGTTCTTCCGCAGCCGGACGTCATCCTGGACATAGAAACCGGCCTGAAGATTCTTGTAGTTGATGTTCGGGTCGCCATCCCGGCGGGTGAAGCTGCGTGGGGTGCCGGCAAGAAACGCGTCCATGCTCTCGAACGTGTAGGTCCCGAAGTAATTCGTGGCATCGTCGGAATGAAAAGCACCGCCATCGAGTTGCAGGCCGGTGCGCACGGAATGACGGCCACGGACATAATCGAGGTCGGATTGCAGGTTGATGGTCTTGCGACGGACGCCGCCGGTCTGCTGCTGCCCGCCAGCGGTGAACTCGTCCAGCACCCGGATCGTGGGCCCCTCGAGGTTCGAACGGTTGGACGCATCGGACCAGCCAATCGACGCGCGCGTGTTGATGAAGAATCGGCGACCGACCGGACCGGCTTCCTGAATCCGCAGCGTATTGCCGTGTTCTTCGGTTGAAAACCCACGCTCCTCGCGATCGTAGCCGCCGATACCGAGGTTGCGCGTCTTCGACTGGAAGCGGTTGAAGTTCACGCGCAAGGTTTGATCGCGCGTAATCGCGTAGTCGAATAGACCGTACAAGTAGACATTGTCAGTCGGTCGACGAGGCCCAAGCGAATTGACGAGCGTTCCGTCTGGCTGTTTGAGATAGAACACCGGCGTCTCGAACTGCGCCAGGGTATTGACGTTTACCGAGAACGACGCCTTCTGCCTGATGAGCGACCCTGACAATCCGCCGTTGTAGTTCTGTGTGCGCTCGGGTCCCTTCGCAGTGGCGAGCTCGTTTTTCCCGCTCAACGCACCGGCACGAAGCCGCGTGTTGATGTTGGTTCGAAGCGGACCGATACCCGGCTGCGTGATGATGTCGATGAACAGGCCGCCGGCGAAGTGATTCTCGGCGGCAAACGCATCCCTGGTGATGTGGATGGCTTTGATCGCCGCCTTCGGTGGCAAGCGCCCGCCTTCAAAACTATCGACGCGGATAACCGCATTGCCGCCGGCCATGTCCTGAAGCTGCTGTGCCATCTCGTCCGGATCGTCGGACAGCGCCTGAATCTGCTCACGCGTCAGCGCCGTACCAAACGTTGCGCGTCGATCGGAAGCGGCCTCACGCGCGTCGCGTGTCACGGTGACCGAATCCTGCAGGCCCTGAACGACCAGCACAATGACGTGCTTGTTGTCGCCGGGCTTGAGTTGCACGTCTCTCAATTGGCGCGGCTCGAAACCCGGAAACTCGGCCTGGACGGCATAACGACCGGGCGTCAGACCAGTGACGACAGCGACGCCCTTTTCGCCGGTGGCAACCGCCGGAAGCGGCGTACGCGGCTCGGTCAGGGGCGTGACGGTGACGGTCGCGTTCTGGATGACCGCGCCGGTCTGATCGATGACCGTCACACTCAAGCGCACATCTCGAGGCGCCTGTGCCGTCGGACCAAGCAGGAGAAGAGCGACGAGCCCTGCAATCATCCTGAACGCCTTTCGCTACAAGTCCAGTTTCCCAATTACAGTTGCCGTCAGGATCGCCAAAAGTTCCGGGAAGGTATCCGAAACGCCCTAGTTACGCCTCTCGGCGCACGAGCGTTGCCACATTAGACGAACGTGGGTTCCCGCCAGTTGGACACCGGCGGCGTCAAGAGGTGCCGAGGCTCATCAGCCATAGGTTGGCGTCCGTGCCGCTGCCGGTGAAATAGAGGTGACGTTCATCCCGCGACAGCCGTGGCCCGTCCAACTGCTGATCCGGCATAGCGAAGATTTCACGGGCAATCTTCAGCACGGCGTCACCCATGTAGATGCGTCCACCGTACGAATAAATGAGGCGGCGGCTGTCGGCGAGCCAGATTGGATTCGCCCCAGGCCGGAACTGCTGGTACGTCCGGGTGGCCGGGGAATAGAACCAGACATTGCCGGAGACCGTACCGGCGATCAGCTTGCCGTCCGGCGACCAGTCGCTCGGAACGAATGCCCCGCCTTGCGTCACCGCTGGCAAT
>DASTZI010000487.1:0-17344 GCA_035764385.1 Vicinamibacterales bacterium
GACAATCTATTAGGCGCATCAGACGATGCCGTTACCCGCGAATTCTGGCGTCTAACAGAATCGTGTGGCGCCTCAAGGCGTGAGGCCGTTCGTTCGGTTGCGCAGAGCTCTGGCAGAAGCTCCAAGGATGTCTACTCCGCGATCGAACGCGCCAAGAAATTGGTCTAATAACATAAATGTCCGCCACTGACATCCACGTAGTCATCCTCGCGGCTGGGCAGGGCACGCGGATGAAGTCCCGGATGCCCAAAGTGCTTCATCGGCTCGGCGGGAAGAGCCTCATCGAGCACGTCCTCGGAGTCGCTCAAGCTGTGAATCCTGAGACCGTGACGATGGTCGTCGGCCATGAAGCGGACTTAATTCGACATTTTGTGGGCGAGAGACCAAATGTCGGCTGGGTGTTGCAGGAGCCGCAGCTAGGAACAGCCCACGCCCTGCAGCAGACCGAACCACGCCTTGCGGAAATGCGGGGAACGCTGATTCTTCTTTCGGGCGATGTCCCCATGCTTGAGGCTGTTACTCTCCAGCGCCTCGTCCACACCCATCAGAACGCGCGCGCCGCTGCGACCGTCGTCACCGCTGTGGTCGAACGCCCTTACGGGTACGGCCGAATCGTCCGGACTCGAGGGCGAATTGCGCGGATTGTCGAAGAGCGGGATGCGTCCCCGGCTGTCCGGCAGATTCGAGAGATCAACGGCGGCATTTACGCATTCGACCTAGCGCCGCTCTTTGATGCGTTACGGGGGATCGCCTCACAGAACGCCCAAGGCGAGTACTACCTTACGGACCTGATCGCAATCTACCGTCGTCGCAAGCTGCGCGTTGAGACCTTGCTTGTCGATAACCCGCAGGAAATCCGCGGCATCAACAGCCGCACAGAACTCGCGGAAGTGAGTCGAATCGTGAGACAGACAAAGAACGAAGAACTCATGGCCGCCGGCGTCACGATCATCGACCCGGCCACCACCTATATCGATCCGGACGTCCAGGTCGGCCCCGACACGGTCATTCATCCCGGTGTGGCTATTGAGGGACAAAGCCGAATTGGCGCTGCCTGCGAAATCCACAGCAACGTCCGGATTGTTGACTCGGAAATAGCCGACAAAGCTGTGATCCAGAACTTTTGCCTCATCCTCGGTTCGCGTATTGCAGAGAGCGCTTCGGTCGGCCCGTTCGCTCATCTGCGCCCCGAGAGCGCGGTGGGCGAGGGGGCAAGAGTCGGCAATTTCGTGGAGTTGAAGAAGACAACGCTGGGGCCCGGGTCGAAAGCGAACCATCTCGCGTATCTGGGTGACGCGACGATCGGTGCCAAGGTCAACGTGGGCGCAGGGACCATCACGTGCAACTACGACGGCACGTCGAAGCACCCGACGGTGATCGAGGACGGGGCCTTTATCGGAAGCGACACGCAGTTGATTGCGCCGGTCCGGGTGGGCAAGGGCGCTTACGTGGCCGCCGGCTCGTCGATTACTGAGGATGTCCCTTCTGGCGCGCTCGGGATAGCGCGCGGGCGTCAAACGAATGTTCCCGGCTGGGTGGAGCGGAAGAAAACACAACCCAAGGATTAGGTCATGTGCGGAATCATCGGCTACATCGGTTCGAAACCTGTTGTCCCGGTCCTGCTGGAAGGGCTGCGTCGCATGGAATACCGGGGCTACGATTCAGCCGGCGTCGCGGTTGTCAGTCCTGAAGGGATCGCCCTCCGCCGGTCCGCGGGCAAGCTCGCGAACCTCGAGCAGGCGATTCGCGTGGAACCCGTCGAAGGACTTTACGGCGTCGGTCACACGCGATGGGCAACACATGGCCGTCCGACCGAGGAAAACGCCCACCCGCACCGCGACTGCACCGGACGCATCGTCGTCGTCCACAACGGCATCATCGAGAACTACCTCGAGCTGAAAAAAGAGCTGCAGTCGCAGGGCCACGAGTTCAAGACCGAAACCGACACTGAAATCGTCGCGCACTTGGTCGAGCGCGAGATGCGGGATGACGGCCTGGAGAATGCGGTGCGTCGCGCGCTGACCTACATGCGCGGCATGTTCGCGATTGTGCTCGTCTCGGTTGAAGACCCCGAAAAGATTGTCGCGGTTCGCAACGGGCCGCCGATTGTCGTCGGGTTGGGCAAAGACGAATTCTTCGTCGCGTCGGATATTCCGGCGATTCTTGCCCACACACGGGACGTCGTATTTCTTGGCGACGAGGAGATGGCGGTGATCACCCGGTCGGGTGTCCAGTTCACCGACTATCAGGGGCGCGCGGTCTCGAAGACGACCCAGCGCGTGCTGTGGGATCCGATCGCGGCGGAGAAGGGCGGCCACAAGCACTTCATGCTCAAAGAAATCTATGAGCAGCCGACCGCCGCGCGCGACACCATCCTCGGACGGGTGTCGCTGGATCGCGGCCAGATCTTTCTCGCGGATCTGAATATCTCGGACGAGACGCTCCGTGCCCTCCAGAAGGTCAGCATCATCGCCTGCGGCACGTCGTGGCACGCGGGTCTGGTCGGGAAGTACCTCATCGAGGCACTCGCACAGATTCCGGTCGAAGTCGACTACGGGTCCGAATATCGCTACCGCAATCCCATCGTCGCGTCGAACGAGTTGGCAGTTGTCATCACGCAGTCAGGCGAAACGGCGGACACGCTTGCGGCGCTTCGTGAGGCCAAGCGGAAGGGCGCTCACAGTATCGCTATCTGCAATGTCGTCGGCAGCATGGCGACACGGGAGGCGGAGGGCACCGTCTATACGCACGCCGGCCCTGAAATCGGGGTGGCCTCCACCAAGGCGTTCACGTCGCAGCTCGTGGCGCTGCAGCTCCTCGCCCTGTACATGGCGCAGGTTCGAGGCACACTCACCTCGGCGCAGATCCGCAATCACATTGCCGAACTTCTCCAGATGCCACAAACCATCGAGCACACGATCAAGGCGTCGGCGGTCATGGAGAAGGTTGCCGAGCGGTTCTACAACCGATCGGATTTTCTGTTTCTGGGACGCGGTATCAACTATCCGATTGCGCTTGAAGGCGCGCTGAAGTTGAAGGAAATCTCGTACATCCACGCAGAGGGTTATCCCGCGGGCGAGATGAAGCATGGACCAATCGCGCTCATCGACGAAATGATGCCGGTCGTCGCCATCGCGCCGAACGATCACGTATTCGAAAAAATGATCGGGAACGTGCAGGAAGCGAAAGCCCGCGGCGGATCTGTTATCGCGTTGACGACCGATGGCGATGCGCGGATGGCGGCGGTACTCGACCGTCATGCGGACGTGATGGTGCCGCTCCCTGCGACAACGGCGTTGCTGACGCCCGTTGTCATGACTGTGCCACTGCAGCTACTCGCGTATCACATCGCCGTGCGACGCGGTTGCGACGTCGATCAGCCGAGGAACCTCGCGAAGAGCGTGACGGTAGAATAGAGTGGTTGGATCTTCTTTCCGCTCTGAATCCTGAACAACAGGAAGCCGTTCTTCATAGCAAAGGCCCGCTGCTGATTCTTGCCGGTGCAGGCTCCGGCAAGACTCGCGTGATCGCCCACCGCATCGCTTACCTGGTCAGCGAAGCACTGTGCGAACCAGATCGGTTGCTGGCGGTCACATTCACCAACAAGGCCGCGGAGGAAATGCGCACGCGGGTCGAAACGTTGCTGGGCGTTGATTGCCGCGGGATGTGGATCTCGACCTTCCACGCGCTGTGCGCGCGCCTGCTTCGCCGCGAGGCGCCGCATATCGGTCTCTCGCGCGATTTCGTCATCTACGATTCAACCGACCAGCTCACGGTCATCAAGCAGGCACTGCGGCAGATTGGGGCGGAGGAAAGCGCCGTGCAGCCGCGGCTTGCGTTGTCACGAATCAGTCACGCCAAGAATCGGATGGAGGGGCCCGAGGTCTTTACCGCGAATTCGTGGCACCCGCGCGACGCGCAGATCGGAAAGCTCTACGAGCTCTACGCAAAGGCATTGCGCGACGCCAATGCGCTCGATTTCGACGATCTGCTCCTCAAAACCGTCGAATTGTTCGAGAAGGCTGAAGTCGTGCAGGAGCGGTACAGCAAGAAGTTTGTCCATGTCATGGTGGACGAGTACCAGGACACGAACCGCCCGCAGTACCTCCTCATTCAACGGCTCGCCGCCCACCATCGAAACCTCTGCGTCGTCGGCGATCCGGATCAATCGATTTACAAATGGCGCGGCGCCGATCTGCGCAACATCCTTGATTTCGAACACGATTTCCCAGAGGCGCGCATCGTCAAGCTCGAACGCAACTATCGTTCGACGCAGGTGATCCTCGATGCGGCCTCCTCGGTGATTTCGCAGAACCGCAATCGGAAGGACAAACGGCTCTACACCGAAAGGAAAGGCGGAGCAAAGATCCTGTATTACCGTGCTGGCGACGACCTCGACGAGGCCGAGTTCATCGCCCGTACTGCGCGAACGGCGCTACAGGACGACATCGAGAACACCGTCGCGGTTCTGTATCGGACCAACGCACAATCGCGAACCCTGGAAGACGCGCTCAGGCGCGCGGGCATTGCTTACAAGATCATCGGCGGCGTCCGGTTCTACGAGCGCAAGGAGATCAAGGATGCGCTCGCATACCTGAAGTTGGTGCTGAATCCTCACGACGCTGTGAGCCTGCGACGGGTGATCAACGTCCCGCCGAGGGGAATCGGCAAAGGCGTCATGGAATCGCTTGAATCGGTCGACCTACCGACCGATGCCGATGCGCCGCCACTGCTCGCAGGTCTCCAGCCGATCGCGACGAACAACTCGCTATGGGCGCGCCTCGTACATGCCATCGATCGTCGCGTGCTCCCGCCCCGCGCCATGCAGTCCCTGGCGGCGTTCC
The DNA here is from genome assembly GCA_035764385.1 of Vicinamibacterales bacterium. Classification (GTDB taxonomy): domain Bacteria; phylum Acidobacteriota; class Vicinamibacteria; order Vicinamibacterales; family UBA2999; genus Gp6-AA40. The sequence continues at coordinate 4,845 of DASTZI010000487.1, forward strand.
GAGACCTGATTCTCGCGCTCACTGAGATGGCCGGACGCGAATCAGTCTCGATCGCCCTCGGCAAGGTTCTCGACCAGAGCGGCTACCTGCAGGACCTTCGCGAGGAACGCAGCGAAGAGGCCGAAAGCCGGATCGAAAACCTCGCCGAACTCGTGTCGGCGGCACGCGAATATGAGACGCGCAGCCCGGAGCCGTCGTTGGCTGGCTTTGTCGACCAGTTGTCTCTGCTCTCGGACGTGGACGAGGAGGCCGGAGCACGCGACGCGCGGGTGTTGATGATGACACTGCACAGCGCGAAAGGTCTGGAATTCCCGGTTGTGACGATGACGGGCCTCGAAGAAGGTCTCTTCCCGCACTCGCGTTCGGCGGAGGACGAAGCCGAACTCGAAGAAGAGCGGCGGCTCTGTTATGTCGGGATTACGCGCGCGCAGCGGCGCCTGGTGATGACCTCCGCCGCGCGGCGCCGTGTCTTCGGTGAGTATCAGTCAACCGATCCGTCGCGGTTCGTCGACGAGATTCCTTCGGAGTTGATCGAGGAGGTTCTCTCCTCGTCTATCGCTCCTCAGACGTCGTTTTCGCATTTCCGCGCGAACCCGTATGGGCGCGGTTATCGTGGGGGGCGCGTCCGCGAAGAGAGCGATTACGCCTACGCCGATGAGGATCAGTCGGTGCCCTCGGGCCTGCGTCCCGGTGTTCGCGTCCGCCATCCGCAGTTCGGCGTCGGCACGGTGTTGTCGGTCGAGCAGCTTGACGACGACATCAAGCTGCTCGTGCGGTTCAATACGGTGGGCCAGAAGACGCTTCGCGCCAAGTACGCGAAGCTCGAAATGGTCAGTTAGTCTGCGGCGTTGCCGCGCCCTGAGGCTGAATCGACGTGATGATCCACCGCCCTTCGAGCGTCTGGCCGTCCTTCTTGCCCGACGCGCGCTGAAGCGTCACGACGATTGTCTTCGGTGTGGTTTTTCCGTCCGGAGTCTGCACCTGTGCCGTCACCGTGACGGGCTCGCTGACGATGTCCACGTCCATGCCGGTCACGTCGGCGTCGTCGCGGCCGGGCGGCGTCAAGCTGACCACCGCGAACGATTTTTCCTTCGCAACTTTCTGACGTGCCTGCGACAGCTTGCGTTCCATGTCGCGGCTGTCAGCGTCCCACTTCTTCCACTCCGTCAACAGCTCCGCGTCTTTTCCGCGAACCGGCTGCCCGGCCTGATCCGCCTTCATGACGCGATCGATCGTGAGTGAGTTGGACTGGTAGAAGTCGCGCATTTTCTTCGTGAATTCCACCTGGTCCGCGCGAATCTTCTCCTGCTCCTCCGTGAACTCCTGCACCTGCAGCTTGCGGGTTTGCGGCGTACCGATGCTGTCGATCTTGAAGTCCTCCACCGACCCTTCGGTGCGGGGATCGAAGTTCACCGCCGACATGCCGGCGAGCGTCGTGTTGTCGCGGACGCGGGCAGCGCGGAAGAACTGCGTCAGCAGTTGCTGTTCGATGGGTGTCGAACCGCATGCGACAACGACGAGAAGGGCACAGCCAACAATCCCTCGACGCGACATCGGCATTCCTCCTTCAGTTGTGCAGGCGCAGCGAAGCCTACTCTTCTTCGTCCTTCTCAGCAAGCCGCGCGATGGAGACGGCCCGATCGTCGCCTTCGATGTCGATCAGCTTCACGCCTTGCGTGGCGCGTCCGATGGTTCGGATGTCTTTTGCCGCCATTCGCAGGATCTTACCCTGCTGCGTAATCAGCATCAGCTCCGCGTCGTCGGACACCTGCGCGATGCCAATGACCTTGCCGTTGCGCTCGGACGTTTGGATGTTGATGATCCCGATGCCACCGCGCGACTGCACGCGGTACTCGTCGAGCTCCGTTCGCTTTCCGTAACCCTGCTCGGTGACGGAGAGGATCGTTCCGCCGGGCGTCAACACCTCCATTGCGACAACCGCGTCGTCTTCACGCAACGAGATGCCGCGCACGCCGTAGGCACCGCGGCCCATGGCACGGACGTCGCTTTCCGGGAACCGGATTGCCATCCCGTCGCGGGTGCCGATGAAGATCTCGTGATTGCCCTCCGACACATTGGCCGCGATCACCGCGTCATCTTCCTCGACGCCCCTCGCGATGATGCCTCCCGCGCGCGGGTTGCTGAATGCGCTCAGCTCCGTCTTCTTGACGACTCCCTTGCGCGTCCCCATGACGATGAACTTATCCGCGGCGAATTCCTTGACCGCGAGCAGCGCGGCAATCCGTTCGCCTTCCTCCATCGAGACAAGGTTCGCGATTGCCTTGCCGCGCCCATCGGGACCCACATCGGGGATCTCGTGGACCTTGAGCCAATACGCACGGCCGCGGTCCGAGAAAATCATGATGTAGGCGTGCGTCGACGCGACGAACAGATGCGAGACGAAATCTTCCTCGCGCGTCCGCATCCCGATTCGTCCTTTGCCGCCCCGGCGCTGGTTGCGGTAGTTGGTAATGGCGGTCCGCTTGATGTAACCGGTGTTACTGACCGTGATCGCCATGTCTTCCTCGGCAATCAGATCTTCGATGCGGAATTCGCCTTCCTCGGCCAGGATCTCCGTCCGCCGCGCGTCGCTGTACTTCTCCTGAACTGTCCGGAGCTCCTCGACAACGATCTGCATCACGAGTCTGTCGCTCGAGAGAATCGCCAGCAGCCGCTCGATCAGCTTAAGCAGTTCAGCGAGCTCGTCGAGGATCTTCTGCCGTTCGAGGCCAGTCAGCCGCTGCAGCTGCATGTCGAGAATGGCCTGCGCCTGAATCTGCGACAGCGCGAACTGTGCAATGAGGCCGTCCCGTGCCTCGCCCGGATTCCTCGCACCACGAATGAGTGCGATCACGGCGTCGAGATGGTCGAGGGCAATCTTGAGGCCTTCGAGAATGTGCCGTCGCGCTTCGGCCTTGCGTAGCTCGAACTCGGTTCGCCTGCGAACGACCTCGCGGCGGAACTCGACGAAGCTGTCGATCAGCTCGACGAGCGGCAACACTTTCGGCCGGCCGCCGACGATGGCCAGCATGATGATGCCGAAGCTGCTTTGCAGGGCGGTGTGTTTGTACAGGTTGTTCAGGATGACGTCGCCGATCTCCCCGCGCTTGAGATCGATGACGACGCGCAGTCCTTCACGATCGGACTCGTCGCGGATGTCGGAGATACCTTCGATCGTCTTCTCGCGCACCAGCTCCGCTATCCGCTCGATCAATTTCGCCTTGTTGACCTGGTACGGAATGGCGTCGATCACGATGGAGGAGCGGTCGCCCTTCTTCGAGACTTCGATCTCGGCCTTGGCGCGCATGATGATGGTGCCGCGCCCCGTGAGGTACGCCTGCTGAATGCCCTGCCGACCGAGAATGTAGCCGCCGGTGGGGAAGTCGGGACCCGGGACCAACTCGAGGAGCTTGCGCTGCTTGTCCGGCAACGTCGGCGGCTGGTCGGACTGGGCCGCTTCGATGGTCCAGATCAGCGCCTCGATCACCTCGCGCATGTTGTGCGGAGGGATATTGGTGGCCATGCCGACCGCGATGCCGGCGGAACCGTTGACCAGGAGGTTCGGGAACGGCGATGGTAGGACCGTCGGCTCTTCCGTGGTCTCGTCGTAGTTAGGGACGAAGTCGACGGTCTCCTTGTCAAGATCCGTCATCATCTCGTCCCCGAGCGCTTCGAGCCGCGCCTCGGTGTATCGCATCGCCGCCGGCGGGTCGCCGTCGATCGATCCGAAGTTCCCTTGGCCGTCGACGAGGGGCGAGCGCATGTTGAAGTCCTGCGCGAGCCGGACGAGCGTGTCGTAGATCGACGCGTCGCCGTGGGGATGGAAGTTGCCCATCACCTCGCCAACGATCTTGGCGCACTTGCGATAGCCGCGAGTCGCGCTGAGGCCCATCGTCTTCATGCCGTACAGCACGCGGCGATGCGCGGGCTTCAGGCCGTCACGGACGTCGGGCAGCGCTCGTCCAATGATTACGCTCATGGCGTAATCCATGTACGAACGCTTCATCTCGTCTTCGATGTTGACCGGAACTCTGTTCGGCGGAATGTTCGGTGGATTCATTCAGCAGTGAGGCGGCGGCCGCGTCGCGATGCGTCGTGCCGCGTCGCGGAGCCACCTGAGTGGTTAAACATCCAGATTGCGGACGTCGAGCGCGTTGTCCTCGATGAACTTCCGTCGCGGCTCGACCTGGTCACCCATCAACGTGGTGAACATCTGATCGGCTTCTGCATGGTCTTCGGCACGCACCTGCAGGAGCGTTCGAATGTCGGGATCCATCGTCGTCGTCCACAGCGTCTCGGGGTTCATCTCACCGAGGCCCTTATAACGGTTGACGGCGATGCCCTTCTTGCCGGCGGCAATGAAATACTCGACGAAGTCGTCGACGTTGGCGAGCGTGACGTCCGTTTCCTTGCGGCCGCGTGCCGGCGCTGCCAGCGGCTCTTTCGGTTCGGCAGCGAGCCTCGTCGCCTCGTCCACCGGTGCGCCGCCAATCGTCGTCTCATCGGCGCCCGCAGCGGCCGTATCCTCGGGTGCCTCGCCGACGGCACCGTCCGTCGCCTTCACGACCACAGGGAACGTGATCTCTTGGATCTCGCGATACGCCGCGAGCAGCGTGCGGTACTCGCCCGAGGCCACGAAGTCGACGCCGATCGTGTACCGGCGCGGGTACCCCTGCGACCGATCCTCGATGCTCAACTCGAACGCATTGTGCTCGACGTCGCGGCTGACGGTAACGGTGCGCACGGGCGTCGTCATCCGCGCGGCGATCACGTCGAGCTTCTCGCGTTGCTCGAAGAAGGACTTGTCGCGGGCGTCGAGTTGCAGGAGCGTCGCGACGATCTCCGAGGGATTGCCACGCCGCGTCACCTGCTGCAGCAGCTTGCGATACGACATCATGCCCTGCAGGTATCGCTGCAACGTGTCACCGAAGATGTCGCTGCCGTCGGACAGCCTCACGACACGTGATTCGACCGCGCGGCGAATCAGGAACGTTTCCAGCTCGCGTTCGTCCTTGATGTAGGTCTCCGTCCGGCCGCGCTTTGCTCGGAACAGCGGTGGCTGCGCGATGAAGATATGGCCGCGGTCGACGAGCTGCGGCATTTGGCGATAGAAAAACGTCAACAGCAGGGTGCGGATATGTGACCCGTCCACGTCCGCGTCGGTCATGATGATGATGCGGTGGTACCGGAGCTTCTCGATGTCGAAGTCCTCGGCTCCGATGCCGGTGCCGAGCGCCGTGATCATCGTCCTGATCTCGTCGCTGCCAATCATTTTGTCGAAGCGAGCCCGCTCGACGTTCAGGATCTTGCCCTTGATCGGCAGGATCGCCTGGAAGCGCCGGTCACGCCCCTGTTTGGCTGAACCGCCTGCCGACTCGCCCTCGACGATGTACAGCTCGCTCTGCGCCGGATCGCGCTCCTGGCAATCGGCGAGCTTGCCCGGCAGACCACTGCCTTCGAGCGCGCCCTTTCGGCGGACGAGATCGCGCGCCTTGCGCGCGGCCTCGCGCGCACGCGCGGCATCCACCGCCTTGCCGATGACTCTCTTTGCGACCGCCGGATTCTCTTCGAGGTACTGACCGAGCTTGTCGTTGACGATGGTCTCGACGATTCCCTTGACCTCGGTGTTTCCGAGCTTCGTCTTCGTCTGGCCTTCGAACTGCGGTTGCGGAATCTTCACGCTGACGACGCCCGTCAGGCCTTCGCGGATGTCGTCGCCGCTGATGCTCGCGTCCTTCAGATCCTTCGCGAGGCTGCTCTTGGCCGCATAGGCGTTGATCGTCCGCGTCAACGCCGAGCGGAAACCCGACAGATGCGTTCCGCCCTCGTGCGTGTTGATGTTGTTCGCGAACGTGAAGATTAACTCCGAGTAGCCGTCGTTCCATTGCAGGGCGATTTCGGCGTCGATGCCGTCCTTGCTGCCCTTCATGAAGATCGGCTTGTCGTTGATGACCGCCTTGTTCTTGTTCAGGTGCTCGACGAACGACACGATGCCGCCATCGTACTGGAACTTGTGGCTCTTGCCGTCGCGCTCATCGTCGATGGTGATGACAATGCCACCGTTGAGGAACGCGAGCTCGCGCAGGCGCTGTGCCAGCGTGTCGAAGCTGTATTCGATGGCTTCGAAGACCTGCGGGTCGGCCTTGAAGGTGACCTTCGTGCCACGACGCTGGGTCGTGCCTGTCACTTCGAGCGGTTTGATCGGAGTCCCGCGCTCGTAGCTCTGTTGATAAACCTGGCTGTTGCGCCAGATCTCGAGATCGAGCCGCTCGGACAGCGCGTTCACCACGGACACGCCGACGCCGTGCAACCCGCCGGACACCTTGTACGCGGCGTTCTCAAACTTGCCGCCGGCATGCAGCACTGTGAGCACGACCTCGGCGGCCGATCGTCCATCCGGCATCGCGTCCACGGGAATACCGCGGCCGTTGTCGACGACAGTAATCGAGTTGTCGATGTGAATCGTGACGTTGATCTGGTCGCAGAAACCCGCCAGCGCCTCGTCGATCGAGTTGTCAACAACCTCGTAGACGAGATGGTGCAGGCCGGGCTCGCCCGTTGACCCGATGTACATGGCGGGCCGCTTCCGAACCGCCTCGAGGCCTTCGAGAACCTTGATCTTGTCGGCACCGTAGTCGTCGACGGATCCGTTCCCATTCGGGCCCGGCGAAGCCGGAGTATCGGGAGTGAGGATCTCGTCGGTCTGGTCGATATGCTGCTGGTCGGGGTGTTCCACGCGTATCCTTAAAGTTCTCCGTCAGATTCGCATCGGCATGATGACGTAGGTGTACTCGTACCCCTGCGCGCCGACCGGCTTCATGACTGCCTGGCTGACTTCGTCCTTCAGGGAGAGGGAGACCACGTCGGTGTCGGCGACGTTGAGGAAATCGAGCACGTACTGGGCGTTGAACGAGATGGCGAGCGGCGTTCCCTGATATTCCACCGTCAGCTGTTCACGCGCCTCGCCGAATTCCGAACTGCTCGACGTCACGTCGACCTTGCCTTTGTCGATTTCAAACTTGACGGCACGAGAGCGCTCGTTGGACAGCAACGCGACGCGCTTGACCGCGTTCGTCAAACGCTCGCGCTCGAATTCGATGTCCTTGTCGTTGCCTTTGGGAATAACCCGTTCGTACGCCGGAAACTGGCCATCGATCATTCGTGAGATCAGCACGCGATCGCCGACCGCGAAAAAGAGATGGTTCTCCCCGCGCTCGTATCGGATGTCGCCGTCTGCTTCCGAAAGGAGTTTGCCGAGTTCGAGAAGTGTTTTCTTTGGAAGAATCACTTTGACTTCCTCGGCGGCTTTGACGGCTTGATCCGTCCCTTCGCGTTTCACGGTCACCAGTGCAAGACGGTGACCATCGGTCGCGACAAGGCTCATCGAGTCGGACCGCAACACGAACAAGGCCCCGTTGAGGAAGTACCGCGTATCTTCACCAGTGATGGCGAATTGTGTTTTCGCGACCATCTCGCGCAGCGCCTCGCGCGGCAACGTGGCGCTTGCAGCACCGGTGGTTTCCGGCAGCGATGGAAAGTCCTCGCGCGGCAGCGTCTGCATGCGCGAATCGAACTTGTCGGCGGCGACTTTTACGCCGTTCTTGTCTTCCTGAATGCGAACGTCGGTTTCGGGGAGGGCCTTGACGATCTCGTACAGCTTTTTGGCAGGAAGCGTCAGCGATCCACCTTTGGAAACCGCTGCGTCGCAACGGCTGCGCAGCGCCACTTCCAGATCGGTGGCAAGCATGCGGACCTCGTTGCCTTTCGCTTCAATCAGCACGTTGGCAAGAATCGGGATCGTGTTCTTGCGCTCGACGATGCCCTGGAAAAGTTGCAGTTCTCGCAGAAGCTGGTTCTTCCCGACGACGAGTTCCATATGCGTGCTGTGACCTCGAAGCGGCGCGGTTGATCCGCTGTGAAGGAGCCTTTCAGTCAGGTTCTTACGCTCTGAAACAGAGGAGCAGAAGAGATAAAGAATTATACAGAAAATAAGGGGTTGTGCAAAGAACGATTCGTAAAGATTAGTCCTTTAAATTCAACATCTTAGCGTGTGGAAAAATCTGTGGATTCGAAGACGTCAACACGTCGGTTTTTTGTGGGAAATTCGAGCTCCGAAACGGTCCACAACGGACACTCAATCTCAACTGTGAGCAGCTGTTGAATCAGCGGAAAGACTCAAGGAAATTCGTCATCAGGCTGTTGAAATCTCCATCCATTTTTCGCATTTCCTCGACCTTCTTGATGGAGTGAATGACAGTGGAGTGGTGCTTTCCCCCAAAGCTTCGTCCGATTTCCGGCAGCGACGCATGCGTCAGCGTCTTGCAGAGGTACATCGCGATCTGTCGAGGAAGCGCGATTGACTTCGAGTTGTTCTTCGATTTCAGTTCGAATAATTTCAGCTGGTAGTAATCCGAAACGAATTTCTGAATCGTCTCGATCGTGACCGCCTTCTCGTCCTGATCGATGACGTTTTTCAGGACCTCCTGAGTCAGCTCGAGCGAAATCTCGCGTCCAGTCAACGACGCGTACGCAATGAGTCGAATGAGCGAGCCCTCGAGTTCGCGAATGTTCGACTTGATCCGTCCGGCGATGTAGATCGCGACGTTGTCGGGGAGTGGAACGGCTTCAGCCTCTGCTTTGCGCTTCAGAATCGCCACTTTCGTTTCCAGATCCGGCGGCTGGATATCCGCTATCAAACCCCATTCGAAGCGCGATCGCAGACGTTCTTCGAGCGCCGGGATTTCGTGTGGAGGACGATCGCTGCTGAGCACAATCTGTTTCTGCGCATCGTACAGCGCATTGAACGTGTGGAAGAACTCGGTCTGCGTACCTTCCTTGCCGGACACGAACTGAATGTCATCGACGAGCAGAATGTCAACCGTTCGGTATCGCTCACGAAAGTCGAGAATGCGGTCATAACGAACCGCATTGATCATCTCGTTCATGAAGCGTTCGGATGAGATGTAGGTGAGTTTGAGCGTGCGGTCGTGATCGAGCACAAATTGCCCGACGGCGTGCATGAGGTGCGTCTTGCCAAGACCGACGCCGCCGTAGATGGAGAGCGGGTTGTACGAGCGCGATGGTGCTTCGGCGACGGCGCGGCACGCCGCGTGCGCGAACTGATTCGACGGGCCGACGATGAACGTGTCGAATGTGTACCGCGCGTTCAGCCCTGCCGGCGTGCGCCCGCCACCAGTGATTTCGTCGGCATCGTCGGGAGGCGCAACGGGCTCCTCGGCAGCCGCAGCGGGCGCTGCGCCGGGTTCAGCGACGAACACCAGCGACGTCTCGGCCCGGCGGACCTCCGCAAGCGCTTCGGACAACACGACCGAGTAGTGCTTGGTGAGCCAGTCTTTGAACAGGGGGTTCGGGACGCGAACGGTGATTGATCGCCCGCCGTCTGCGACAAACGCCGTCGGCTTGAACCAAGTCGAGAAGCTGTGGCGGTTAACTTTTGTTTCGACGCGGGCGAGGATCTGGTCCCAGATGCTCGTTTCCATGCAAATCACCCGAAAAATCGTGAACGCGGGACTTTCGCCCTCACCAAGGCGCCGCCGCTGAACGCATTTCGCGATTCACCGTCACGCAAACGCCGTAAAACCCGGCAGTATCCGCCTTCGCCCGCGGCAAATCCTTAGCAATTGACGCAGTCCGCCGGCACCTCAGCCATCCCTCCATGTTTTCCACAGTGTTTTCCACAGTTGTGGAAATCTTGGGGAACAAACCGAAGGTGCTACGCGAAACCGACTCGTGCCGGGGCAAATCGGAAGCGGGGACTGTAGCACAAGGATGCGATGAGGGATCCTGCGTTGACACCCCGTTTCAGCGACGGCTAGTATTGACAGTTCGCCAAACTCGGCTGAGCCCAGCCTTCGCCAACAGGCTTCAGCGAGGCAGGCTCAGAAGGACACCATGAAGGGGAAGCGCACCTACCAGCCTAATACCCGTCGCCGCAAGAAAACACACGGCTTTCGGGTACGCATGTCGACGAAAAATGGCCGGATCGTCCTCAGACGGCGCCGCGCCAAGGGGCGAAAGCGCCTGACTGTCGCCGACGAACGGTAGACTGACAGCTTCGGCCGCCGTGGACGGACGTGGCCTGCCGGCGGCGCATCGCATTCGGCGCCGCGCCGAGTTCGAGCGGATCTATGCGGGCGGGGCAAAGGTTCACGGCCGTTACATGACGCTCTTCGTCATGGTTAATGGTGCCGCCACGCCGCGCCTGGGCGTCGCAGCAACACGGAAACTCGGGTCGGCCGTCCTTCGCAACCGGGCGAAACGGCGTGCCCGGGAATTGTTCAGGCGGCGAAAAGACATTGGCGGTTTCGATATCGTCATCGTGCCGCGCCGGGAAATGCTCGATGCACCGTTCGCAGCTCTTGAAGCCGAATACGTCGCCCTCCTCACCCGCCGCCGCGATCGTCCTCGGGTTGCTTCGACTGTATAAAGTTCTGTTGTCGCCCCTTTTTTCCGGATCCTGCCGCTTCTATCCATCGTGCGCCGATTACATGCGCGAGGCCGTCGAGGTGCACGGAGCGATCAGAGGTGTGTGGATGGGTACAAGACGCCTCGCGCGGTGCCACCCACTGGGGAGCCATGGCGTGGATCCGGTTCCACGACCCTGATTAGTTAATGGAACGTCGCGTTTTTATCGCCATCGTCCTCTCGTTTCTGGTCCTGTACTTCTACCAGACGTACTTAGCGCCGCCACCGCCGAAACCAGCGGCGTCAAGTTCCGCCCCGGCGGCGCCAGCCGCGGCGCCGTCGAACAACGGCGCCCCGTCGGCCCCCTCATCGACGCCGCCATCGAGTGCGGCTGTTTCTACCAGATCGCCAGAACCGCAGGCTGTTGTTTCCGACACCGCGGAGCACGAGATCTCGGTCGAGACCGCCAAGGTCACGGCAGTGTTTACCAACCGTGGTGGCCGTCTTGTCCACTGGCGATTGAAAGACTATCGGGACAATCGCGGCGAGCCGGTGGATCTGGTCCCGAGCGGACTCCCCGCATCCGAGGCACTGCCGTTCACGCTGCGGCTGGCCGACGATCCAAACCTGACGTCGCGACTCAACGACGCGCTATACCGCGTCAGCGATGGAGGAGGGCGCATCGATGCGACGCGGTCGCCGGCATCGGTCACCTTCGAGTTCGAAGATGCTGCGGGCCTGCACGTCCGGAAGGAGTTTCGCTTCGACCCGGCCAACTACGTCGTCGCGCTCTCAGTCGATGCGAAGAACGGCGATCGAGTGCTCAACCCTAGCGTTGCGTGGGGGCCTGGTCCTGGTGATGTCACGCCGGCGGCGGCCAACCCGAGCTTCTTCAATCGCGGCGGCGCGCTACCGCCGCCGGAATTGATCCTTCATCGCGCTGGCAAGGTCGAGCGCATTGCGATCAACAGGATCAACGAGCAGCCGATTCAGGAGGGCCAGTTCCGATTCGCCGGCGTGGACGATCACTACTTCATGGTCGCGGCGGTCAATCCCGGGCAGTCGCGCATTGAAGCGCGCGCATTGGTCGTGCCTGGTCCCGCTGACCAACGCCGTCAGTTCATTTCGCAGGCGATCCGGTTTGCTCAGTCGCCCACGAACGCGCGCTTCTTCGTCGGGCCCAAACAGTTCGATTTGTTGCGCTCAATCGACAGCGAACTCGTCCGCGCCGTGAACTTCGGGATGTTTGGCTGGCTCGCGGTGCCACTGCTCGGCGCACTCAAATGGCTGCATGGCATCGTTGGCAACTGGGGATGGTCGATCGTGCTCTTGACGGTGCTGATCAATCTCGCCATGTTCCCGTTGCGGCACAAGAGCGTCGTGTCAATGCGAAGGATGCAGGAGTTGCAACCGCAGCTCAAAGCCATCCAGGATCGCTACGCGAACCTGAAGGTGACCGATCCCGCACGTCAGAAAATGAATACGGAGGTGATGAATCTCTATCGCGAGAAAGGCGTCAACCCGGCCAGCGGCTGCATTCCGATGCTGCTCATGATGCCGGTGCTGTTTGCGTTTTATCAGCTGCTCGCCAACGCCATCGAGTTGCGAGGCGCGTCATTTGGCTGGTGGATCCACGACCTTTCGCAGCCCGATCCGTTTTTCGTCATTCCGATTCTGGTTTCACTGACAATGTTCTGGCAGCAGAAGATGACGCCGACCACGGGTGATCCCACGCAGCGCCAGATGATGATGCTCATGCCGATCGTGTTCGGCTTTATCTTTCTGACGACGGCGGCGGGAACGGCGCTGTATTGGTTTGTCAGCAACATCTGGGCAATCGCGCAGCAATACTTCACGAACTGGCTGATCGGACCCCCGGTCGTTCACACCGCCCGGCCGGCGGCGGAGCGGCGGCTGAAAAATGCGGGAACGGGCCGCACCGCCGGCGCGGAGAAGCATTCTTGACGATGGCTGCGTTGACCCCACAAATCGCGAGGTTCGTACAGGACGTTGTCAATGCAATGGGCGTGGCGTTGACAGTCAACGTCGAGGAAACCGCAGAAGGTACGCGCATC
>DASTZI010000488.1:0-10722 GCA_035764385.1 Vicinamibacterales bacterium
CCGTGCAGGCGCTCTTCGAGCGCGTGCACTCGCGGCATGAGCGCGAGCTGACGGCGCGACGCATCACGTTGGCAGCCAACATCGGGCACGGAGCCGAAACGGTCATCGGCGATCCGGATCGGCTGGAGCAGGCGCTGCAGAATCTGGCGGCCAATGCGTTGCGCCACACGCCCGACGGTGGCGAGATCGTGATGTCGGCGGACGTGGTTGGGAACAAGCGCAGGCTTCGCGTTCGCGACAGCGGCACCGGCATTCCTCCCGAGCATCTGCCGCTCATCTTCGACCGGTTCTACAAGGTGGATGCGTCGAGGAAGGCGGCTGGAGGCAGCGGACTCGGACTCTCGATCGTGAAGGCGATTGTCGAGCGCCACGGAGGAACCGTGTCGGCGCACAACGAAGGCGGCGCCGTCTTCGACATCCTGCTACCCGCTGCCGAACGCAAAGGGCCGCCCGTTGCAGCGGACAGTGAGTTGTCACTAGAGGACGACGAGTCCGACGCCGCGTAAATCGATTTCCGCGAACATTCTGCGCATCGTCAACGGCACAGCCATTGCTCGCCCGCCTCCGCGCGATGCCCTGTTCGCCGCGCTTCGGCGAGGCAGGCTCGTGCCTGCGCCTGAACCCAATGGAGGGAGTTTCGTGAGAATCACGGTTATTCCCCTTGCCGCCGCGCTTGCGGCAAGCATGCTGTGGGCGGGTCGCTCCGATGCTCAGGTTCGTATCGGTGGTGGCGTACGGGTCGCGACCCCGCGCACGGGCGTCTCGGTCGTCGTCGGCAGGCCGTATTACTACCGGCCGTTCTACTACCGTCCGTACTACCGTCCCTACTTTTTCGCCCCGTTCTACGGGTCGTATTTCTACGGCTCGTATTTCTACCCACCGTTCTACGGGTATTCGTACGCGCCGGTTGGCTATGGCTTCGGCGTCTTCGATGGCACGTCGCTGCGTGTCCAGGTCACGCCCCGCGACACCGAGGTGTTCATCGACAACTACTACGCGGGGACGGCGGACGACTTTGACGGTCTGTTCCAGCGGCTGCACGTCGGGCCGGGCGCACACGACATCACGCTCTGGCGTGAGGGGTATCGCACGGTTCGGCAGCGCGTCTACATCCAACCGACCGGCACCTTCAGGTTGCGCTACATGATGATGCCGCTTGGCCCCGGCGAGACGGCCGAGCCGCGTCCGGCGGAACCGCCGCCCGCGCCGAACGCGCCTGGCCCCCCGGTCGGAACGCCGAATGGTTATCCACCGCAACCGCCGGGTAGCACCGCTCCGCCGCAGGGCGCATATCCGCCTCCACCAGGCGCGTATCCGCCGGCGGGCAACCGTTCTGAATCCGCCTCGCTCTCGATTCGCGTCCAGCCCGCAAATGCGGAGGTGCTCATCGATGGTGAACGCTGGCAAGGGGCGGCGGACGACCAACGGCTGATCGTGCAGGTGGCGCCTGGCCTTCATCACGTTGAAGCCCGGAGCGAGGGCTACCGGACGTATCAGTCGGACATCACGGTCAGGCCGGGCGAAACGTCAACGGTCAATATCAGTCTGTCGCGGCAGTGATGCAGAGGAGGCAGGACGTGAAGGCGTTTTTCGTTTTCGTCGCAGCGCTGTTCATCACATCGACCGCGTGGGCGCAAAGCGCGCAGAACCCGCCCGCGCCAACCAACGGGCCGCTCGTGCTCGAGCGGATTCACGATCCGTGGGTGCTGGCGCCCGACTTCAAGGTCACCGATCTCGACGGTCGTACCGGCCAGCTGCCTGGCGTGTACGGCGGACGTCTGCTCGATGACACGCTGCTGATTGGCGGCGCCGTCTACTGGCTTGCCAATGACGAGCGCGATTTCAAGATGACCTACGGTGGCGTGCTGGTTGGCTGGCAGTCACACGAGTTTGGCCGCATCCGGTTCGGCGGCCGCGGGCTTACTGGCTTTGGACGCGCCACGCTGGGCGTGGATACCGCGCCGCTCCAAGGTATCACCCCACTCGCACCCGGCGGCCGCGGCGACATCCGTTTCGGCGTCACGGATCCGAGGGTTCCGGCACCACAGCTGCCGGCGCCGACGATTCGCGCGCGCTTTGCGGCCACCGACGATTTCTTCGTCGTCGAGCCGCAAGCCAACGTCTCGGTTCGCATTACCAACGCCATCGGCGTGAGTTGCGGCGCGAGCTATCGACAGACCGCGAACGCCAATTGGCTGCGCGATCGCCTGAATGGCCCATCGGCGAGTCTGGCCGTTCAATTTGGGTTTTAGGTGGCAGGTGGCAGGGGGCAGGGGGCAGTAGGCCGCGGGTCATAGCTGCCACCTTCCACCTGCCGCCTGCTGCCCCTGTCCCTGCCCGCTGCCCCCTGACTGCTAAGATCCCAACCAATGCGTGATGCGCTCATCGTTTCCGCTGTTCGTACGCCGGTCGGTCGCGCAGGCGGGGCTCTGGCCGACGTCCGCGCCGATGATCTGGCCGCCTTCGCCGTCCGCGGCGCCGTCGATCGGGTCTCGTTCGATCCAGCTCGTCTCGACGATGTGATTCTCGGGTGTACGAACCAGGCGGGCGAGGACAATCGCAACGTCGCGCGGATGGCCGCGCTGCTCGCCGGCTTCCCCGTCGACGTGCCGGGGCAGACGGTGAATCGTCTCTGCGGCTCGGGCCTGCAGGCGATTGCGAGCGCGGCACAGGCGATCAAAGCGTCCGAGGGTGACGCCTTTGTTGCCGGTGGCGTCGAGAGCATGACGCGTGCGCCGTACGTGATGCTGAAAACCGGCGAGGCGTGGAATCGTCAGGCGCCGATGATCGCCGACTCCACCGTCGGATGGCGGTTCGTCAACCCGAAGATGAAATCCGAGTGGACGATTTCGCTCGGCATGACGGCAGAGAAGGTGGCGAAAGAGTACGGCGTCACGCGCGAAGAACAGGACGCCTTCGCACTCGAGAGCCAGCGTCGCGCCGCGTGCGCGATTCGCGAGGGAGTGTTCACCGACGAGATCGTTCCCGTCGAAGTCTCCAAAGGCAAAGGTGCGCCGACGCTCGTTTCGCAGGACGAGCACCCGCGACCTGACGCCACCCTCGACAAGCTTGCCGCGCTGAAAACAGCGTTCGTGAGCGGGGGCACCGTCACGGCCGGCAACGCGAGCGGCATCAACGACGGCGCCTCAGCGCTCCTCCTCGTCGGCGGCGACGCCACGTTCGGTCAGACGCCGCTCGCGCGCGTCGTCACCTCAGCCGTTGCCGGCGTCGATCCGTCCGTGATGGGAATCGGACCGGTGCCCGCCGTTCGCAAAGCGCTGCAGCGGGCTGGACTCAAGGTCGAGCAAATCGATCTGTGGGAGCTGAATGAGGCCTTCGCGTCGCAGTCGATCGCGTGCATCCGCGAGCTGCGGCTCGATCCCGCAACGGTCAACATCTACGGCGGCGCGATCGCGCTCGGTCACGCGCTTGGCTCGTCGGGGTCGCGGATGATGACCACGCTCGTGCACGCGCTGCGGCGCCGCAAGGCACGCTACGGCGTCGCCACGATGTGTATCGGTGTCGGCCAGGGCATTGCTGTCGTGGTCGAACGAATCTAATCCGCGTTCAAGCGGTTCAGGCGGATCCAGTCGCTCCAGCCCGGAGGGTTACCGACCCCCTCCGGGCTGGAGAGATAGATAGCGCCGCATCTACACGTTACGCCGGCAGCTTGGCGCCCAACACTTCCAGCGGTTCAATCGCCGGAGGCACTGCGAAGAGGGCGGACGCCTGCGCCATCAGGGCCTGTGCAATCGGTCCGTTCAAGTGACGCTGGCGTCCGGCTTCGTCGCCGAACGCATCGAAGATCGCGAACGTCGTGGGTCCGAGCCGCAGCGCGAACCACATGAGCGTCGTCGCTTCCTGATTGGCGAGCGCGAGTCCCTGTCGGAGGAACTCGGCGACGTCGTTCTCCTTGCCGGGTTTGGCTTCGAGACGGGCGAACAGAGCAAGTTTCATAACGCACCTCCTTTGATCCGAAGACTCCAACCAGGAGCCTCCGTGTATGTCCAGGAGATTAGCTGTTCGACGCGCGAACACGCCATTGACAAGAACGCCATATTTGATACCGTTCTTGCCATGAAGGTATCCGTGCTCGCACTGGAGAGTGTCTTCGATACCGGCCTCGCGACGGTGCTCGATGCATTTCAGACGGCCAACGAACTCGCCGAGCTGTCGGGCCTCTCGTCATTCCGATTCGACGTCACACTCGTCGGCGTCCGTAAGAACGTGAAGACTGCGCAGGGTTTCACCGTGCCCGTGCGTCCGGTGGCGAAGCGAGTTCCAGATTGCGTCGTCGTGCCCGCGATTGGCTTCAAGATGCCCGATCCGTTGCAGAGAGCGCTCGCACGGCCGGACGTCCGTGACGCGACCGTGGTGCTTCAGCAGTGGGCCGACCGAGGAGCGACGATGAGCGCGGCCTGTATTGGAACGTTCGTGCTCGCCGAGTCCGGCCTGCTCAACGATCATGATGCGACAACGACCTGGTGGCTCGCTCCGCTCTTTCGAGCGCGCTATCCCGCGGTGCGGCTCGACGAATCACACATGCTCGTCAAATCAGGACGGCTCGTCACCGCCGGGGCAGCGTTGAGTCACATGGATCTGGCGCTGTGGCTCATTCGGCAGCAGAGTCCGAAGCTCGCGGCCGTGACGGCGAAGTACTTGATTGTCGATTCGCGGCCGTCGCAGTCCGCGTATGCGCTGACCGATCATTTGATCCACAACGATCCGCTCGTGGAGCGTTTCGAACGATGGGCCCGGACAAGGCTTGCGCACGGGTTCTCGTTGGACGAGGCGGCGAAGGCCGTCGCAGCCAGCAAGCGAACGCTCGCGCGTCGCATGCAGGCGGTGCTCGGGAAGTCGCCTTTATCCTATTTTCAAAGCCTACGGGTCGAGCGCGCAGTGCATCTACTGAAGACCGGCAATGACAGTGTCGATGAGATTGCCGCGCGTGTCGGCTACGCTGACGGCGTCACCCTGCGGACGCTCTTGCGGCGTCACCTGGGTTACGGCATCAGGGAGATTCGTCGGACGGGTTGACACCCGACCGGAATCATCTCAGATCGAATTTTGAGGAGAGAGGCTGGCACCGGGCGTCGCGAAGGAAGCACTAATGGCTCAAAATTGTGCGCGAATGGTTCCCGGTGCCCGTCGTGTATAAGAGCAAGATCGCGCGCTTCACGATTTCGCCGGTGGCTGCGTGAAGATGCGCTCCGTGTTCTGTAGGAAACCCTGCGCACATCGGAATGTCTGACGAAAAGAGGACGCACGCCTGCTCTCGCCAAAAGTAAGGGCTTCTACGCGGCCACGGGCTTCGGTGTCTGTCTCCCGCCCAGCACAGCGAACAGCGCCGGCACCGTAGTTACCACGCCGACTCCAATCAGCGTGAGCGCGACCGCACGTCGCTGCTCTGCTGACAACCGATCAGACAGAAGCAAGCCGATTCCGGCCCCGAGCATCGCTCGGGTGGCGACAACAAACCCGAAGGTCGGCAGGTTCAACACGACGGTTTTCATGACTGACCTCCCTCTTTATTTTTGCAGCAGTCGTGCCCTTCGAGCCTGAGCGGCAACCGCATTCCCAGCTCGTCTATGGACCTCCGGATGATTCGTGGCGTGAATTCAGTTTCGTGATGCGGCGGCGCAATCGGTATCTGCCGCGGCCGGCCCGGTACGCATCGTTTGGCGCGCCTCTGCGAAAAATAAGGGAATGTAATGGTTCCGTCCATTTCGGCCGAGTGGAATCAATATTGTTGTAGCGCCCGGCGACATGAGGATGTTTTCGGCCGGCGCAGCCGACATGGCCATCGACCTCGGGACCGTGAACACGTGTATCTACACGCGCGGCGCCGTCGCCCTGAACGAACCCTCGGTCGTCGCCTTCAACAAGGTCAATGGCGGCGTCGAAGCGGTCGGCAACGAGGCGCGCGACATGTTCGGGCGTACTCCGTCGAACATCACTCCAATCTGGCCCGTGCGAAACGGGGTGATCGCCGATTTCGAGGCGGTCGAAAAAATGCTCGCGCTCTTCGTGAAAAAGGCGAGGGGCCGCAGCTATGCGCGCGCCCACGTCGTCATCGGCGTCCCCGCCGCGAGCACACAGGTGGAGCGCCGCGCCGTGAAGGACAGTGTGAACCGGATGCGGGTCAGAGACGTGTCTCTGGTCGACGAGCCGATGGCCGCGGCGATCGGCGCGGGTCTCCCCGTCACCGAACCCACGGGCAACATGATTATCGACATCGGAGGCGGAACGACCGACATCGCGGTCGTCTCTCTGGCCGGCGTCGTCTACGCGAGTTCGTTACGGCTTGCGGGCGGCGATATGGACGAAGCGATCATTTCGCATCTGAAACGGCAGCACAATCTGCTGATCGGTCATGCCACCGCGGAGCGGATCAAGTGCGAAATCGGGTCGGCCGCACCGCTCGAGAAGCCGTTGAAGATGGAAGTCAAGGGACGCCATCTGTCGGAAGGTATGCCTCGCACGGTGATGATCACTGATGCAGAGGTGCGGGACGCGCTGTCCGATCCGATTCGAGCCATCGTCAAGGCAGTTCATGAAGCGCTCGAGCGTGTGCCTCCCGAGCTGTGCGGCGACATCCACGGGCGCGGCGTCGTGCTCACCGGCGGCGGTGCGTTCCTGCGGAAACTCGACGAACACATGCAGAAGGAGACGGGTCTGCCGGTGGTGAAAGCCCAGGAGCCGCTGGCAACCGTCGTCCTCGGTGCGGGCAAGCTGCTGACCGATCGGGCGCTGCTGTCGAAAGTAACGGTCAACTGATCGTCAACGCGGTCCGCGTACACCCCGCCGCGATCGTCCAGTCCCGACGACCACGCCCACCGCGCGTTATGCTTACGCAAGAGTTCATTTCTCATGCGTCGTATTCCGCCATCGACCGCAACGACAGCTCGCGATCCGATCACCGTATCAATCCTCGACGACTACTTCGACACGCTGCACACGCTGCCATGCTTCGCCAAGCTGGCCCCGTTCGACGTGACGATCTGGAACGATCATGTCGAGGACGTCGATGTCTTGGCCGAGCGGCTGAAAAACACCGAAGTGCTCGTCCTGATCCGTGAGCGGACGAAGATTCAAGCGCCGCTGCTGGCACGGCTGCCCGGGCTCCGCCTGATCAGCCAGCGCAGCGTCTATCCCCATATCGACATCGCTGCCTGCACGCGGACGGGCGTGATCGTCTCGTCCGGCCAGCACGCCGACACACCGTCCTATGCGGCGGCGGAATTGACCTGGGCGCTGGTGCTGGCGGCGATGCGGCAGATTCCGGAACAGGTCGCGGCGCTCAAGCACGGGACGTGGCAGATCGGTGTCGGCGCGACCCTGCGCGGCAAGACGCTCGGCATCTACGGCTACGGACGAATCGGCAAAGTCGTGGCCGGCTATGGCACGGCGTTCGGGATGAACGTGCGAGTGTGGGCACGCGACGCGGCGCGCGCGTTGGCGCGCGAGGATGGCTATGGCGTCGCTGCGAGCAAGGAGGCGTTCTTCTCGGAGTGCGACGTCATCTCGCTGCACATGCGGCTGGTCGAGGCGACGCGTGGCATCGTGACCGCGGCGGATCTGGGGCGCATGAAACCGTCGGCGCTGCTGGTCAACACGAGCCGCGCGGGGCTCATTGCGCCCGGCGCACTGGTCGAGGCGCTGCGAGCGGGCCGCCCGGGAATGGCGGCGGTGGACGTCTACGAGCAGGAGCCGCTCACCGATCCGACTCACCCCCTACTCGGGATGCCTAACGTCGTCTGCACACCGCATATCGGATACGTGACGCGCGACGAATACGACCTGCAATTCTCGGACATCTTCGACCAGATTGTGGCCTACGCCGCGGGCACTCCTATTAATGTGGTCAATCCCGAATCGCTCGCGCGCGCCAGCGACGGAGCCCGGCAAACAACCTGACGTCTACTGGCGGACGGTCGCCTCAGGAGAGGACATCAGCGCACTCGGTTGTGGTGCAGTGCGACCTGTCCCATAGAAGAAGAAGCGGTACAGCAGCCACAGGTCGAATGCGACCACCGAGAAGAACTCGAGATACGCAGAGCCTGTGCCTCCAAGGCGGAGCGTGCGGATCAGACCCGCAAGACCGAACGCGACGACCCACGCATCGAAGCTCATACAGATGCGACGGAAGGTTTCCGGCCGGATGTGGCGTATCAGCTTCGCGCCGAGCGGGACCCCAATCGCGAGGCTCGGGATGATTTGCGGAATCAGCGCCATGCTGCTCGCCGAGTACAGCCCCGCATAGGCGTAGGCAACCGCCGTCATGGTCGATTCGGCCAGGCGGATGACGCCGAGCGCGGCACGAAACTCCTGCTTCGCGAGGCCCTGGTTGCTCAACGCCACCGCAAGCGGCGGCCCTGAGATCGTCGTCATCGAATACAAAACGCCGAGCCCGCCGCCAAACGCGTATCCAGCCGCGCGCTCTGATTGAAGCGGCCGCCGGAACCCGGCCGCCTGCAACAGGATGAGCGGCAGCAGCGTCACGTATGTGATGAACTTCAGCCAGTCGGAATTCACCATCGAGACCAGCATTGTCCCGACGACGACACCCGGCGCGAGTGCGATGACGATTGGCATGACACGACGCCACACGACGCCGATCGACGCGCGATTCACCCAAAGCACGTACGCGTTCAGCACCACTTCAATCGGAACAAGGGCTGGGTTGAGAACGCGGTTCGTCAGAAAGAGCAGCGCGACCGGAACGGTCAGCGACGAAAAGCCGTATCCGAGCGCGCCGTTGACGGTCGCCGCAAAAAGCGTGATGCCAATGAGGGCGATGACCTGAGAATCCATACCTACGCTCGCTCCACCCGGGAGTGTGAATCTGGTATCTTGCCGTACTCGAAATGACGGTAAGAGATGTGCTCGTTGTCCCAGCTCCGGCGGCGCTCGGCGCGGAGGTACTGGGCGTCGATCTTCGATCGATAGACGACGCGACGTTCGCGGAGATCTATCGCGCGTGGCTCGATCATGCGGTGCTGCTGTTTCGCGACCAGCAGCTCAGCGACGCCGATCTGATCGTCTTCAGCCGCCGATTTGGGTCGCTCGATCAGGCACCGATCCAGGAAAACGGCCGCCGGTTCGTCGACGGCCATCCCGAGATTTATGTCGTCTCGAACGTCGTTGAAAACGGCGTTGCTATCGGCAGCCTCGGTGCCGGTGAGGCCGTCTGGCACACCGACATGTCGTACCTGCCCGATCCGCCGAAAGCGAGCGCGCTCTACGCACTCGAAGTTCCACCGGCGGGTGGCGACACGAGCTTCTGCACGATGTATGGCGCGTGGGACGCGCTCCCGGAGGATCTCCGCGCAAGCGCGCTCCGGCTGCGCGTCAAGCATGACGGTACGTACAACAGCGGCGGATACGTTCGCGCCGGCGTCACGCCCACCGACGATCCCCGCCGCGCCCCTGGAACCATGCATCCGCTCATCTGTGCACATCCGGAGACCGGCCGACGGCATCTGTATCTCGGACGACGCCGGAACGCCTGGCTCGAGGG
This sequence comes from Vicinamibacterales bacterium, assembly GCA_035764385.1. GTDB lineage: Bacteria > Acidobacteriota > Vicinamibacteria > Vicinamibacterales > UBA2999 > Gp6-AA40. The sequence continues at coordinate 9,521 of DASTZI010000488.1, forward strand.
ACTGCCGCTCGACGAGTCCAATGCGATGCTCGACCGCATCTGGGAGACGGCGACGGCTGAGGCGCTGACCTGGCGTCACCAGTGGCGCGCCGGCGATCTCGTCCTGTGGGACAACCGCTGCGTCATGCACCGGCGCGACGCCTTCGATGCGGGATCGAGGCGCATCATGCACCGCACCCAGATCAAGGGATAGCTTCCGCTCGACGTATTGCGTCGCCGCGACGCATGCCGCCGCAGCAATCGTCATCAGGATTCCCGCCTTCGCCATATCGCGAATCGAGAAATAGCCCGACGAATACGGAATGATCGTGGTCGGTCCTTCGCTCACGAGGATGAATGCGAGCGAAGAGGTAAAGGCGGCCGGCGCGACGGTGGCCCACGCATCAAGGTGCAGGTCCGCGGAAAGCGCGACAAGAATCGGAATGATGATGCTCGCCGTCACCGTGTTGCTCGAGAACAACATGTGCAGGCCCGCGACGGCGAGAACGATCACGAAGGGTCGGAGCGCATCCGGTACGGACGTAATCCCACCGAGCAGCACCCACGCGAGCCACCGCGCCGCTCCTGTGTCGTAGACGGCCAGGCCGAGCGAGAGTCCCGCGACGATTAACATCACCCCGCCCCATTCCACCTGCGCCTCGGCTTCCTTCCACGACAGGACCCGGATTCCAGGCAGAAACAGTGCGACGCCGCCGCCGAGCCCCACGGCTTCGACGGGGATCGACGTGAACAGCCACAACGCGACCATCGTCACGAAGACGAGCAGCGTGCGCCTCTCGCCGCGGCGCAATGGACCGAGGTCCCGGAGGCGGGCACGAATGGTCTCCATCGGGATCGGCAGGTGATCGATCTCCGGCGGGAAAAGCCAGCGCAGAATCCACCACGCGAACGGAATCATGATGAGCGATGACGGCACTCCCAATGCCATCCATCGCCAGAACGACACGTCCACAGACGCAAGTTGCTTCAGCTGTCCAATGGCGACGAGGTTCGCCGCGGTGCCCGCCGGCGTGGCGATACCGCCAATCAGCGGGCCGAATGCCGTCGCAATCATCAGCGAGCGACCGACGTTGCTCTGCCCCGGTCGCAGTCCAGCGTCATTCAACAGGCCGACCCCGAGCGGCAGCAACATCGCCGCGACCGCGATATCGCTGATCCACATCGATATCAGCGTGCCGACGACGAGAATACCGAGCAGGACG
>DASTZI010000489.1:0-10185 GCA_035764385.1 Vicinamibacterales bacterium
CGCCCGGACATGATCGTGCTGCGTCATTCCTCGTCCGGGGCGTGCCACCTGCTGTCGCGCATCTGCCGGTCCGCGATCATCAACGCGGGCGACGGCATGCACGAGCACCCCACGCAGGCGCTGCTCGACGCCTTCACCATCCGCGAGCGCAAACGGCAGCTGAAAGGGCTGAAGGTCGCCATCATCGGCGATCTGCTGCACAGCCGCGTGCTGCGGTCCAACATCCTGCTGCTGACCAGGATGGGTGCGGAGGTCTGGGTCTGCGGACCTCCGACGCTGATGCCGGCGGACATCCGCCGCTTCGGCGTTACGGCAACGAGCAGCATCGAGGCGGCAGTCACCGGCGCCGACGTCATCATGCTGCTGCGCATTCAGCTCGAGCGGATGGAGGGCGCCTACTTTCCGTCGCTGCGCGAGTACTTCAATGTCTTCGGCATGAGCGAAGCGCGGATGAAGCTGGCGAAACCGGATGTGATGATCATGCACCCAGGTCCGATGAATCGCGGCGTGGAGATCGCATCGGAAGTGGCGGACGGTCCCTACTCGGTGATTCTCGACCAGGTCGCCAACGGTGTCGCGGTGCGCATGGCGGTGCTGTATCTACTGGCCGGCGGAGCGGAGCATGAAGAGGCTGCTTAAAGGCGGGCGCATCGTCGATCCCGTCAACGGGATTGACGGCGTCCGCGACATTCTCATCGACGGCGAGCGCATCGCGCGCGTCGGATCGAATCTACCCACCGACGGCGCGACGGTCGTCGAGATTCCCGACGGATTGGTGATTTGTCCCGGCTTCATCGACATGCACGTGCACCTGCGCGAGCCAGGACAGGAACACAAGGAGACGGTGGCGACGGGAACGGCATCCGCGGTGGCTGGCGGCTTTACCGCGGTGGCCTGCATGCCGAACACCAGTCCGGTCAATGACAATGCGAACGTCACCACCTACATTCTCGACAAGGCGCGTGAAGCGAATCTCGCCCGGGTGTATCCGATTGGCGCGGTGTCGCGCGGCTCGCAGGGCGAACTGCTGGCCGACATCGCCGATATGCGCAACGCCGGCTGCGTGGCGATCACCGACGACGGACATCCGGTCAAGACGGCCATCCTGCTGAGGCGTGCGCTCGAGTATGCGGGCATGTTCGGCATGCCGGTGATCGAGCACTGCGAGGATCCCTCGCTCAAAGGCGACGCGGTGGCGCATGAAGGGTATTACGCGGCGTCGCTCGGCCTGCGAGGCATGCCCGGGGCATGCGAGGCGCTCGGTGTCGAGCGCGGCGTGCTGCTCGCGGAACTGACCGGCTCGTCGTTCCATGTGGCGCACATGAGCGCGCGCGCGTCGCTCCGCGCGGTGCGAAAGGCCAAAGAAGCGGGCCTCCGCGTCACCTGCGAGGTCGCGCCTCATCACTTCACGTTGACGGACGAGGCGCTCGCCGCGCCGGTGGCCTACGACACGAACACCAAAATGAACCCACCGCTGCGCGAAGCCGCCGACCGGGATGCGATGCTCGACGGGATCAGCGACGGCTCGGTGGACGCCATTGCCACCGATCACGCGCCGCATCATTACGACGAAAAGAAGGTCGAATACGACCGTGCGCCCTTCGGGATCGTCGGCCTCGAGACAGCGCTACCGCTCTCGCTCGATCGTCTGGTGCACGCCGGCCGCATCCGCCTGTCGAGGATGGTGGAGTTGCTGTCGGTCAATCCCGCGCGCATCCTGAATGTCCCAGGCGGCACGCTCTCGGAAGGCGCGCCGGCCGACATCACCATCATCGCGCCCGATCTGAAGGTCAGAATCGAGGCTGCGAAGCTGCGATCGCGATCGAAGAACACGCCCTTCGACGGCTGGGAGCTCCGCGGCGGCGTTGCGGCGACGCTCGTTGGCGGCAGGCCGCTCTACGTCAACGCCGAGACAAGGATTTCTTTATGACGGCGACGCTCATGAACAGGAAAGACGAGATCCGCGAGAAGGCGCTGAAGGACCTGCAGCAGTTCCAGGTGCTGATGCTCGATGGCCACTTCGACTTTGGCAACGGCTATCACGGACGGCTCTATCTCAATCCCCACCAGCTGTTCCGCTATCCGTCGACGATCTGGCGATTCGCGCAGGACCTCATCGACATATTGCCTGCGTCCGTCCTCGACGAAACAGAGGTGGTCGCCGGGCCGGCAACGGGAGGCGCGCTGCTCGCCCACACCGTCGCAGGGCTGCTCGACAGTCGCCGCGCAATCACCGGCACGCCGACGATGTTCGCGCCGTTCATGGTGGACGCGTACCGCGGCCCCGGACTCAGCCGCTTCTACCGGCAGCAGCTCGTGGGAAAGAACGTCCTCATTGTTGACGATGTGCGGAACACAGGGCAGACGCTTGCGCGGTGCGCGACGATCGTCCGTTCGGCGGGCGGAACGGTGATCGCAACGGCGGAACTCTACGACCGCATGGAAGCGACCACCGATGCGGGTGCTCCGAACTTCGCGCTCGCGGAATACAAGGCGCCGGAGAACTATCCCGTCGATACGTGTCCCATGTGTAAGGCGGGAGAACCCATTACAAAGTTTTAGGCTCCAGACTACCGTCTTCAGGCTCCGGGAGCCTGAAGCCCGGAGCCTGAAGCCATTACATTCACCGCGAAGACTCGGTGACGGGATTATCCGGTTCCGTCGTACTGCGCAGGCCGAGGTGATCCGCCCATCGGTCCGCGTTGTTCCCTCCCGTGTTGCTCTCAGGCACTTCGGGCAACATCGTCGAATTCCAGGCCAGCCATTCCTTCGAGAGTCGCTCGAAGACATCCCGTTGACGATCTTTCAAATTGGCGCGTTCCATCGGGTCATCGGCCACGTTGAACAGAAATGTGTTCTCGCGAATCTTCAGGTACTTCATGTCGCCGTCGCGCATGGCACGCTGAGCGTTTGCCTTGTAGCGCCAGAACAGCCGTCGCGGTACAGGCGCCCCGGTGGATCGCAGGCTCGGAAGCAGGTTCATCCCGTCGGCCGCATACGCGGGATCGGGCGTTGAGCCGGCGGCAGCGAGCAGCGTCGGAAGCCAGTCCATCGAAATCGCCACCTGCGGTGACGTGCGATTCTGCGGCAGCGCGGCCGGCCACGACACGATCGCCGGGATGCGAAGGCCGCCTTCGAGGAGCTCGGTCTTGCGTCCACTGAACGGCCACGTATCCGCAAAACGCTCCCCTCCGTTGTCGCTCGTGAAGACGACGATCGTGTTGTCGATGAGGCCGTTGGATCTCAGTGCGCCCATGACACGGCCGATCTGGTTGTCGAGCTCGGTGATCATGCGCTGATATGTTTTCTGCGAGCCGCCGTCGTAGTGGGCGAGCGCTGTGGTGCGAATCCGCTGCGACTCGGTTTCGTCGCCTGGCGCTTCCCACGGCCAGTGCGGCGCATTGAAGTGGAGGCTGACGAAGAACGGCCGCCGCTCCTTCGCGTACGCGTTGACGACCTGCACGGCGCGGTCGCCGAGCAGCTGCGTCATGTAACCCGCACGTTCCACCGGTACGTCGTTGTCCCACAGATCGGGTTTCTGGTCGGTGCCGTTGTGAGAGTAGTAATCGACGGCTCCGCCCCGGAAGCCGAAGAACTGTTCGTAGCCGCTCTGCAGCGGACCGAAGTTCGGCAGGGTCCCGAGATGCCACTTGCCGACCAGCGCGGTCGCGTAACCGGCCTTTTTCAGCAGCGACGGCAGCGTCGGATGGGAAGGAGGGAGGCCGATTGTCGGTAATGCCGTTGCCAACGGCTCTTCGAGCCCAACACGCAACCGGTACTGGTACCGTCCGGTGATGAGTCCCACTCGTGTGGCCGTGCACACCGCGGAGTTGGCGTATCCCTGCAGCAACCGTACGCCTCGCGTGGCGAGACCGTCGATATTCGGCGTCCGCAGGTCAGGCCGTCCGTAACACGAGACGTCCGCGTATCCCATGTCATCGGCCATGATGAACACGATATTCGGCGGACGGCTCGAATTCTGAGCACCGCTGCGCTGCGCTGTCAGGAGCGCGAGCGACCCTGCCGCCCCTGTCTTGAGCAATTGACGTCGCGTGACAAGACGTGTGGCCATTCTCAGCTCCTCCGTGTTCACTGACCGTCGTTGGATTCGTACGGCACGATGCGAATCGTCGGATCACGATAGTCCCACTGAACGGCCGCATTGATGAACCGATGCGGCAGTGTCGTCGGCGGATCGGCAACCACCGTCGTGTTCGACGGGACGGTGCCATGGACCGCACGAAACCGACCGAGATAATCGGAATAGACCTGCGAGCGTTCGGTGAAGTCGCGGACGTTGCCTGCCGCGAACACGGCAAACCGAACCGCGATGACCACGACGAGCAGCCCGACGGTCAGCGCGCGTCTCGGCGCCGTCAGTCGATGTGCGACGACGCGGTCGAATGCCGCCACGACTTCGGCAAGAAGCAGCGAAAAACCGATCGCGGGCTGGTACAGGTACCGTGACGTGTTCCCCCAGGTGAACGACAGGAACGGTGCGAGTGCCAGGAGCATCCACCAGGTCGCGAATCGAACGCGCGAGTTTCCTCGTACGAGGAGGATGACGAGGCCACCTGCGATCGCCGCATAATTCAGCCAGTCCCGACGGCCAACGTACAACGCTTCGATGTAATTGAGCGCGTTGGTGACGATGTGAAATCCGACGGTGTAGTACCCCTCCGAAACCACGTAGTTACGGCTGTTGATCCAGACGTCGACTGCCAGGTAAAGGACCGTGAGCGCGGCATACGGCGCGAATGTTCGCGGACCTGGAAGGTCCGCGCCGCTGGTCCCAATCAGCCGATCCGCCAGGAACAAGACGGGCAGAAACACCACCGAGCTTTCGTGCGTCAGCAGCGCCAGCGCATACGCGGCGATTGAAAGCTGGCGAAGCCACAACCAGCGTTCGTCGCGCCACCGCAGAAACCACAGGAGGCTCAGACATCCGAAGAGTGTCGCGAGCGCTTCGGAAAGCGCACTGACCCAGGCAATTGCGTCGATATCCGACGGCTGCACCGCAAAAAACAGCGCGGCCGCAAATGCGAACAGGTCGGTGCCGCCAATGCGCCTCGCGATAGCAAAGACGACGAGCACGCTGACGATGTGCACGACGATGCTCGCCTCGTGAAACAGGATCGGTGACCCTCGGAGAAGCGGGCTCATGACGGCGAAATACACATCAATGACCGGCCGATAGAAGTGCGTCATGGTGCTGAAGGCCACGAGCTGCGCCGGATGGAACGACAACGATCCCACGAGCCACTGGTAATCGTCGTCAAAGAACGACGCCCAGAGGGCGTTGTGATAAACAATGACCACCGCGACGACGAGCGCGACGCGGGTGGCAAGGTCCCTTAGAAGAGGCGGCACGACCGACCCGAATCTTACTCATACATGTCATTTCAGGATCTATTTGGCGGGCGTAAACCGCTGATTGGCGTGTTGCACCTCCTGCCGTTGCCAGGCGCGCCGCTGTACGACGGCGGCATGCAGAAGGTGTACGACCAGGCACTCGCCGAGCTCGAGATATTCAAGCGCCATGTTCTCGACTCGGTGATCGTCGAAAATTTCCGCGACATGCCGTACTTTCCGGGCCGCGTGCCGGTCGAAACGGCGGCGGCGATGGCCGCCGTTTCCCGGGAGATCGTGCGGGCCGCCGGCATACCTGTCGGGATCAACGTGCTTCGCAGCGATGGCGAGGCGGCGATTGCCATCGCGACGGCCTCAGGTGCCCACTATGTCCGCGTCAACGTCCACATGGGCGCCGTCGTGGCGGACCAGGGAATCGTCCAGGGCAGCAGCCAGTTTTCGGTGAGACTCCGCAGCGCGCTGAAGTCGCGGGCGCTCATTTTCGCGGACGTCGGCGTCAAACACGCGGCGCCGGTCGCCGGTCGCAGCCTCGATATCGAGACGCGCGACCTCGCGGAGCGCGGGCTCGCCGATGCGATCATCGTCACTGGCGACCGTACGGGCGTTGAAACCAGCCTGGGCGATATAGAGGTTGTCAGGGGGGCGACGACGCTGCCACTGCTGGTCGGAAGCGGCGCGACGCCGGAAAATATCGAGCAGGTCCTGCCGCGCGTAAACGGCTTGATCGTTGGCAGCTATTTCAAGAAAGATGGCGCGGGCCACAAGCTCGTCGACGAATCGCGCGTCCAGCGGTTCGTTCAACGCTTCGCCGAATTGCGAGGATGACATGACTAAAGTGGGCAGGAGGCAGGGGGCAGGGGGCAGGAGTGGGGGCAGGAGTAGGGGCAGGAGTAGGCAGGCCGTAGTCGGCAGCCTCGTCGCGCTGATGGTGTGTTGCTCGGCGTCGGCGTTCGCACAGGAGAGGCTCCCTCCAATCCCCGCCGACAAGCTGACCGAGGCGCAGAAGAAGGCGGCGGCGGAATTTCTGGTCGAACGGAAGCAGGCGGTGTTCGGTCCGTTCGTTCCGCTGAGCCGAAGTCCTCAACTGATGATCAACGCCGCCCGCATGGGGACGTATCTGCGGTTTGGCAATTCGCTGCCGCGCGACGTCAGCGAATTCGCGATTCTCCTCGTGTCGCGACGCTGGACGCAGCAGTACGAGTGGTACGTGCACGCCGCGGACGGCAAAACCGCAGGTCTGAGCGACGCCATCATTCAGGCAGTTGCGGACGGCCGTCGCCCCGAGGGAATGAGCGAAGGGATGGAAATCGTCTACGACTTCAGCAACGAGCTGAACGACTTCCATAGCGTGACCGATCGCACCTACGCGCGGATGGTTGCCAAGTACGGCGAGCAGGGGATGATGGACCTCGTCGGCCTGAACGGCTATTACTCGATGATCTCGATGGTGCTCAACGTTGGCCGCACAGCGCTGCCGCCGGGAAATACCCCTGCGCTCAAGCCGTTTCCAAAGTAGGTCCGGTCGGGATTCGGGACTCGGCGTGCCCCGAGCGGAGTCGAGGGGGGTTCGGGATTCGCGCGGCCAACTGGCCTTGCGTCTCGATGATCTCTACCGGACATTCGATCACGTCAACTCGGCGTCCGATCCGGTTCATATCGTCCGGCGCTACACGGCGCCGGAGGACCGCGAGGTCGTCGGGTTCTGCGCTGCGGCGCTCGCGTTTGGCCGCGTCGCGAGCGTCCTGAACTCGATCGAGACGCTCCTTGCGGCCATGGGTCCGCATCCGGCGCGGTTCGTCAGGAGCTTCGACCCGGCACGCGATCGCGCAGCGATCGATCCTGTGGTCCACCGCTGGATCAGAGGTCGTGATCTCGTGGCGCTGCTGCTCATCCTGCAACGGATGCTGTGCGAAGCCGGCTCCATCGAGCGCTTCTTCGTTGCGGGCGACGATCCGATGGCTCCGGATATCGGACCGGCGCTCGACGCATTCTCGGCTCGCGCGCTGGAAACGAATCTCCGTCCCGCTTACGGCAGACTGCCAAAGCGGGCAGGCGTCTGTTTCTTCTTCCCTCGACCGTCGGCCGGAAGCGCCTGCAAGCGTCTCAATCTGTTTCTGCGTTGGATGGTCCGGCGCGATCAGATCGACTTTGGAACGTGGACACTCGTGTCCCCATCTCGACTCATCATTCCGCTCGATACGCACGTCATTCGGCTGGGGCGGTGCCTCGGATTGACGCGCTATGGCACCCCTAATTGGAAGATGGCCGCCGAAATTACGGCGTCGCTTCGCGCGATCAATCCGATTGATCCGGTCCGGTACGATTTTTCGCTCTGCCACGTCGGGATGATGAATGCCTGCGGCTACGGACGAGCTCAGCGCGATCGTCAATGCCCGCTGCGCGGAATCTGCCGTCCGGCCGCGCCGCCTCGGAAATCCGCGACGGAATGAGGATTGAAGAGATCCTTGTGAAGGATTCCTGCGTCGCTCGGTAGAACTATTGGGATTTGGGACTTGGGATTTGGGATTTGGGATTTTTTTGAAGCTCCCACAGTTTCATGAACTTCAAACCGACTGACCAGGCATTCATCAGCGAGATGGTCAGACCGGCGGTCCCATCGAGAAATCCGCGCCTGAGGATGTAGTTCCTCATGAAGGCCGCGGGCGGATGGAGAAAGATTTCCACCGGTCCCGTGCGGCGGCCCTCCTCGTACATCTGCATCGCCGACAGCGTCGAATAGTGATTGATGCGTTTGATCTGATCGCGCAGATCAGCGAACGAGTAATGCTGTAACTCGTTCTTCAAGTAACCCGGCACCCCATCGACTGTTACGGACTCGTGGACGTAGCGGCCACGCCATCGGGCGAAGCGCCGATCGTAGAGACGCATCTGGTAGTCCGGATAGAAGTCCGTCGTGCGAATCCACCGGCCGAGATGAAAGTTGACACGGGGCACGCGGTAGCCATGACAGGCCGGATCGGTCGCGAGCACCGACCGAATCTCCTTCGCCAATGCCGCGGGAATGCGTTCGTCCGCGTCGAGTGAAAAAATCCAGTCGTTGGACGCCTCCTGCGCAGCGAAGTTCTTTTGATCGACGTACCCGGTCCACGCCCTGGTGAGCACACGCACGCCCTTGCTTCGGGCGATATCCGTCGTGCCGTCGCTGCTGCCTGAATCGACCACGAGAATTTCGTCCGCGAAGGAGGCGGAGTCGATAGCCGCCGCGATGTGGGCGGCTTCGTTGAGCGCGATGATCGTGACGCTGAGTCTGTGCATCAATGACGGTCAGCGCCCACCACCGACTGTTGGAGTCGTTGGAGCCGTCGTCTGGCCGACGGCGGTCGTCGTAGTGGCCGGTCCGTTCGTCACGGCGGTGACACCGGTGAGGATGTTACCGCTCGTCGCCGTTGCCAGGTTCGTCGTATTCGCGCCGAGGACCGGTGCGATCTGCACTGTCTCGAAATCGGTCTGCGCACGGTAGTACGAGAGGATTGCGTTCAACTCATCGTTGCGTGCCGATGCGAGGTCTCGCTGCGCCTGAAAGACGAGGAAATTGGTCGACGTGCCGGCCGCGAGCTTCTTCTGTTCGGCATCGAGGCGCTGCGCGGCGAGCGCGCTCGCCGCGCGAGTGCTGTCGACGAGTCTCTCGCCGGTGACCACCTGCCGGCCGACATTCCGCACCTGCGTCACCACCTGCAGTTCCGCATTCTTCAACTGTGTTTCGGCCTGTGTCGTTTCGAGCTGTGCCCGCGCGAGGTTGGCTTCCTGCTGGCTGTGGCCCAGCGGGTAGGCGATGTTCAATCCGATGGTCCAGCTTGGGAACTGGTTGCCAAACAGGTCACCGAGTACCGACCCGAAGCTGCGCGAGAGTCCTGCGGGCAGGATTACGGGAATGCCCAGGTTGTTCACCCGCGCGACCGGCGTCCCGCCAAGACCGGTGAGGCCGTAATCAAACGTCGCCGTGACGTCGGGGAGCGTCTGGTTGCGGAAGTACTTGATGTTGACATCCGCCGCTTCGAGTGACTTCCGCGCCTGCAGCAAATCAGTTCGCATCTGCAGCGCGTTGCGCACCGCGGCGTCCACGTCCACTGCGGTGGGTTCGAATGCCGGTAGCTCGGCGGGGACGAAGCGCGTTGTCCAGAAATCCGGTGCGGACTGGTTCAAGACCAGCGCACGGAGATTGTCCTGCGCTGTGTCGATCTGTGCTTCCGCCACGATCACCGCCTGCTCGCGTGCCGCGACCTCCGCCTGCGCCTCGACGGCGTCAATGGGCGGTGTCGTGCCAATCTGAATGCGTGCATTCGTCTCGCGCAGCGATTCGTTCGCGAGATCGAGTGACTGCCGCTGCACCACGAGCGACGCGTTGGCGTAGGCGAGGTCCCAGTACGCATTGCGCACGGCTCGCGAGGTGGTCGCAATCGACTGCTGCAGCTGGAAATCGGCGATGTCGCGGTCCTTTTGGCTTTGAATCACCTGCAGGCGCAGGTTGTCGATGCTGAAGTTGCGCAGCAGCGGCTGCCGGATGTCGAACGAGAGCGAGGACTGCAGCTGCGGCGAGAAATTCGAGAAGACATTCGTCGTCGTGGAACGCGTGCTGTCCCAGCCGAGGCTGTAACTGCCGCCCCAGGGGGTCGGCTGGAATAGTCCCACGTTGCTCAGCATGCGGCCGGTCGTCGTCTTGTTCTGTCCTGATGTTGCGCCGGACAGAAAGCCGCTGTTCGGCGTCGTGGTCCCCGCGCCTTCGACCAGCGTCGTGAAACTCGGCACCCACGCCGAGCGCGCCAGAGCGACCGAAAGATCCTGGATCTGCGGATT
>DASTZI010000490.1:0-10152 GCA_035764385.1 Vicinamibacterales bacterium
CAGCCGATCCTTCTCGCCGGTCGAACGGAGCGCGATGTCGGCGCCGGAGGAAAAGAGCACGACAGAGGCCCGGTCCGACGGGCCAAGCCTGTTGATGGCATCGCGTGCGGCCGCCTTCGCACGATCCCATCGATCCCCGTACGCCATGCTGTAGCTCTGGTCGAGGAGCACGACGACCTCACGAGCCGTAGCGCCAATCGCCGTGGCAGCGTTCGGCCGCCAGAGGAAGGGGCGCGCGAACGCCGCGACAATCAGCAGCAGCGCCGCCAGACGCACGCACAGCAGCGCAATGTCACGAAGCTTCCGTCGGCGGACGGTCTGATACGGAATCCGGCGCACGAACATCAGCGACGGGAACTGCTGGACCATCTTCTTCTCGCGCTGGGTCAGATGGATCAAGACCGGAATCGAGAGAGCGGCCAGGCCGAGGAAAAAAAGCGGTGCTAAGAAAGCCATTCTGTTTGTCCGCTATCTAACTTTCATCATCCGTGCTCTTGCTGACAAATAGCTGTACAGCGCGTGATCGAGCGGCTTCGACGTATCGAGCACCGTGTAATCGATCCGATTGGCCGAGAAACGCTGCTGCAGCGCGTCGAGGTGCGCCCGCACGAGCGACTGATACTCCTTACGAAATGCATCGGGAACCACCGGCATCTGCTCGCCCGATTCGATGTCCTCGAACGCCGACGCATCGGTAAAGCCGAAGTCCAGCTCGGACTTGTCGAGCACGTGAAACACGATCAAGTCGTTGCCGCGGAACCGCAGCGGCGCGACGGCGTCGAGCACCGCGTCCGGCTCCTCGTAGAAGTCGGAGAGAATCACCAGCACGCCGCGGCGCCCGAAGTGCTCCGCCATCTTCTGGAACGGCGCCTTGAGGCTGCCCGGCCGGCCCGCGTTGACCTTGTCGAGCGTGTGCAGGACGACCTCCATGTGCTTGGCGGAGGAGGGGACGAAATCCACGACGTCGTTGTCGAACGTCACCAGTCCGACGCGGTCGCGCTGATGGTGAACCAGGTTCGTGAGACACGCGGTCAGAATGCGCGCGTAATCGAGCTTCGTAATGCCGGTCGTGCCGAAGTTCATCGACTTCGAGATGTCGAGCAACACCGAAAAATTCGAGTTCGACTCCGCTTCGTATTCCTTGACGTAGTAGCGGTCCGTTCGCGCCCACAACTTCCAGTCCACGCGGCGGATGTCGTCGCCCGGGACATAGCCGCGATGCTCGGCGAAATCCACCGAGGCGCCGAAGTACGGCGCCTTGTGCATGCCATTGATGAACCCATCCACGACGGCACGCGACACGAGCTCCAGGTTGCCGATCCGCGCGAGGACCGAGGGATCCATGAAGCGCGCGCCGGGAATGGCGCTTTGACTGTGGCTCGCTGCGACGCTCACTGGTTTCTCCAGGTCCGGCTGAAGCCGGACCCCACCGGTGATGTCCGCCGCACGCTGTCACCGTCCAGCATCCGGCGGGAATCATCGGTGGGGTCCACCTTCAGGTGGACCATCCTACATTCCGCTCCGCGGCATCGGCACCGTTTCGAGCAGCCGATCCGTGATCTGGTCCGTCGTCACACCTTCCGATTGCGCATGGAAGTTCGTGATGATGCGGTGACGCAGCACCGGATGCGCCAGCGCGCGGATGTCATCGAAGCTGACGTGATAGCGTCCGCTCGTCAGCGCCCGTGCCTTGCCGCCAAGCACCAGATACTGCGCGGCGCGAACGCTCGCGCCAAACGCCACCCACTTGTTGATGAAGTCAGCCGACTCCTTCGCGCGTGGACGCGTCGCACGGACGATGTCGAGCGCGTGCCGCATCACGGGCTCGGATACGGGCACCTTGCGCACCAGCTCCTTGAACTGAATCAGATCGTCACCGCTGACTGGACGTTCGAGCTGCGGGTTCTGAATGGCCGTCGTCGTGCGCACGACGTCGATCTCCTCGTCGTACGGCGGGTGCTCGATGATGATGTGGTACATGAACCGATCGAGCTGCGCTTCGGGCAGCGGATAGGTGCCTTCGAGCTCAATCGGGTTCTGCGTCGCGAAGACGTAGAACGGCTCGTCCAGCTTGTAGGTGCGTCCCTGAATCGTGACCCGATGCTCCTGCATCGCCTCGAGCAGCGCCGACTGCGTCTTCGGCGGCGTGCGGTTGATTTCGTCGGCGAGCACGATGTTGGCGAAGATGGGCCCGGGCGCGAACACCATCTGCCGTCGGCCGGTTGCCTGATCTTCCTGCACCAGGTCGGTACCGGTGATGTCGGACGGCATGAGGTCGGGCGTGAACTGAATACGCGAGAACTTCAGGTGCAGCACCTGCGCCATCGTGTGGATCAACAGCGTCTTGGCGAGTCCTGGCGCGCCGACGATCAAGCTGTTGCCGCCAACAAACAGCGTATTCAGCACCTGCGTGATGACATCTTCCTGTCCGATGATGACCTTGCGCAGCTCGCGGATGATCTGCTCGCGGCCCGCCTTCATCTTGTCCGCGAGCTTGATGTCGTCCGGCGACTCGAGATCGACGACGTCGGTGGTTACGTAGGGGTTCATCGTCACGCGATCACTCATTTGGCACCTTCGAGGCTTCTAATCTCACGGGTCTTCAGCGCAAGATCTGTCACAAGTTTTTCGAGCTCACTCTGATATTTCGCCGGCTCCATGTTTTCCTTCAGCAGCCGCAGCGACTCGACACGGTGTTCCAGTTCGCGCTGCTCGAGGACGAGCGCGCGCAGCTTGGGGTCGGTTGGCAGCGCCGCCGCATCGGCCGCTGATCCGATGGCCAGCAGCGACGCCACTTTGCCGTCGGGGCCGTTGGTGGACGGATCGGCGCTTCCGGCTTTGTCGCCGTTGTCGTCGAGCAGCGCATGCTCGGTCGACAGCAGCCCTTCCTTCTCATAGGCGCGCTGGACGGCCGCTTTCGCGAACTGAAACGCCTCGAGCATCGAGACGCGCCGGTTCTTGTCGGCGTCGGCTTCGTCACCGGTCAGCGCGTCGACAAAATAGCCGCCGAACAGCGTCGAGTAATTCTCCGCGCCATTTCGCGTCGCCGTGATGATCGTGCGCTCGGGGGCGGACAGATCGTTGATGAAGGGGCCGCTCGCGCTCGTCGTATCGACGAAGACGATGTGCTTGGTCGGCAGCTTTCTGAACTGCGTATTGAAGTCCGCCGCCGACATGTCGGGGCCGGGCAGATTGAATTTCGCGGTCTTGCCGTCGTAGCTGCCATGGCCGATCAGCACGACGTACACCGCATCCTCCGGCGTCGCCTGTTTGGCGAAGCGATCGAAGGTCTTGCTGATTTCCTCAACCGTCGCTTTCCCCGTGACGTTCTTGTCGCCTTCCTGCGTCTGATCGACAAGATAGACGACGTGGTCCGCGGGAACGCCGAGGCGCCCGGCCGACTCCGCCAGTTCTCCACCCCATTTGTGGAACAGCTCGCCGTGTTCAGGATCGCCTGCGAGGCCGACGAGGACCAGAAGAAAGGCGTGCAGCATTACGACAACCCTACCGCACGGCGATAGCCCCACTCCGCGCAGACGAGGCCCACCAGCATGATCAGAATGATGGGCATGTTCCAGAGCTCACGCTCTTCGACCGACGTCACGCCGCGCCCGGCGTAGCTGACGTCCTCCGGAAGCCCTGAGACGTTGGCCGGCGTATAGAAGCGACCGCCTGTCTCCTCCGCAATGCGCCGCAGCGGCGCCTCGTGCATCGTCGGATCGAAATACTCGCTGTCACCCGCGCCCGCGCGCACGTACGTGGTGTTGGTGCCAATTGGCTTCCCCGCACGATCGGCATCGATGGCGATTTCATACGCGCCAGGGACCGTGCTCACGAACGTGCCGCGATACTGGCCATCCCGCTCGCCGGTCCACTGCAACGGAACATCGAGTGTCGAGCCGCCGGGACGCGTGACACGCGCCATAACGTGCGCGTCGTTGATGTCGAGCCATGTGGGATCGACGACGGAGGCCTCGATGCTGACGGCTTCACCCGGTTCGACGCGGTCGACGGTCGTCCGTGCTTCGACGGGAGCAGGGACATCGGCAACGAGCCACCGCAGCATCTGCCGCCACAGGTTCTCGTGCGTCATATCCTCGAGCGGGATGCTGGCGTGCATCTGCCACTCCCACGAATCCTGAGGCAGGAAGGCGATGCTCTTGCCACGACCGTAGGGCTGCCACACAAGCGCCGGATCGGTGCGGCCGCGTTCATCGGTCCCATTCAGGAGCACCGTCGCTGCGGGCTTGAGCGGAAGCGGCGCGTTGATCATCGTGACCTGCGGCAACTCGGGCCAGCGCTTCGCCGACGCGTCTTCGCTTCCGGCAATCTGCGTCACGGCGTGGGCTTCGCCGGCGCGAGTCGGCATCACCTTCAGCCGGGAAAAGCTGGTCGGCTCACCGGCACGGGTGCGCGGATCAATAAGGAGTGGCAGCGCATCGGCCACGGGCGTCCCGCCGTAGCCACCTTCGCCGAACGACCGTGCACCGCCGAGCATCAACAGGCCGCCGCCGCGACGATCGACGAAGTCGGCGATCATCTGCAGCTGATCGGCGCTGAACGCCGCGGCCTCGATGCTGCCGAGAATCAGACCCTTGAAGGTGAACAGCTCGTCACGCGTCTTCGGGAAGCCGCCCAGCAGTTCGTCTGGCGTGTCGACGTCAAGACGAAGGAACTTGTTGTCGGCCGTCCGCTGCAGCGTGACGATTTGCAGGTTCTTGTCGTCGGCCACTGCGCGCCGGATGAACTTCATCTCGGAGCGCGGCTCGCCTTCGAAGTACAGAACCTTTTCCCGGACGTCGCGGACCTCCACGAGCGAGTCGCGTGTGTTGTTCTGCGTGACGACTTCGCCCTGCTGGGGCGCCACCTTGAAGGTGAACACCCGAGGACCCGGCTCGGTCGCCGTCGCGCGGATGCGGACCGCCGCTGGGCTGCCATCCACCGGCAGTTGGACCTTCTGGGAACCCACGATGCGGCCGTCGTCTTCGACGTCGAGCGTGACCGTCTGACCCGAGTAGCCGGTCTGCGTGATCACCGCATCTACAAGCAGCGATGCGCCCTTCAACACCGATCGCGGTGTACTGACGCGGTCGATCTGAATGTCTCTCGGGAGCTTGGCGCTGCCGACACCGACCGTGAAGACAGGAAGCTTTTCCGCCTTGAGGCTCAGTAACGTGTTGGTCAGCGAGGCTTCACTGGTATCCGCCCCATCGCTGACGAGGACCACACCGGCGACCGGCAACCCGGCCAATTCATCGCGGACGCCGTCGAGCGCCGCGCCGATCTTCGTCTGTGATCCGCCGAAGGACAGATCCTTCACGGAGTTGACGCGGGCGGCCGTCGATGAAAACCGGAACGTCCGGACCAGGAATCGCTCAGAAAGCGACTTGAGCAGCGGGCTGCTATTGGCGGCGAGCTGCTGCCGGAGGAACTCGGCCCGCGGCTGGTTGTTGTCCCAGTCGCCGATTTGCATGCTGCGCGAATCGTCCATCAGCACGGCGACGACGTTCTGCTGGGGAATGGCGGCTTTCACGACGAGTGTCGGCCGGAACAGGCAGAAGACGACGAGCGCCAGCGCAACCATTCGGAGCGCCGTCAGCACCACCCGGTCGCGCGGCCGTCCGTTCACACCGACGGTGCGATAGGTGAAGATGGCGGCCCCCATAATGAGCGCCGCGATGCCGGCGGCCACAAACGAAGCCGTGGTGAGGTCGAAACGGAAATCGCCCTGCTGAAAAACGACGGGGCGATACGAGAAGAGTGCCTGAAAGACCTTTTCGAACACGGCAACTCCTACACTACCTAATGAGACGGGGCGATCATAGTTTCAAAGACGTCCAGCGGGAAGGGTCGGTTCTTGACCAAGATCCCCAATCCCTGAGACTTACCTACTGGGTCGTCGCATACAACAACACGTTAATCCCAAGCGCATACCCAGGGGGTGAAAAAAGACGTGAATATTCACTGTCTTCCCGCTCCCGCTCGAACGAATCGCCGACATCTGTATTGTGCGTCATGAGGACCATGATCCGGCGGTGCTGATCGCGGATGGCCCGGACGTGGACCTGCGCGCTGTCTTCGTCCCGTTCCGACGTTTTTCCGTTGTTCTTGAGCCAGAAGGTGACGTTGGTAATCTGCGGGACCTTCTCGAGGTCGAACATCTCCCGCATGATCGGGTCGGCCGCGGACACGTCCTCGATTGGGTACGCTTCCGGCGGGAACACCTTACTGATCTCCTGTTCCCACTGGGCCCACGCCTCACTCCCCCAGAAGTCGTCCACCCAAAGGAACCCGCCTTTGAGGAGGTACTCCCGTAGAGGCGGCACTTCTACATCCTTGATGCCAATGGTCCCGACATCAGAAGCAATGAGAAACGGGCAGTCGTAGAGCTTCGCATCGGTGGGCTTCACCACCCAGGTATTAGGGCGTTTCTGCTCTTCGTCGTAACTGACGGAAGTTTTCGTGAGCTGCGCGAAGCGAATCAGGAGGTTGATCTCGCTGTAGGGATAGTCGGTTTTCCACCCGCTGCCGTCACGTTCTGACCGCACGCTCTGGTATTGAAGCCGGCAAATGGTGAAGTCGCGGTCCGGCCATTCGCCAGGAGGAAACCGTGCGCGGGTGAAGCCCTCCGGGTCCGTCTTGAAGTCCGTGTGGGCCTGCGGCGCGCCGCCTCCAAGCTGCGCGGACGCATAGGCGCCGTCCTTCGACAAGCTCAGGACGGTCCCGAGCCACGTCGAGGGACCGGACGCGGCCATCGCCGCGGCCGCCAGCACCGCGAGGGCATTAGGTCTGGCCATACCGGAACAGGCGGGCGGAAACCGCAATTATCGCAGAGGGGACCCAGATCCAGCCCGCCTCATTGGCAAGGACCCGAAGGCCGCGCGGCGAGAAGAAGCCGACGCCGATGGGCGACACCTGAATCGGACGCCACGGGAAGAAATAGCGGTGGTCGCTGAAGGGCGCGAAGAAGGCGATGCCACGCCCACCGTTGGTGAGCGCGTCCAGTAATCCGTGAGACGCGGTCACGGCGGTGAACCAGAAGAAAAGCGCCGTTAGGTGCGAGCGGTGCAATGGGTGCGAAAGGTGCGGTTGATGGGAAACCTGCGCAGCGGCGGTAACGCCGACGAGGGCGGCGAAGAAGAAGGAGTGCGTGAAGCCGCGGTGGCCGAACATGGCCTCGTACGGGATGCCAAACGAAAAGGCGATGACGTCGATGTCGGGCAACATCGCGCAGACCGCGGTCCACGTCCAGAAGCGTGCGGGTAAGCGGCCCGGCCACCACCGCGCTGCGGCGCTGGCGGCCAGAGCATGACTAAAAATTGTTGGCATGATCCGGTCGGTGCGAGGGGTGCGAGGGGTGCGAGGGGTGCAATGGGTGCGAAGGGTGCGAAAGGTGAGTGCGCGCTTTTCTGGTCTGCCGAAACATCGCTGAAGGCTTCAGTGGTAAACACATCGAATTCGCGAGATTTCTAAAGATCGCTCGGCGGTCGCTGAACGAATTGCGAGATGCGTTTCGTGGAGCTCAGTTGAAACAGTATGTGACGGCGTTCGATTACGCGCCAATCGAAACGCTGTCACGGCGGCTCTATCGTGCGTTCAGTCGGTTAATCGCATATCTGGAAACCACCCCCGACCCACCCCGCACCAATCGCACCGATTGCACCAATTGCACGTCTCGCACCAATCGCACCAATTGCACCCGTCGCACCCCTCGCACCCGCCGCTAGAGTCCCCGCGGCAACCCCACCTGCGCATCGTCTCCAATGACAGTCGTCCACTCCCGGACGCGCCATCCGGTGACGAGGCCGTTCGTCACATACGGATCGGCCCTCGCGAAGGCTTCGGCAGCGGCTGGAGAGTCGCCCTTGAAGAGCAGCACGGTGCCATCGACCGGATTCGCGAGCGCACCGGCAAGCACCAGCTCGCCGCGTCCGGCGGCTGCCCTCGCGTGCGCGAGATGGTCCTTGCGGAACGGCGTCCGCTGCTCCGCGTAGTTGTCGACGACGTCGTAGAAGAGCAAGTAGTGCATGTTTATCCTCGAGATGCGCCGGGCTGAACGGCAATGGGCGATCCGGCGCGCGTCATCCGTGTCGCGAGCGACCAGAAGGCCACGAGAAGGAGCACATCGCCTCCGAGAAGCGCCACGGGCGCGCCGCTCATATGCGCGACCGGAAACAGCAGCGCACCAGCGGCGATCAGCGCAGCGATGCGGCGTGAAACGGTTGTGCCCATCATTGCGCCAGACAAGGCCAGCAGACCGAGCGGAAACAGCACCGCTGGCAGTCGTATCGGAGCGGCAAGAAATCCCTGGCGAATGACGATCGCCAATGCGCCAAGAATCGCGACGGCGGCAGCGCCGCCCCTCTGCCACCGCGCGCGGTCGTGCGCGACGACCGCGACCGCGACAATCGCTGGTATCAACACGATCAAGGCGATGCGCTGGACGAGCAGGCCGGGCTCCGAGATGAACTGGATTAACAGGATGTCGGATACGAGCAGGAGTGGCGGCGCAAGATATGCCGAGCCGGCGGCGACGTGCCAGAACGGTTTGTTCACCGCGCGAATCGTATCAAGGTCCGGCTAAAGCCGGACCCACAGGCATCCGTCGACGTTCATCGGTGGGGTCCGCCTTCAGGCGGACCATATAGATCTAAGCTAATGATTATGAAGCGCTTTCTGACAACACTGCTTGCGCTCACTGTCGTGGCCTGCGGCCGCACATCGCCTTCGCCTCAGGGATCGGGGACCGGGGATCCGGGATCACACACGTCTGATCCCCGATCCCCGACTCCCGATCCCTCTCAGCGAAAGTACCTCCTCGAGCGCGTAGACGATGCCGCGGTGGTGCAGCTCTATGCCGATGGATTCGAGAAGCTGCCGCTACGCGAGAAGACGCTCATTTGGCATCTCTATCAGGCGGCGATTGCCGGGCGCGACATCTACATCGATCAGAAGCACCGCTCGGCCCTCGAGATGCGCAGCATCCTCGATCAGATCGTGGCGCATCCGCAGGGAATCGACCCGGCGACCTTCGCGGAGATTCAACGCTACACAAAACTGTTCTGGATCAATAACGGTCCATACAACAACCTCACCGCGCGCAAGTTCGTGCTCAAGACGACGCCCGACGCGTTCGCCGCGGCGGCGAAATCGGCGCAGGCCGCCGGCGCGACGTTCGCGACACAGAACGGTGAGACGCTCGACGCGACGCTCAAGCGGCTCCAGCCGATGTTCTTCGATGCCGACTTCGAGCCGAGCGTCACCACGAAGGCACCGCCGGCTGGCAAAGACATCCTGACCGCCAGCTACAACAACCTATACGCTGGCGGCGTGTCGATGAACGACCTGAAAGGCTTCACCGAAAAGTACGGCCTCAACGCGCGACTGGTGAAACAGAACGGAAAGCTGGTCGAGGAGGTCTACAAGATCGACGGTCGCTACAGCAAAGAGATCACGGAGGTCGTCCGCCATCTCAACGATGCCATCCCGTACGCGACCGAGCCGATGCAGAACGCGCTGCGCGCGCTCATCCAGTGGTATCGCACCGGCGAGCAGAGCGACCGCGAGAAGTACGACATGGCGTGGGTGGCCGACAAGGCCTCGCCCGTCGACACGATCAACGGCTTCATCGAGGTGTATCTCGACCCACGCGGCATCAAGGGAAGCTGGGAGGCGCTCGTCTTCTCAATCAACCCCGAAAAGACCGAGATCATCAAGAAGATCGCCGACAACGCCCAGTGGTTCGAGGACCAATCACCTGCCGACGCGAAATATCACAAGGCCAGTGTCAAAGGCATTGTCGCCAACGCGATCGATGTGATCATCGAAACCGGCGACTCCGGGCCGGTCACGCCAATTGGTATCAACCTCCCCAACGACCAGCGCATCCGCGAGGAGCACGGCAGCAAGTCCGTGTCGCTCTCGAATGTCGTTGAAGCGTATGACAAGTCGACACCGGGCACGATGCGCGCCGAGTTCTCATGGACGCCCGAGGAAGCGGAGCGCGGAGCGAAGTACGGATCCATCGCGGACAACCTGCACACCGACATGCACGAGGTGATCGGCCATGCGTCCGGTCAGCAGGCAGCCGGCTTCAAAGGCACACCGCAGCAGGCAATCAAGGAGCACTTCTCGGCACTCGAGGAAGGCCGC
>DASTZI010000491.1:0-6235 GCA_035764385.1 Vicinamibacterales bacterium
CTGTTCATCGGTGGGCTCCTGAAAGACCGCGCTGATCTAGAGCGGTGCCGAACGTGACAGCACAGTCGCATTGCCGTCACCGTGCGTGCTACGGATTTGGAAAGAACGTTGCCCAGGGCCGTCCCGGTCAACGGCGCGCAATGTATAACACTGCGAAAGTGAACGTCAAACCAACACGCCTCGAGAATTTGTGCAATTGCCTGTCGCTCCGATCGTCAGGACGTCGTCGTACACGTTTACATCACGGTCCGAGAGTAAGATTCAGTTTTCATTCATCGGAAGGAGACGAACATGGGACTGCTAGATGGAGTACTTGGCGGGGTCGTCGGCGCTGGGATGGTATCGGTCGTGAACGGCATCATCGAGCAGCATGGCGGCGTCCAGGGTATCGTCAACGAATTCGAAAAGAATGGACTCGGCGCAACGGTCAGATCGTGGGTGGGAACCGGACCCAACGATCCGGTCGCACCCGCTGACGTTCATCGCGTGCTTGGCCCTGACTTGCTGCAGCAGTTGGCGGCGAAATCCGGGCTGCCTGTCCAGGAGCTCGTGGAGAAACTAGCGCAAGTGCTGCCGCAAGCTGTCGATCACTTGACGCCTGACGGCACGATCCCGAAGAGCACGATCCCGAAGAGTTAAAGTCGGCAGGCGAGGACAACCATATTGTCCTCTTCCTTGATCGAGCCCGCGTCCGTGCGTTCCTGTAGAGGCCACATTTTAGCGAATGACTTGGTACCCTCAGGGCTTCCTCGGCTGGCAGCATCCTTGCTCCTATGGTCAGCAACTACCATCGCCTGGCTTTTGGGGAGTTGGAGGAGGCTTTATGCGACGGATGACAACCGCGCTTGTGCTCGGCGCGGCCGTTCTACTCGGCGTTGCGCCCGCGTATGCGCAACGCTGGGGACGTGGGGCAACACCACGCTCGGGCGTCTGCTTCTACGAAGACATCAACTTTGGCGGCCGCTATTTCTGCTCGGCTGCCGGCGAATCCACACCAAAGGTCTCATCGGGGAACAACGATGAGATTTCGTCGATCCGCATTTTCGGCGATGCGGTCGCGACCGTTTACCGGGATCCGAATTTCCGCGGCTCGTCACGAGTGATCAACTCGAGCGTGAGCGATTTGCGGTCGTTCGGCTTCAACGATCGGATCTCGTCGTTCCAGGTGGATTCCGGCCGTGGGAATTGGTCGCGCGACACGCGACAGTACCCTGACGCGCGACAGTACCCGAACGGGCAATACCCGAACGGGCAGTACCCGAACGGGCAGTACGGCCGCGTGCAGCCCAATGCGAGCCGCTGGAGTTACCGCGATGCCGAGCAAGTAGTGCGGCGGAGCTATCGATCGGTTCTGGGACGCGATCCGGACGCCTCTGGGCTGCGTAGCTGGACGGAGCAGGTCATGAACAACAACTGGACGCAACGGGATCTGGAAAACGCGTTGCGCCAGAGCGACGAATACCGCGACCTGCGCGCGAACCGACGACGATAACGCGTCGATTACGTGGCAATTCTGTGATGGCCGTGCGGGGACCTTTCCCGCGCGGCCGAATCTTCCACAATTCTGCAATTCCGCTTGCGGAAATCGCGGGGTGCGATCACCGGTCCCCCGACACACCTTCGAATGCCGGCCAATTCCAGTGAGCGCGCCCGCGCGATTGGTGGCAGCCGTCTTGCCCGAATCGCCCACCGAGACTTCTCCAGTGAGCGACTCCAGCCATCAAGGAACATTGACTGTCAGTGTGTCTGGCCGGTCCCTCTTCCAGACGCCGCCCGAGGCTTCCAGGTTGTACGCGCGTGTGCCCGGTGTTGCGCTCAGTGTCGTCCTGCACGTGACCTGTCTGCTCGGCGTTGTCGCGATCACCCGATCGGCCGTGGAACGGACGCCTCGTCCGAAGACATCGCTCACGTTCGCTCCGGTCAGCCTCGCCGTGCCCCGCAACGCGTTGACGGCTCGGCCTGAGCCGCCACGCCTCGCGGTCCGCAAGATCGAGCCGTTGCCGAAGCCGCCGCGCGCACCTGCGCCGGCCGACGAGTCAATTCGCAAAGTTGAGGCCCCGGCGCCTGTGACGCCGCCGCCACCCGTTCAGGCCGAGGTTCAGGAACCGCCGAACACCATTCCTATCGTGCCGAAGGCGGAGCCCGTTGTTCGCGTGGGCGCCTTCGAGGCCGTCGCGCCGAGTCGCTCACGGCCGCGCGAAACGGCGGCGGTCGTAGCCGCGGGGTTTGGTGATGCCTCCGCGCGAGGGACCGCTCGCGCACTGCCGACGGCTGTTGTCGCCTCCGGCGGTTTCGATCGTGAAGTCGCTCCGCCGCCTCCGGTCGCGCCGAGCGTCGCGCCCGTCGCAGCCTTCGGCGATTCGACTCCGATTGAAATTCTGTTCAAGCCGAAGCCGCGCTACACCGACGAGGCCGAGACCCTTGGAATCCAGGGCACCGTCGTACTCGAGGTCGAATTCACGGCATCGAACGAGGTTCGAGTCCTGCGCGTCATCCGCAAGCTGGGGCACGGACTTGACGAGGCCGCCGTCCGCGCCGCCGAGCAGATTCGCTTCAAGCCGGCCCGCCGTCAGGGTGTCGCCGTCGACTCCCGTGTCACCGTCCAGATCGAATTTCATCTCTCTTAGTCGCATGTATCAACTGATGCACATTCACCTACGACAGTCCTTCGACCGCGATTCTGCTGGGCGCGACGTCGGAGCGCCCAGTGAGGTTTGGGAAAGACTCACCAGTAAGAGGACCGTCATGCGAGGTGCGTACGCCGCCGTTCTGCTGATCGCGTTGTCGACCGTCGCGTCATCAGCGCGTGCGCAATCCAACACGCCCGGAGGTGACGAACTGAACGTCGCCGACGTCATCGATCGCATGAACCGCTCGGAGACGGCTCTGTTCACGCGGTTGAAGACCTATCACCCGCTCGTCGAGGCGTACATTCAGCACCTTGTTCCGGATCAACAGCTCGGTTGGGTGCCCGCAAAGGACGATTACTTTCTAGGCCAGTTCGACTTCGCGGATCGGCCGCGGCTTCGGCAGCTCGGGCAGGAGCGAAAACAGACAAATCGCGTTTCTCGCTGGAACCCGGTGAACGGAGGTCGCCTGCTCCCAGACGGCTTCGCGGCCATGGCGGCGCCCGACTGGAAGGGGCTGGACCGCAGCCGTTATCAGTTCACGTTTGTCCGCCGCGAATTTCTTGGTGAGGCGCGCACGTTCGTATTCGACGTGAAGCCGCTGCGCAGTGGCGGCGATGGCTTTTCCGGCCGTATCTGGATCGAAGCGCGCGATTACACGCTCATTCGCTTCAACGGCATCAATCAGGGCACCAACCAGATGTTGTCGTCCTTCTTCAACGACAAGCGCCTGTCGTTCCACATGGACGGGTGGCGCGTCAACGTGATGCCAGGCGTGTGGCTGCCCTCGTATATCTACTCCGAAGAAACGGACCTGAGCGACGCCGCCTCACCGCGCGCCAAGGGCTTCAGGAGCCAGGTGCGCATCTGGGGCTACGAGGCACAGGCCGCCGCGAATGCCCAGCAACTGACGGCGATCCATATCAATGAAGCCGTGGTCGACGACACCGATTCATCCAGCCAGCTGTCCCCTGTCATGAGCCAGCGACGATGGGAGCAGGAAGCCGAAGCGAACGTGATCGAGCGCCTCGAAAAGATCGGATTGCTCGCGCCAGCAGGCGAAGTGGACCGTGTGCTCGAAACGGTATTGAACAATCTGGTCGCCACGAACAAGCTCGCGCTCGAACGGCCGCTCCGCTGCCGAGTGCTGCTCACGTCTCCGCTCGAATCGTTCACGATCGGGCACACGATCGTGCTGAGCCGGGGCTTGATCGACGTCCTCCCTGACGAGGCGAGTCTGGCCACGATGCTCGCGCACGAGCTGGCACATGTGGACCTGGGGCACCCGTTGATCGACACGAAGTTCGCGTTTGCGGATCGTCTGATGGTGAGCGATGCGGACCTGCTGCAGGCGCTGCAGTTCCATCGCACTCCACGAGAAGAGAGTGCCGCCGACGAGCGGGTCATCGAGCTGCTGAAGGCGTCGCCGTACCAAGACAAGCTCGCGGGTGCCGGACTGTTCCTGAAAACGATCGCGCAGTCGGCGCGGCAGCTGCCGAATCTGATCCAGCCGCACATCGGGGACCACGTGGCCGATGGCGGGCAGATCAAGCGTTTTGCGGGTCTGGTTGCCGAAGCACCTGCGCTCGCGCCGGGCAATCTCGAACAGATTTCAGCCCTCTCGCTTGGCGCGCGGATCGTCGTCGAGCCGTGGAATGACCGCCTGGTTCTCGACAAATCGCCGGCGGTGCCGCTGGCCTCGATTCGCGAGAAGATGCCGCTCGCGGTGACGCCGCTGATGCCCTACATCCGCTACAAAGAGGGCGTCGCGCCGCAAGCCTCGTCGCGGTGACGCTGAAAGTGCCGCGTTTATTTCGCCAGCGGATTGGGACGAAGCTGCAGCTTCACCAGCTTTGGCCGCGTACCTTTGCCGCCCTCGAGATGCCACGTCGCGCGGCTCGCTGAGGCGGTCCACAATCCCCTGCCCTTCCACGATGCTTTCGGATCGTCGATACGGCCGTCGATCTGCTTGACGAAAAATCCCATCGGATATGGCACGCGCAGCTTGCCGGTGGCGATCGGAATGTCTCGGCCGAGGCCGAACGAGTGGTACTTGTCGACCCAGTTGTAGTAATTGGAGTCCGCGGCCGCTGATTCCGGATTGCCTTTGAAGTTCGGCCCCGGCACCTCGTAATTTCGGCGCTGAGCGTATCGCACTCGTTCAGCCGCGCGCGTGGTGTAGGGATCAGCTTTCCATCACGTCTACATCACCGGATCGGACTGTCGGGTGTCCGCACCGGAGGTGCAGGCGCCCGCTCGATCGGCCTTCGTAAGATGGTGCCGCCTCCTATTCGTCGCACCGTCAAATCGATCGCCGTTCCACGGGGGCGCTCCTCGCCGGCTGGTGGACGTTGCGCGACCACGATCCACTGCGCGTCCTCTCCCCTTGGAACTGGCGTGCCGTCCGTTGAGCTGACCTGACCGAGCTGGAACGTCGCGAGCCCGGCGAAGAACCCCGATCCAAGCCGTTGCTTTGCTGCTGCCAGCGTCTGGTCCACAAAAGATGGTACGGCGATTTTCGGGACCGGCACAGCTACGGACAGCATCACCGCGCAATTGGGCGCCAGCATGGTGCCAGGTCGGGGACGGACGTCGGTAACGGTCCCAGGGGCTGCGCTGGCGGTTTCAACGTTCCTGACGCTGGTGTCGATCGATAACCGCGCTGCACGGAGATTGCGCTCGGCTATGGCTCTTGGCTGCTTTCGCACGTCTGGCACGATGGCGGGATCGGGCCCGTAGGACGCCATCGTGATGTCGACGGCGCTTCCTTGAAGAACGCGGCGACCCGCTTCAGGGTTCTGCGCTACGACGCGTCCGACTGATTCACACTGAGGTACGTCGGTGGTTGCGCCAACGGTCAGACCTCGTTCTCTCAGTCTTCGAAGAGCATCGTCGCGATCTGCTCCGAGGAGCTTCGGCACATCGACAGGAATAGGGACGCTGATCGCGGATAGATCGGCGGCCGTCGGTGAAGACGGGGCGTCGTGGACTGCCGTCACCCGGCCAGTTGCTGGCGCGTGCCCTTTAAAGCGGACGAATACGGGGCATCCGCGAGCCGGCTGTACCAGCTGTCCGTTCGTACAGGCCCTTGCATCCAATTCGAAGTCTGCGGTGTTGTCGAGCGTGAAGCGGAATACGCGCAGCGGTGCCGTTCCGCTATTCTGCAGTACGACAGTTTGCTGCTCACCGAGCTTGCTGAACTGAAGACTCGAGGGCGAGAGCTGTGCGTGCGGCCGGGGAATTTCAATCGCTTCACCACTGAGCTCTTTGTTGTCGAGCGGCGTTCCCGCCGATTCAGCAATGAGCGTTACGGAATGCGCACCTGCCTCCCGGGGAGTGAAGCTCACGAGGACAGAACACTCCGATTGCGGCGCTAATCGCCTGCACGTGTTCTCGCGCACGGCGAAATCGCCGGCGTGTCCTCCTTCGAATCTAAAATTGACCGTCGCAATCGTTGTCTCACCGGTGTTCGTGAGACCAATGGTGTTTGCGGCCGATGCATCGACCTGGGAACGGAGCTGAAAGGGCATCGGCGAGAATCGCGCAGCGGTGATAAGCGACCGCGGTGGCGGCTGGGGCGTTGGTGTCGGCGCCGGCGGTTGTGGCGT
>DASTZI010000492.1:0-23144 GCA_035764385.1 Vicinamibacterales bacterium
TTGAGAAAGAGGCCGATCGACAAGGCGGCGGCCACCGCCGCTTCGTCCTGCCCGGTCCGGTAATTCATCGGCGCGCCGATGATTTTGCTTGGATTCGCGACCGGACTCAGAACCGGCTGCGAGTCCACGGCGACCGGTGCCGCCGTCTTCGCGAGCTCCCGGACGCGCGGCGTCAGCTTCGGCAGGTTCGCGATCAGCAGGTCGCCTGGTGGAAACGGATATCGATGCGCAGGAATGAGGTCGAGCGCTGCGGTCACGTCGCGCACGCCATCTGTGTCAACAAGCCCGAGGCGGTTTTCGCCGAAGCGGCATAGACGCATAGACCGCCGAGTATACTCAGCCGCGTGCGCTACCTGACCTTTTCTCTCCGTAACGACAGCACGCATCGGCTCGGTGTCCTCGACGGCGATCGGATTCTGGAAGTCCCGGAGTTCCCGAGCCTGCTCGCGCTCATCGAAGCGGGGCCCGATGCCTGGCGCAGCATCACGAAACCCGTCACGGGTGGTTCAACGCTCAAACGCCTGGCGCAGAGGAATCCGGATGACGTCCGCTGGCACGCGCCTATTCCGCGACCCGGCAAGAACGTGTTCTGCCTCGGACGCAATTACGCCGAACACGTGCGGGAGGCAACGGGCGCGCGGGGGCAGGAGTTCAAACTGCCTGCCCACCCCATCTTCTTCACGAAGACGCCGACGACGGTCGTCGGCCCGTACGACGACATCGAGTGGGATCGCAACATCACGCAGCAGGTGGACTGGGAGGCCGAGCTCGCGGTCATCATCGGCGTCGGAGGGAAGAACATCCCCCGCGACCGTGCCATGTCGCATGTCTTCGGCTATACCGTCGTCAACGACGTGACCGCGCGCGACCTGCAGAACGCGCACATGCAGTTCTTCAAGGGAAAAAGTCTCGACACGTTCTGTCCGATGGGACCGGTGGTCGTCACGGCCGACGAATTCGGTGACCCGCACCGCAAGGCGGTGAAGCTTCGGGTGAACGGCGTCGAGAAGCAGAATGGCAACACGGCGGACATGATCTTCCCGATCGATCAGACCATTGAGGTGCTGTCCCGCGGCCTCACCTTGGAACCAGGCGACATCATCTCCACGGGTACGCCCGAAGGCGTCGGCATGGGCCGGACGCCGCAGGAGTGGCTGCAGGTTGGGGATGTGATGGAAACCGAGGTCGAAGGAATCGGCATCCTTCGCAACCGCGTCGTCGCGGCATAGGTTCTGCTAGAGGTGTCCGTGGAGGACACCGATGCTGATGTTTCTCGTCATCCTGCTCATCGTGCTGTGGTTCCTGGGCATGATTACATCGACCATGCTTGGCGGATGGCTGCATATCCTCCTTGTTGTGGCAATCGTTTTCCTACTCATCCGTGTCATTCGCGGTCAGCCCGTTTAAATCCCAAATCCCAAATCCCAAGCCCCAAATCCCAATATGGGGATTTTGGAGGCTAGGCTAGACTCTGGTGAATGAGCACAACATTCAAGGCCACCATCGAGCACGTCAATCACACGACGTCGCGAGGCGTCGTCCGCTCGCATACGATGCTCGTGGACCGCGGGATCGCCAAAGGCGGATTCGACCTGGGACCGGCCGGCGGTGAGTATCAGCTGGTCGCGCTCGGCGGCTGCTTCACCAGCCACCTTCTGGCAGCGATCCGGGCGCGGGAGGCTGCCATCACGAGGGTGACGGTGGCGGTCAGCGGCACGCTCGATGGAACCCCCGAGCGGTTTACCGGCTTTACCGTGGACGTGTCGGCGGATTGTGTCGACGCCGATCTCGCTCGCAAGCTGATCACGATCGCCAGCCGGGCATGTCAAGTGATGAACACGCTGCGGCTGGCTGCGCCGGTCGAGATTTCCTATCAGGGAGCGCCGATCGAATCGGCCGAAGCGGTCGTGTAAAACGGCAGCCCCTCGCGCGAGAGCGCGACTCCAACGGCCGCCAACCCGGCGGCCGCCCAGGCCCACTCTGCCAGCATCTGCCGCTCAATCAGCAGTCCACCCACGATGGGCGTGACGATTGACGCCATCGACATCAGCGACTGCGTGATGCCGAGCACGACTCCCTGCTCCTGCCTTCCCGCCTGCTGGGTGATGAGGCTCGTCAACGCTGGACGGATGACACCATTGCCGAACGCCGCCAGCGTGCCTGTCAGCACCAAGAGCGCGGACGACGAAGCGATGCCGAGGCCGAAATATCCGATGACGAGTGCGACGAATCCCGCCGCCACCAGCGCCGATTCTCCGAATCGCTTGACGAGCCTGCCGATGAGCCCACCCTGCAGGATGATGCCCAGGAAGCCGACGTAACCGAACACGTATCCAATCTCGCGAGGGCCGAACGGACGGCCCTCATACGTGAACCGGCGCTCGGCGAACAGCGCGAACCCGGAGATGAAAAGCGAGAACGACGTGATGAAAAAGAGGAACTGTAGCAGCCGCTCGCGAAGGCCCGGGCGCCCGAAATACTTCGCGTAGGTCCTCCAGTGCAGCGCCGCTTCGCGATCGTCGAACGCATGATGTGATTGTCGGCCGCCCTGTAGCAGAGTCGCCGTGCACAGGACGCTCGTCGCCGACATCACCGCGGCCAGGTAGATTGGGGTCGTCAGGGTGTACTTCGCGGACAGATATCCGGTGAGCGACGGCCCGATAAAGAATCCCACGCCGAACGCGATCCCGATCAGGCCGAATGATTTCGCACGCTGGCTCGGCTCCGTGTGGTCGGATATGTACGCCTGGGCGAGCGACAGGTTGCCTGCCGTCGCACCATCGAGGACACGCGCCACGTACAGCATCCAGAGCGCCTGGGCGCGCGCCATCACGATAAAGCCGATGAACGTGCCGATCTGGCTGATCAGCAACATCGGCTTGCGCCCGACGCGGTCCGAGATGTGCCCAATCACCGGACCAGAGATCAGCTGGCAGGCCGCATACACCGAGACAAGCATCGTCGCCTGCAGCGGTGTCGCATGAAAGGTTTCCGCGTAGATCGCCAACAGCGGGATCACGAGCGTCATCCCGAACACGTCCACGAGAACAATCAGAAAAACGGGAAGCAATGAAACCGGACGCGATTTCTCCGGCGCCGATACGGTCATGGCTCCATTATCATCCACCCGATGGAGCTCGTCTTCGAACAGATTCGCGCCGGCGGCGACCGGAACTTCGGGTACCTGCTCGGCGATCGCGATGCCCGTCAGGCCGTGCTGATCGATCCGTCGTATTCACCGGAGGTCTTTGTAGGACGCGCGGACGAACAGCAGCTGACGGTCACTCACATCATCAATACGCACGGTCATGAGGATCACATCAACGGCAATGCCACCACCGTGTCGCTGACCGGCGCTGCGCTTGCCGCGCATCCGGCGTGTCCGTCGGTTCCCAGTCTGGCGATTTCCGATGGCGACGAATTGACGCTCGGGTCGCTCCGTCTGCAGTTCATGCACGTGCCCGGTCATGCAGTGGATCACATCATCATCTTCGAGGTCGTGCATCGGATTCTGATGAGCGGCGACTTGATTTTCGTCGGCAAGGTCGGCGGGACGCGAAGCGACGAGGATGCGCGGACCGAATGGCTCAGCCTGCAGCGCGTGCTCGCGACGTTTCCCGACGACACGACGGTCTGGCCCGGCCACGATTACGGAGCGAGGCCAAGCTCCACGATTGCGCTCGAGAAAGCGACGAACCCGTTTCTTCGATGCGACGATCTCGACGCGTTCCTGCAATTGAAACGCGAGTGGCCCGAGTACAAGCGGCGACTCGGTCTTCGCTAAGAAACTAGGCGAGGGGCGACCCTCGCCTTCTTCAACGCGTTGTGTTCGTGCCGTTGGTCTTTGTATACCGATACAAGCCGCCGGCGCCAGTCTTCGCGAGATACACGACGTTATCGCGATCGACTGCGACCCCTTCCCGTCCGCCACCACCAGGCAGGTCCGTGCCCTCTGGATCGGGAACGAAGAATCGAATCTTCCCGTCACGTAATCCGCCGATACGCACACCACGCTTGAGGGTGGGATTCACGTTTGTCGTGCCGGACTCCGAATCGGCCGCATACAGCAGTCCCGCGCGATCGAGCGCGATGCCGCTCGGACGTCCCCACTGTTTCCACTCCGTGATGAACCTGCCCTCCTGATCGAACACCTGGATGCGGCTGTTTCCGCGGTCGGCAACAAGGAGTCGCCCCTGCGGATCCAGCACGAGCCCGTGCGGCGTATCGAACTCGCCCGGTCCCGACCCTTTCTTGCCCCACGCTTTGATGAACTTTCCTTCCTTGTCGAACTTGACGATACGCGCATTGCTGTCGCCGCCGTGACCGTCGGCCACGAAGATGTTGCCGTTCGGGACAACGAGTACATCGGAGGGCCGGTTGAACACATCCGGGCCGTCGCCTGTAACGCCTGCCTGGCCGAGCGTCATCAGCACACGCCCGGTCGGACTGATCTTGAAGACCTGCTGTCCCTTGCCGTTCTTCGCCTGGCCGTCGGTCACCCAGATGTTGTCGTCGGCGTCGACGTAGAGGCCGTGCGGATACACGAACATGCCGGCGCCGAAGCTTGCGACGAGCCGGCCGGAGGAATCGAACTTCAGCAGCGGAGGAAGGTTCGAGCCGTCGCATGTGGCGGCACCGCATCGTTCGAACACCCAGACCGATTTGCCGTCGTGATCGATGTCGATGCCGTAGATCTGGCCGAACTTTCGGCCCGCCGGCAGCTGTCCGAAATTTTCTATCTTGTATGGATTCGGGAAATCGTTTGATGCCTGACCGTATGTGCGAATTTCATTGAACGCGAGTGCGGAGATGATTGCCGCGCCGAGGACCACGACCTTTCGAAATATCGATCGCATGGGGGGCCTCCTGACGCGCGCGATTATAGTTCTGCCGGGTCCAAAAGGACCCGGCCTACAGGTCGCCCAGATTTTTCTCCCGAATCAATTTCCATAGCCTGGGCTTCGCGCCTGGATCGATTTCGACCAGATACACCTCGTCGTTGTCCTGCACGATTTTCACGGTCTGCTCCGGCGTGAGGCCGAGGAGCGCGCGCAGCAGCATCTGGTTCGTAATCCGGTGCGCGACGATCAGCACATTGCCGGTGGGATGCTCGCGGCGAATCTGCGCAAGGCTGTCACGTGACCGCGCCAGCAGCTGGTTCAACGATTCCCCATCGTCGAGGCGATCGGTCCAGTCGTTCAAGCGCCGCAGATATTCAGGGGCGGTATCGGACCCGCCCTGGTAGTGGCCATAGTTGCGCTCACGCAGGCCATCCATGCTCTTCACGGTCATCGTGTTCCCAGCGACGGTTCTCGCCGTATCGCGGCTTCGCGACAGCGTGCTGGAGTAGATGGCATCGAGACGGATGCCGTTGAGCGCATCCGCGAGTTCCACGGCCTGTCTGCGCCCGGTCTCGTTCAGAGGGCGATCGGTCCACCCCTGGAGGCGATGCTCCAGGTTCCAGTCGGTTTCGCCGTGCCGCGCGATGTAGAGCCGGAGGGTGCCGTTGGCCTGTGCTTCCGGCGCGGACATGGCCCACGGAGCGACCAGCAGCGCGACAACGATGACGATGGCATTCCGCATGGCATAACATTACCGCCAATCAGGAGAGCGCCAATGAGCATCCGTCGTATCTGTGTCCTCGCCGCGATCGCGGCTCTCGCATTCGTATTCATGCAGGTCACGCACGCGCAGCAAGCACCAGCGGTGAAGCGGACCGTGCTCCTGCAGCACGACACGTCCGCTCCAGGCTTTGAAGCCATTCTCGTGGCGGTCGAGATTCCCGTCGGCGGCCGTGAAGGTCGGCACTTCCATCCGGGCACGGCGATGATTCACGTGACCGATGGCGCGATTACGCTGGACTACGAAGGCAAGCCGACCATGACGTACAAGGCAGGCCAGTCGTTCTTCGTGGACGCGAAGGCGGTGCACGAGGGCATTAACAAAGAGAACGTCCCGGCGAAGGCGATTGCGACCTTCATCATTCCGAAGGGACAGCCGGTGACCACTCAGGCAGCTGCCGCCACGAAGTAGGTTGGTGGTTGGTAGTTGGTGGGTCGTGTTGAGACGTTAGCGATTCATCATCGGTGATGTGTTCGCGGTTCGACAACGACGACGAACCGCGAACCCACCACCAACCACTCACCACTAACTACTGAGCTACCGACCCGACGTCGGCACCGCGCCCGCGCGGAATTCATCGCGCGTGATCACGCCGTCGCCATTCCTGTCCATCTCATCGAAGGTTCGATGTGACCACTGCCATTCGCCGAGCGTAATGCGATTGTCGCCGTTCGCATCAAGCGATGCGAAGGTCGCACGGCGGCCGGTGTTCAGTTCAGCTCTGGAAATACGGTTGTCGTTGTTGCGGTCGAGTTGGTAAAAGCTGTCCAGGCTGCCATCCCACTCGTTCCGATCGATGTAGCCGTTGTTGTTCAGGTCAAGATAGGCAAACCGATCGTTGATCGGCATGTTGTAGTCCTCTGCCTCGAGCGCGTCGGACGGCGGGTTCGCGCCAGTACGCACCTCATCGCCAGACAGCACGCCGTCGTTGTTCCAGTCATGGATCTGGAACGACCGGGCACTGCCGCGCCATTCGTTGCGCTCGATTTGGCCGTTGCGGTTGCGATCGAGACCGCTGAACCGCATCTGCGATCGGTCGACGTTCGACGTGTTCTGTGCCGTGTTGTTGCCTGAGCCACAGAACACGAGACCACCCGAACCCGGAACGCCCCAGTCGCCGTAGGTCCGTGTGTATTCCTGCGAGTTCAGGATTTGGTCAACAACCGCAGGCATACCACGCTGATTCGCCAGGTTCGTCATCGAATCGAGCCCGCCTGGATCCGGCTGACGGCCGAGGATGTGGCGATACATCGTTCCAACAGAGTTGCGGTTGGCGCTTGCGCCCTCACCCGAGTTGAAGAACCGCGACATATGCTCGGGAGACTGCGCAATCTGCCGCACGATTTCGCGGACGGTGGTTCCGCTGTTCAACCGGTCCACCCATCCCTGACTTCCCGCGTCCGGTGAGCGCTCCAGCATGTGACGGTACAGCTCATTGACGACCTGACGCGCATCAGTCGTACACGGCTGCTGGGCCAGAGCGATGCTCGGCGCAAAGGCCAGTAAGCCTGCGAAAACAAGTCCACGCACCATGACTCTCCTCCTGGTGGACTGTTCATCGCAGTACTTATGCCGGATTTTTTAGCGTCACCACTGCAGATTGATCGTGACGCTCTTCCGTTGCGTATAACTGTCGAGCATCCCTTCGAGCGAGTATTCGCGGCCCATGCCACTCTGCTTGTAGCCACCGTATGACTGACCTGGAAATTGTCCGAGTCCCTGATTGATCTGGACCCAGCCGGATTCGATCGCGTGCGCGGTGTTGATCGCCCTGCTGACGTCGCGCGTCCACACGTACGCCGCGAGCCCGTAATGGCTGTCGTTCGCCATGCGGATCGCGTCGCGATCGTCGTCCCACGGGATCGCCACCATTACCGGGCCGAAGATCTCCTCGCGCGCAATGCGCCAGTCGTTGCTGACGTCGGAGAACACGGTTGGCTCGACGAAATACCCGCTCGCCAGCGGTCCATCTTTCGGCGGCAATCCGCCGAGCGCGAGCTGTGCGCCCTTCTGCTGGATGCCGTCGGCAATGTAGCCGCAGACGCGATCGAACTGCTTCCGGTTGATGATGGCTCCCATGTCGATGGCTTCATCGGTCGGATCGCCAATCTTGAACTTCTGGAGGGTCGCCGTCAGCTTCGAGAGGAACGAGTCAAAGATCGACCGGTGCAGGAAGAGGCGCGATCCAGCAGTGCACGACTGACCTTGTCGCGTCACCCGCATTCCAGTGATGACACCGTCGACGGTGCGCTGCTCGTCGGCATCGGGAAACACAATCGCCGGACTCTTGCCGCCCAGTTCCAGTGAGACGGGGACGATGCGGTCGGCCGCGGCGTGCATGATCAACTTGCCGACCTCGGTCGATCCGGTAAAGGACAGCTTCCTGACGAGTGGATGCCGCGCGAGCGCGGCGCCTGCCTCCTCGCCGTACCCGGTTATCAGGTTCAAGACACCCGGCGGCAGATGGTCGTTGCAGATCTGGGCGACACGGAGCAGGCCGAGCGGGGCATCCTCCGCCGCCTTCAGCACCAACGTGTTCCCCGCGGCAATGGCCATTGCGATTTTCAATGTGCCGAGCACGACCGGTGCATTCCATGGAACGATGCCGCCGACGACGCCAATCGGTTCGCGGCGCGTGTAGCTCAATACGTGCTCACCGAGGGGCACGGTCTCGCCCTTCGTCTCGCCGGCGAGTCCGCCGTAGTAGCGGATCACCTCCGCCGTGCTCTTGATCTCCGGACGCGCCTGCGTCCGGATGGCGTTGCCTGTTTCGAGTGCGACGGTCCGTGCGATCGATTCGGTCTCGGCCTCGACCAGATCGGCAATGCGCAGGAGCATCCGTCCCCGATCCTTCGGTGTGACGCGCTTCCACTCGACGAAGGCGGCAGCGGCCGCTCGTACTGCCGAATCGATATCGGCCTCGCCCCCACGCGGCACCTGCGCCATCACGGCACGGGTCGCGGGATTTTCAATGTCGATGTACCGGCCGTCCGCGCTCTCGACGGCCTTGCCGCCGATCAGCATCAGCGAGCGCGCGACGCTCTTCTCCACGTGTGATGGTGTGACGGTGCTCATAGTCGCGCAGTATACTAAGCGGCCGTCGCGATCTGTGATTGGTGATTTGTGATTTCAAATCGCAAGTCACACGTCGCAAATCGCAACCTCGATCGGAATAGGAGACGTCGTGCAGCTCAAGTCTTTGTTCGTAGTCGCAGCGATCGTCGCGCTGGCGCCGATGGGCGCGAACGCGCAGGTCCTGATGGAGCGCAACATCTCGCTGCAGCTGGCGCTGAACGTGGCGCAGGCGGCGATGGCCGCGTGCAAAGCGGACGGCTTTGACGTCACCGTCGCGGTCGTCGATCGCGCGGGTGACCTCAAAGTGTTGCTCCGGGCGGACACGGCCAATCCTCACAACGCCGATCTTGCGAGACGGAAGGCGTACACCTCGCGAACCTTCAAGGTGCCGTCCATGGAGGTCGCCAAACGGACGAACGGTCCCACCGACCTGTCAGGCCAGCGCTTCCTCGTCGACATCATCCCCCTTGGTGGCGGGCTGCCCATCAATATCGGCAACGACACGATTGGAGCGCTCGGGATCAGTGGCTCGCCGAATCAGGAAGGCGACGAAAAGTGCGCGACCGCCGCGCTGGCGTCGGTCGCGAACTCGTTAAAATAGGCGGGTGCGCGGCAGCCTTCGTGCCTCCGTGGTTCGTGAACTGATTGCCGTCGCCGCCTTGTCCGCACTCGCCGTCACGGCGGATGCGCACCATTCGATTGCCGGTATGTACGACCAGAGCCGGCGCGTGACGCTCGACGGGGTCATCGCGCAATATCAGTTCGTCAATCCGCATCCGTTCGTGGTCGTGGACGTGACGACCAACGGCACCACGCTGTCGTGGAAGGCGGAACTCGACAATCGCTGGGAGCTGCAGAACGTCGGCATGACGCCGACGACCTTCAACGCGGGCGACCGTGTCGTCGTCAGCGGCAGCCCCAGCCGCGATCGCACACCGCTGCTGTACGTCTGGCGGCTCGAACGGCCAGTCGATGGCTTCCTCTACGAACAGATAGGCACTAGTCCGCGCGTCTCCCACCTCCGCCGCTGAAGGGACACGAACATGACACAGCTCAGATTCGCCTATGCCGTCGTGATCTCCATCGCATTCTCGCTCCTGGCACACGCGCAGGGCCAGGCACCCGCCGCGGCGCCGAAGCCCGACTCGCCGGCCGTGCAGGCGATGCTCGAGAAGGCCAAGAAGACGGCAGGCACACAGTGGGCGGATGAAGAGCACTTCTTCTGCGAGGCGCCGCGCGCGAATGCCGCCACGGATCCCCCAATCAAGCCGACGAAGATCTTCGATAACGTCTCCATCATCGGCAACGCGGGCACGGCCGTCTACGTCGTGCAGACCACCGCGGGCCTGCTGATGATCGACTCGCTCCCCGCCGCCAACCTGAATAACCAGCTGCTCCCTGGATTCATGGCGCTCGGGTTGAACCCTGCTGACGTCAAGGTCATCGTGCTGGGCCACGGACACGCCGATCA
The DNA here is from genome assembly GCA_035764385.1 of Vicinamibacterales bacterium. GTDB lineage: Bacteria > Acidobacteriota > Vicinamibacteria > Vicinamibacterales > UBA2999 > Gp6-AA40. Next base: position 10,169 of record DASTZI010000492.1, read on the forward strand.
CTTCGGCAACGCCGCGTACTTCCAGGAAAAGTACGGGACGAAGGTGTACCTCTCGGCCGCCGACTGGAATCTGATCGAGAACCCGCCACCCGGTCGCAACGGGCAGCCGGCGGCACCGCCACAGGGCGCACCGAAGCACGATCAGGTCGTATCGGAAGGACAGGCGATCGCGCTCGGCGACTTCAAGTTGACGCCTCTATCGATTCCCGGCCACACCCCGGGGTCAACGGGTTACATCTTCCCCGTCAAGGACAACGGTCGAACGCGGACGGCCGCGCTGTACGGTGGGACGATTCTGACGCCGGGTCCGATCTCCGACGAGGGCCTCGCCACCTACGTCAAGTCGGTCGATCACTTCAGGAGCGAGATCAAGAAGGCTGGCGTCGAAGTCGTCATCCAGAATCACCCGCTGATGCTGCCGCTTCAGGCATGGCTCGACAAGTTCGAGACGCGCAAGAAGGGCGACCCGAACCCGTTCGTCGTGGGTAAGGCCGGATATCAGAAGTTCGTCGACGTGCTCTACGCGTGCAGCGAGATCAACCTCGCACGCCGGAAATCGACTTAAGTCGTTCGGATCGTTCGGGCGTTCGGATCGTTCTATGGGAACCGAGGCCCGGTGTAGTGCTGGTAGCCGCCCAGGACAAAGCCTGCTGCGTCGTGATCGCCTTCGTGGCAGGCTTCCTCCATCTGCTCGTATCCCTTTTCCTTGATACGTTCGAGCGGGAACACCATCGTCCACGGCCGCGTGTAGACCTTCGGATCCTCCATCGTTGCCTGATAGTGCAGCGTGTCGGCGTCAACGAGCGTTAGACGCTCCGTCACCTTGAGCGCATCGCTGGCGAAGTGGCCCATCGAGTCGTACCACCAGCGGCCATTGAGGTTGGTGGTTTCGATGACGAGCGTGTTGCCGTCCCAGTGACCAATCGAGTCGCCCATCCAGAGCTTGAAGGTCGGGCTCAAGTGCGCACGTCCGTCCATATGGACGACGCGGAAGATGTGGCCGCCCGCCTCGTTGACGATTGAAATGAGATTGCCCGACTGCGTGATCTGACGCGTTCGAAAGTTCGCCATCTGCCGGGGCACGCCGGTCGGCAGGCACTGCGCGTACGGATCGATGTACTTCGTGATGTTCTCATCGCGCTGCTCACGCGCCCACGGCTGATACGGAACCCTCCCATCGACCGGATCGACGATGACGCTGACCGCGGGACCAAAACCACCTGGCGCCGGATTGCCCGGGTAGTCTTCGATGTTCTGAAAGCCCATGGCCAGCGGCGCGTCCCAGATCCCCTGCAGGTTCGGTGTGCCATCAGGCATGCGAGGCGGCGAGAATGTTTTCGCCTTTTCGAGCGCACACGGATGAAACTTCGCCGACACCGACGGGCAACCAGCGATCACCGGTCGATTCTTCGACGCCTGGCCAGCAACCGGGGCCGACCAGATGAACGGCAGCCCAGCGCCAAGAGCCGCGAGCGCAAACCATCGAAACAGTGGACCACGCATGGGTAACTCCTGAGCGTCCCTCAAAACGAAAAGCACTCGTACTCGAGCAGGCGGAAATTCTTCTCTTTGTGCCGATTGAGGATCATGGCCATCTTCCACGGCCGTGTGAACGTCTTCGGATCCTCGATCGTCGCTTCGTAGTTGATGTGGTCGGGATCGATGAGCGTGTAGCGCTCGATCACATGAAGCGCGTCGCTATGGAAATTGCCGGCGCGGTCGAACCACGTTTCGTCATTGAAATCGGTGACGTCGACCACGAGCGTGTCGCCGTCCCAATGCCCCCGGGAATCGCCCAGCCACCAGAACAGCTGCCCGTCGATATGCGGCGTCCCCATGAAGACATTTCGGACCGCATGCGCGTACTCGTAGAGGAGGGTAATTTGCTGCGGCGTCTGGACAATCTGAAACGGGAACGGCATGTAGGTGACGCGCGGCACACCGGGCAGGTAACACTTCGACTCCGGATCCGCGGTCGCGCGATTCTCGTAATTGGATTTCCTCTTCGCCGCGGCGGCCGGCGTATACGGGAGCTCGTTGCCTTCAACGACCCCCTGGCCCGCCGGGACCCCCTTCTCGGCATTGTGGTCCTGGATGTTCCAGTTCGCGGTATTCATGACCTGCCAGATGCCGGACAGATCCGGTTTGCCATCCGACGTGCGGTGCAGTCCGCTCTGTCCCCCACCTCCGCCCTGCGCGGACACAAACATAGGTACGAGCGCGATCGAAACGATTGCGAACACCGTGCGTCTCATTGAGGATTGACGGACTATACTACGGCCGCTCGGAGGCCTTTCCATGAAGTCCCGACTCGTTGTTGCCGTCGTCGCAGCCGGAGCCCTCTTTCAAATCCCCGTCGCTGCACATCATTCCTTCGCCGCTGAATTCGATCAGAACAAACCGGTGACGCTCACCGGCAAGCTCACGAAGATGGAGTGGACGAACCCGCACGGCTGGATCTTCGTCGACGTGACCGGTCCCGACGGCAAGGTCGTGAACTGGGCGATCGAATCCGGAAGTCCGAACGCGCTGATCCGGCGCGGTCTTCGTCCCGCCGACTTCACCCTGGGCACCACGGTGGTCGTCAAGGGATATCAGGCCAGAAACGGCACGCCGACCGCGAATGGCACGAGCGTGACCTTGGCGAACGGCAAGAATTTCTTTCTCGGTTCACCCGACGCCGGAGCGCCACCGGAGAAACAGTGAGGAAACGAACAATGAGCGGTCGACCCCTTGGGATTGTTACCGGCATCGCCCTCATCTTTGCGGCAGCGTTTCTCATGTCGCGTCCCGCGTTCGCACAGGAAGCCACCCTGAGCGGCACGATCTCGGATCAAACGGCGAGCGTCCTGCCGGGCGCCACCGTGACCGCCTTGCATCAGGCATCGGGCAACGTCTTCGTGGCTGTGACCGATGACCGAGGCTTCTATCGCCTGCCGCTTCGCACCGGTGTCTATCGCATCGCGGTGGAACTCCAGGGATTTGCCACCGTCAACCGCTCGGTGGAGTTGCTCGTCGGGCAGCAGGCCGTCATCAATCTGCAGATGGCACCCTCGACGGTGCAGGAGACCGTGACCGTCACGGCGGAAGCGCCGCTGCTGGACATGACGTCATCGACGCTGTCTGGAAACGTGGATCCGCGTCAGATGCAGGACCTGCCAGTGAACGGTCGCAACTGGCTGGATCTCACGATGCTGACGCCAGGAGCACGCACCAACTCGGTCGGTGAGGCGCCGGTCCTTGGCGACGGACGCGGAACATATCAGTTGAACGTCGATGGCCAGCAGGTTACCAACTACGTGCAATTCAACCGGGCCAACCCGCGCTACAGCCGCGACGCGATCGCCGAGTTCGAATTCGTCGCCAATCGATTCGACGCGACACAGGGACGTTCGATGGGCGTGCAGATCAACGCCATCACGAAGTCGGGCACCAACACGCCAGGGGGAACCTTTTCCGGCTACTTCCGCGACGATTCGTTCAATTCGAAGGATTTCATCGCCAACAGAGTGCTTCCGTATTCGAATCAGCAGCTCAGTGGCACATTCGGCGGACCCATCAAGAAGGACCGCGTCCACTATTTCGCGAATTACGAGTACGAACGCGAGCCACGGACCTCGACGTGGAATACGCCGTACCGAGCGTTCAATATCGATCTCACCGGCACCAGGTGGCAGCGCGAGGCCGGAGTGCGTGTGGACGTCCAGTTTTCGCCGCGGAGTCGCTTGTCGATGCGCGGCACCAACTGGCACGAGTTCATTCCTTACGCGGCCGGTAGCGCCACGTCGACGCCGGCATCAACGGTGGAAACCAACAACCAGAGCAACCAGTTCAATGCCACGTGGACGCGCGTGTTCGGCACCAGCGCGGTCAACGAGGTCAAGGTGGGATATGCGGGCAGCGGCTGGAACCAGACGAGTCCCGTGAAAAATCCGAAAGCGACCATCACCGACGGTTTCGGATCCCCGAACATCCTGCTTCGAGGGCTGACCATCGGGACAGGTACGTTTGCCCCGCAGCGTCCGCGTCAGCGAGGCACGTCACTACGGGACGACTACACGACGTCGTTCACGGCCGCGGGCCGCCACGCCCTCAAGGTCGGCGGCGAATATATCTACGACCACATGCAGTACTTCTTCTGCAACGTCTGCAACGGTCAACTCGATGCCCGCAACGGCGCGATCCCTGCCAACGTCGAACAGCTGTTTCCAGACCTCTTTGATGCCGCAACATGGAATCTGAACGCGCTGTCGGCTCTCAGCGTGCGCTGGCGGCAGGGGATCGGCGATTTCAATCTGATTACCCCGCGCAACGTGTTCGGAATGTGGCTGCAGGACGACTGGGCGGTCAAGCCCCGCTTCACGCTGAACCTCGGCCTGCGGTACGACCTGCAGACCAACGCGTTCGAGAACGAAGTGGGAATTGGACCGTTCCTGCCCGCCAATCGTCCCAACGACACCGACAACATCGCGCCGCGCGTCGGCTTCGCGCTGACGCTGACGCCGCGCACGGTCATTCGCGGCGGCGCCGGAAAGTTCTTCGGCGACGTCCTCAACCCGCACTTCACGCGAGCGTTCGCGCAGCAGATCAGCCCCGAGCGCGCCTACGACGGACGGCCGGATTTCGCCTCGAACCCGTTCAACGGTCCGGTGCCCTCGTACGACGCGGTGCTGGCGAGTCTCTGCTCCGTCAACAACGTGCCGGGTTGTCTACGCCGCGAGCTGCCCTTCACCATCTTTGGGCCGTGGGCGCAAATTCCCTACAGCTATCAGGCATCCATCGGGGTGCAGCAGCAGGTCGGCGCCTCGTTGGGCATCAACGCAGACTACATCTATACAGGCGAACGGAAGGTCAGCTGGAATGAGAGCGGATACAACATCAATCTCAGTTACAACCCCGCGACCGGCGTCAATTATCCGTTCTCGGACATCAGCCGTCGTCCGTATCCGGAATACGGGGCGGTCGACATGTGGATTCCGACCGACGCGCGCTCCAACTATCACGCGCTCTCGACCGCGTTCACCAAGCGGATGAGTAACGGATGGCAGGCCTCGGGCACGTACCTGTTGTCGGGACTCTGGGACGCGTACGCGATACCGTACAGCGGCTTGAATCGCGTGACGTTCCCGGTCGCGCCTGACCTCGGCGGCGAGTATTCACTGGCGCAGAACGATCAGCGCCACCGCGTCGTGCTCAATGGCATCTGGCAGTTGAAGTACGGCTTCCAGGCCAGCGGCCTCTACTTCTACGGCTCCGGATCGCGTTACCCCACGAGCTACGGGACGGATCTTCGCGATCTCGGTGGTATCGGCGCCAACCGCCTGCGCCCGAACGGCACCATCGTGCCGCGCAACAACTTCGTCGGGCGGCCGCTGCACCGCGTGGATGTGCGCCTGCAGCGGAAGTTCACTGTGAACCAGCGGACGACGATCGAGGGCATCGCGGAAGTCTTCAACCTGTTCAACCACACGAACTACGGGTCCTATACGACGCAGGAAGTCAGCACGGCGTACGGCAAACCGTCATCCAATCCAGCGGTCGCCTATCAGCCGCGCATGGCGCAGTTGGGATTCCGGGTCACGTTCTGAACTCGGGTCGTTCGGGTCGTTCTTGATTGAACGATCCGAACGACTATTTTCGACCGTAATTCTGTTTGGCTGCGGCATCCATGAGCGCCGCGGAGTCTAGGTTTGCGCAGGTCAGCTCCATGATCTGATCGAACGGCGCACGCTGCAGCGTCTGGGTAGGAACTTTGTACGGCGCCGTCAGCACTTTCGGATCCTCAATCGTGGCATCCACTTCCAGAAGATTGGCCGCCGTTCGGCGATAGCGCTCCACAATGTGCAGCGCGTCGGAGTGGAAGGAGACGTTCCCTTCGGCGTACAGCCAGTTCTCATCCGTGAAGTTCTTCGTATCGACAACCAGCGTATCGCCCTCCCATCGGCCGACGGAGTCGCCGCGGAACGACGGAGCGACATCGTCTCGATGAGGCCGCCCGTCGACAGGGATGATCTTGAAGCTGTGATACGTCTCGGTGAGCAGCGTGACGAACGTCGGCGTCTGGACGATCTGGCCGATGAAGCCGAGGCCGAAGAGACTGACGTTGAGAGTGCCGAAGGCGACCGGAATGCACCGCAGCGCGGGGTCGTCCTTGTCGCTCAGCAACCGCCACTTCTCCAGTGCGTCCGGCTTGTAGAGGCTCTGCAGCGAACCGGGGCGTGGTGTGTTTCCCGCGGCGCGTGAGGTGCCGACGCGGAGAGTCCGGACCGGGACATCCTGGCCGGGCCACCAGACGCCGGAGAGGTCCGGGTGTCCGTCTGCGGTTCGCGGCGCGGGTCCCGTTGGCTTGGCCGGCGGACCCGACTGGCCAAACTGCGCCTCTGGATGCGCCATCGCGCACGCAAGCGCGACGAGGGTGACGAGCAGCAGCCTGCGCATGTCAGTACCCTCCTGATCCTTCCTCGCCTGCCGGGCCGACGATGAACGAACGTCCGTCAGCGGTCACAATCTCGCGCGCCGCCGCGGCGTTCTGCGTCATGTCACGCGCATGAGACCCCTTGACGGTGACCTTGTCGCCAGCCTTCAGAGTCCCCGGCTTGAAGCCGCTTCGAATCAGCGACGAGGGCGTGCTTCCCTCGAAGCGCCACGTCTCGATCTTCCCCGACGCATCGGTCACGTCGACGACGAACTGTGAATGCGGGTTGACCAGCCGCACCTCGGTGATGACACCGGTGACGACGACCGGCTTCGTTGCGTCGAATGCCGCCGAGAACGAATGATGCGCGATGGCCTGGCGACTCGAGAGGACGAGCGCAGCTGCCACAATCAGGCACGTGACCGCGGATTTCACGTCAGTCCTCCTCTGCCGGTTACCTCGTAATCACTTCATCCGCGGCAAGACCCCAGCTCCATCCGTCCTTCGGCCGGCGCAGCGTGACCAGCCGCACGCGATGGTCGTCTGCATTCCGCGCCGGGTTGCCGGTGATGATGATGTGGTCGCCCGCCTTGAGCGTCTCTCTCGAGATCTTCCCCTGAAGCTGGGTGGTCGAACCCCATTCGACCAGGTAGCGCACCATCTGCCCGCTGGGATCCTTCACCATCACGTTGACGAACGAGTGTGGATTGCGAAGCTCGAACGTGACGAGATCGCCCTCGATCGTCACCGATTGACCTTCGAGGTACGTCGCGGCAAACGAGTGATGCGCGTTGACCCGTGCGGCAGCTGTCAGGGCGAGCAGCGTCAGCCACGGAATCACGGCGCGCTTCATACGTCGGATGTCGATCATAACCGTCTTAGAAATCGAGTTGCGCGCTGATCTTCGCGAAGCGCGGAACCAGAACGGACTGTGGCCGGCGCCACGTGGCGTAGACGTTGCTCTCCGTCTGCACCGCGTTGGAATTGAGCGCGTTGTAGACATCCACGTTCACCGACGTACGCCGTCGGCCCCAGTTCAGCAGCTTCGAGAAGCGCAGGTCGAGCTGATTGAGGCGGTCGCCGTAGATCGTCCCCGGATCGACGATATTGACGGTGATGTTCTGCGCGCCGCCCGACAGATCGCGTCCGAGCGACTGACGGACGGTCGCGTTCGGCACAACCAGATTCGCCGCCAGCGGCGGGCCCGGAATGCTCTGGAACGAGCCGCTCAATCGCACGGCGATCTTCGGCACCGTGTAAGACCCGAGCATCTTGAACTGCGCGAGGAAGGGTGTTTCGGCATGGCACTGCCCGCGCGGTGTCACCGTGCCCGCGCTACTGAGCATCTCCGGCAGCGCGTCCACGACCTCGCAGATGTCGAGTGCGGTCTTGCCGAAGCTGACGCCGCCCTGCAGCAAGATGCTTTGCGGCAGCCTCACGTTGGTGGAGGCGTCGAACCCGTTGAAGTTCTGCGTCTGCTTGCCGTAGTTCTTGGCAAAGGTGACGATCGGATCCGACGCGATGCCGAATCGGCTCGGTTTCAGGTCAGTAAGTCCACACACCTGATAACCACCGCCGTTCGGCAGCCGCGAATCGGTGGGCGCCGTGATACAGAAGGTGTCGAAGTCGGCCGGGGTCAGCGCCCGATCGTCCGTGGTGATGAAGTTGACGCCGCCGCTGTTGCCGGTCGGCGTGCCGAGACCCAGATTTCCGTACCAGCGGCGGAAATATCCGACGTCCACCGCGACGCGCGGCGCCAGCTGGTGCTGGACGCTCGTCGTAAACTCCCAGTTGAACTCACGGACGTTCCAGCCGCGCAGCGTCTCTGGATCGTAGACGGTCGCACCGACGGTCTTGCCGAAGTTCGGGTTCGCCATCGGGCGGCACTCGCCGTTGTCGGCAGGATTTGTCAGATCGCAGTCAGGGACGAAGTTGTTGTTGGTGTCCGTCCAATTCCGCGTGGTCTGCAGCACGAGCCCGGCGACGGGATTGCCGAGCGCATCCACCTGACGGCCGCTGAGGTACTTGTTCAACGTCACCTTCAACGCCGTCCTGTTGTTACCGAACAGGTCGTACGCGGCGCCCATTTTCGGAGTGAGGTCTTTCCACGCGAGCTGATCCGTCCGAGGAATCGTGACGTTCCGCATCGGGAGCAGCGGCAGCGACGGTCCGAGATGCTGCTCCGGGAAGTGGCTTTTCTTGTAGTCGAATCGCAAGCCACCGCTCACCGTCAGCCGATCGATCGTCCAGCGATCCTGCGCGAACAGCCCCACATCCGCATCGAGGTTCCACAGGTCGTGATATGGGCGCGCGCGCAACGTCAATTGGTTTGGGATCCCGTTGTTCAACCGGTACGAGACCGGATTGAGGACCCAGTTTTCGTAATCGGTCGATCCCGTCGAGTTGTTGAACCCGACCTTGAACTGGTGCGCACCGGTGATGTAGGACGCGGCCACCCGATAGCGGAAGGTGTCGTTGTAATTCTTCCGATACCCGGACGCGCGTGCTTTGTAGTTGATGCCGCCATTCTGCTCGGTCAACGGAATCGCCTGCGCGCTGAGGTCGTCGTACGGGAACCATCCCCACTTATTCAACTGATACAGCGCACCGGCTTCGAGCAACAGACGGCTGGTCGTCGGCTGCGTCCAGTCGAGCGTGATGATGCGCTGTGGATGACCCCACCTGTTGTCACCGCCCGCCTCGCGCGCGGTCGTCGCGTTCATCAAGGACGGACACTTGCACGAGGTCTGCTGACTCCACGACACGGCGAACTTGTTCTTCTGGTCCGCTTGCCACGTGAAGCGGACCTGACCGTCCTTCCATGTGGCGTCGTTGGCCACGCGCTGATTGGAATCGGGACTGAATTTGAAGACGGTGAGATCCTTTGCCGTTGTGTCGCTCGCCATGCCGCCGACGTACGCCGCCGCGCGCAGGTACCGCGCCGAGCCGTAGAACCAGAGGCGATCCTTCCGGATGGGGCCGCCAAATCCCGGATTGAAGTCTCCGTTCACCTTGATGGTGTTCGGGTTGAGAAATCCGCGGCTCCGCAGGTCGTCGTCCAGGTTGGTCGCCGCGAACCCTTCACCCGCGTAACTGGCGAAGAGCGTCCCATTGAACGTATTGCCACCATCACGCGGAATGATGTTCAGCCGAACGCCGCCTTCGGCCGATTCCGCCGACACCGCCGCCGCATCAATCGTGATTTCCTGCGTGGCGCTCATGTTCGGTGTGTAGCCGGTTTCGAAGGTCTCGTTGGCCCAGCCGGTCGAAAGCCCGTTCAGGTTCATTCGAAAATCGGTGTTCTGGCCGCCGTGAATCGAAAGATTTGTCGTCGTGTCGCCGCCGGCGCCACCGACTTCCTGGGAACCGAGGCCTGTGAAATTCGCCGCGCTGATGGCGGTCACCATGCCGGGAATCAGCGCACCCAGCCCCGATGGCATTCGACTGGACGGCACCGTATCCGCCACGTCGTGACCGAGCACACGCTGCTGTGTCGTGCTTTGTACGTCGACGAGCGCCGCTTCAGCGGTCACCGTCACCGTCTGCTCGACGGAGCCGACGGCGAGGTCGGCGTTGACGGTCGCGATGAACGACCCGGAGAGTTCGATCCCTTCGCGGCGCAACGTATTGAAGCCGCTGAGCGTGAACGTGACCGCATAGGTCCCGGGACGGAGGTCGACGATTCGATACTGACCGGTGCCGTCCGTCACCACGCCGCGGGTGCGTTCGATCAGCGCCGGGCTCGACGCTTCAACGGTCACGCCGGGGAGAATGGCGCCTGACGAGTCTTTCACGACACCTGTGATCGAGGCCTGCGCGAAGAGCGCAGTCGGGAGCAACACAAGCGCGAGACCGGCAACGAATGTCTTGGCCACTATTTTTTCCCCGACTGGGTGAGCGAGTAGGTGGTGGTGGCGAGCGTGTCCGGATAGCACATGCCCTCGCCGATTTTCGCGACCGGCGTCCGTCTCGCCGTGATCTTCGGCGTGGTCCATGGACCAGACAGCATCTTCGGATCCTCAACGGTCGCTTCGTATTCGATGGTGTCGCCATCAGACGCGCGCCAGCGCTCCGTGACATGCAGCGCATCGGAGTGCGGCCAACGTCCTTTGCTCTGCGGCGTCGGATGGTCGCGACCGTCGGCAAGCCACGTCTTGTCGTTGAAGCCGGTAACATCGACCACCAGCGTGTCGCCGTCCCAGCGGGCGATCGAATCGCCGAAGTAGGTCGGGATGATGTCTTCCGAGTGCTTCAGCCCTTCGCCGTACGGAATCAGGCGGAAGCCGTGGTAATACTCCGTCAGCACGACCATCATTCCCGGGTGCTGCACGATCTGGAACGGCCACGGCGAGCTCGCGGTTGAACGCGGCACGCCATACGGCACGCAGCGCGGCAGCGGATCGTCGGTTTCACCCATGTCGCCCATCGCCTTCACGGCTTCGGGTTTGTACAGGCGTTCGAGCTCGCCGAGAATCCGCATCTCGACCGCGTTGCCCGGTCCGCGCGGCGTCCAGACGCCGGTCAAGTCCGGCTTGCCGTCCGGGCCGCGAACGATGGGGCTTGCCGGTTTCGTGGCGTTCGGCGGATTCTGCGCGTGGGCGCCGCCGACATGGATCGTCAGCAGCGCGAGGCAAGCGAGCGCTGCGATGGACGAAAACGCGGTGCGTCGCATGGCACTCCCCTACGGTTTGATGGTCTTGCCGTCCGGCAGCGTGACCTCGAGCACCTCACAGAAGTTCTGCGAGGCATCGCGTGCCGGGTGCCCGGTAATCGTCACTTCAATGCCCGGCTTGAGCACCGATGGCGTAATCCCAAGGCGAATGAGCTGGTTCGGAACCTTCCCTTCGAACCCCCACTTCACGACCTTTCCGCTCCCGTCCTTCTGCTCCACGAAGATCCACGTGTGCGGGTTCTCCCATCGCACTTCGGAGATCACGCCTTTCACGGAAATCGTCTTGTCGACGTCGTACGCAACAGCGGCGGAATGGTGCGCGGCGGCAGGCGCGGCGAGGACCACGAGCGTGAGTACGGGACCGACGACACGGTGGAGCGTACGGAACATGCGTGTATCCTCCAGCCCGGTACGAAATCGTTTACGCGAGCGGTTAATTAACAGGTTCGCCAGGTGATGTCAATTTTCTGCGTCGTCTCAGCGCGAGGCTTCAGCGCTGCGCGGGAGGCGGCGTCGCGGTGCAGTTGGTGGTGCACGCGCCGGGTCGTGCGCTCCCCGGCTTCATTTTTTTCCGGTATTCGGGGTAGAGCGTTTCCGGCATCCCAAGCGCGGCATCGCGCGGCACGCCGTACCGGTCGGTCATCTCGTCGACGAACGGATTCTGCTCGGGAATGTAATGCGGAACGGCGTCCCCTGGCATGCGTCCCTGGTACGCGGAGACACACGGCGGGCCCACCGGCGACAGTTCAGTGTTTTGAAGCTGAAAGCTTCTCGTCATGATCTGCGGTTCGGACAGATAGATCGGATCTTCGACGATAGCCAGCACGGTCAGCACATCACCGTGGCGGTAAAACCGCATCGTCATCGTCGCTTCGTCGCTGAGCGGCGGCCCCGTCTTGCGGATGAACCCGGCCTTCATGTGCGTCGTGTAGGCGACGAGGGTGTTGCCCTCCCAGCGACCCGTCGTGAAGCCACCGCGCGTGTGCTCCGCGAACTTTGACGGATGCGGACGTCCGTCCATCCAGATGACGAGCGGCGCACGGTTCTCCCACGCGCCGACGGTATAGGAAATCGTGTTGCCCTTTACCGCCTCGGTGGTGTTCCAGATCCTGATACCGAAGGGTCCCTGGACGAAGTAGAACACCGGCAATCCCTGGCACTGCCGCTCGATCATCGAATACTGAGACTCGTTGTAGCTGAGCGCGCGGATGCGTCCCTCCTGGTTCAAGGGAACGCCCGTATAGTCCACGGGCACCGAGTCGCCAGCGAGGTCCTCGGCGCCAGTGGCGCCCCACGATCCGGTGAGGTCTACCTGCGCGTAGCTCGTTCGTGGCGCGAGGGCAACCGCAAACAGCGCCACCCACAGTACGTAGGGGCCGGCTTCAGCCGGCCCGAATCTCTTCACCATATGGCCGTGCACGGACTCGGATCCCATTTGGAGCCATCCGTCTCTTTCTTGAAATGCGAGCTGACGATATACGGCCGCTGGAGGTACGGCGGATCCTCGACGACGGTCGTGACGATGAGCACCTGTCCGCCCGACGGGTGCGGGGCGACGTCGAAGTATTCGGTGGCCGTGGCATCGGCGCTGTACGGCACACCGTTTCGCCGCAGATAACCGGGACGCGCGTGAGTGGTCACGACCGTGAGCGATCCGCCGGCGCCGCCGCCGGCAGCTTCCCAGCGTGCACTCGATGTCCCCTGCCATGTCGGCGGGCCAGTGGACGATGCAGCTGGCCCGAATCGGAACAGCCGCGTCTGGGTGCCTGCATCGGTGTCGAGACGCAGCGTGTTGTCGTCCTGCCAGGTGATGTGCAGCCGCCCGGGAACGCTCATCAACGCGGGGGCGCCATACGATCGACACTGCTCGCCGGCGGCTTCGTCCTTTG
>DASTZI010000493.1:0-2583 GCA_035764385.1 Vicinamibacterales bacterium
GAGGTCCGAAACCGAACGCGTTATCGCGCCGCCGAAATCCGTCAGCCACACGAGCGGCATGACGCCGCTGCCGCTTTCAAGACCATCCGTGCCGCGCAGCGTCACGAGGCTTGCGGCGCTCGCGGGGCCGTAGAGCGAGTCGCCGGTCTGCGATCCCAGCGCCGCTGCCGCTAGACTTGCGGCAACCGCGCTGCCGGAGCCGCCGCTGGAGGCGATTGCCGATCGCGACGGGCTGAACACGTTCCACACCTGGCCCCAGGCGTCGTTTGAATAGTAGCCGCTCGTCGCGTATTCCTCGAGCGCCGTCTTGCCGATGATCACGGCGCCGGCCTCGCGCAGCTTTGCGACTTGAAAGGCGTCGCGCTTCGGGCGGAAACCTTCGAAGGTGAGGCTGCCGTTCGTGGTCGGCATGTCGAAGGTGTCGTAGAGATTCTTCACCGCGATCGGAATTCCCAGCAGCGGACCCTTCCTGCCGGCTTTGCGCGCATCGTCCGCCGCTTTGGCCTGCTTCATCACATCCGCAGCCACAACCTCGTACGCATGAAATCCGAACTGGCCTTTGTCATAGAACTCGATGCGATCGAGATACGCCTGCGTGATCTCTTGCGAGGTCGTTCGGCCGGATTCCATATCGGAGCGGAGTTGGCCGATGGTCTTCTCCACCACGTCGTACTTCGAAACCGTTTCCGCTTTCTTCGCCTTCGGCGCAGGCGGTTGAGGGACGACTCCGTCAACGCACGGCTTTGTCAGAATCTTGAAATTCGCGATCGAGCAGATTTCCGCTGCCGTGAGATCTGCAGCCTCAGGCGTCGCAGCGAGCTTCGTCGCCGTTGCTTCGACGGATGCGCGGACGCTATCGGATGTTGCCGCGGTGACACGCACGCCCAGCACCACGAAATGCAGCACGGATCGGCTTTTGCCGGGAGGCACGGTGAGGGTATTGACATAGGCCTGAAAGTTTCGTTCATGGCCGGTATATGAGAGCGCCTTGTTGAATGTGTCGGTGAGCCAGTCGCCGGCGAACGTCAGTGTGCCGCGGTCTCCAAGCACCGTGACTTGCGGGCCGCCGACCGCGTTGGCGCCGTCCACGGGACTCGCGACTTCCACCCAGGTATCGTCTGCCTCGACCCTGTCGTCCCCGCTCGAAGTATTCACGATCGCGCTGGAGTTCCCGCCGGATGGGCCGGCGCCGGATTGTCCGCCGAACGCGACCTTCACGGTGAGCGGCGACTTCGTCGTGTTCGTGAACGTGTCGAGCCAGCGGCCCCAGTTCGCGCCGCGATTGATGTAAACCGAACGCGATATGAGCACGCCGCCCAAATCGATGGACTGCGTGGTGTTGAATCGCTCGCTGCCGTTGAACTTCAGCCCGAAGCCGCGCATCACTTCGCCGTTGAACCGCGGAGCCGGCGTCGTTTGCACAAGCACACGGATGCCGCCGAATCCGTTGATGGTTGTGCTGAACGCGGGAACCTGGCCCGCACCGATCTGTGTGGCGCGAATGCTCCCGGTATCGACGCGCGGCGGTGCGTCGTCCTGAATGCCCCAGTAAGTGCCGTTGGCATCGGCAACGTAGTTGAAGGCCGTCGCCGATCGAACAAGCGACAGACCAAGAACCGCCACAGCAAAGCAGGCGGCCGTTCGTGTTTTCATGGCGGGGATTATAAACCGCTAAGGGCAGCCCCGGGCGCGGCAGCTCTCGAAGTCTAGTGAATAAGGCAGATCTGGGGACAGGGACCGAATTTCTGCAATCCACGGAATTCGGTGCCTGTCCCCAGATCTCCAGATCTCCGCATCAGACCAGTAAAGGTTCCAATGCGACGGACTGCGGACCATTCTCAGTACAGACAGCGAAATTCGCAGTGCCTTGCTGGTTCTGTCGCATCGTGACACCCGCGTATTCACCCTTCACATTCACAATATAGAAGTTGACGCCGAAGTTCGGTTCGCCACGGTCGTTCAGTAAACGCTTCTCGATGGTTTGCGACTTGATTCGTTTCAGCGCCATCATTCCGGCATCCTTTGGACGCATGCCTTGACGCATCGATTCGACGATCAGGAAAGACGCAAGGCTGATGAGATTGGACTCGCCTCGACCGGTGGAGCCGGCAGCTCCGATTTCTCCATCGACGTAGAGTCCCGCTCCGATAATCGGCGAATCACCGACTCGGCCGGGTATCTTCCACGCGAGACCGCTGGTAGTCGTCACTCCGCAGACTTCTCCCTTCGAGTTGACGCCGTTGCAATTGATCGTGCCCCAGTAGTGATCGGGATCGATCTTTCCTTCTGCAACCATTGCCAAACCAACCTTCATGCCAAGTTCTGCCCGCTTCTTGGGATCAAGGTAGTGCTCAGGATCGGTGCGGCGTTTCCATTCCAGCCACTGCTGCCGCGACCGAGGGGTGTTTAAGTCATCTTCGATGGTGAAGCCCATCTCGTGTGCGAACTTCTGCGCGTCTTTACCCACGAGCAAGACATGATCCGTCTCATCCATGACTTTCCTGGCGACCAACGAAGGCGTGCGCACACCTTCCAGGCACGCAACAGCGCCGGCGCGTTTCAGAGGTCCATGCATGACGGAAG
>DASTZI010000494.1:0-2321 GCA_035764385.1 Vicinamibacterales bacterium
GCTGGATCGAATGATCCTGGCCGTACCGAAGGGTCATCCCCTAACAAAGCAAAAACGAATTCGCCTCCGGGATCTTCGAAGCCTGCCGTTCATCTGGTTCCACCGCTGGGTCAATCCCGCGTTCTATGACCAAATGACGGAGGTATGCGCGCGCGGTGGCTTGAGCGCTCCGCGCATCGTGCAGGAGGCGACAGATCGCGATACGGTGCTGGGTCTGGTCCAATGCCAGATCGGGGTGGCGTGGCTCACTGAGTCCACCCGTTGGCATTGTCCCCGAGGTGTCGCATTGATCCCCGTGGTCGATATGAACGTTCGGTTGCCGTTCAACCTGATCTGGAAGAAGGGCAATTCGTCGCCAGTGCTGAGGACGTTTGTGGCTCACGTGCAAGGGAACAGTGAGCCTCAACCAGAAGAGACATAGCTCACGCCAGGTCTCGTGAACATGGCGTTGCCGATCATGGGACTGGCAGTGCGTCCGAGGCGTTCTCAGCCGCGCTCTCAGCGCCGCGATTTGCGCGGCGCATTCAACCGATCAAGCGCCGCCCTCTTGGCTGTCAACCGGATGTGCGAATAGTGCTCCAGCATCCGCCGCGACAGATGGCCGGTGATCGATTCCACGACGTGATCGGGTTCGCCGGCCTCCAAGAGACGGGTCACGACGGTGTGGCGCAAGTCGTGGAACCGCAGGCCTCGGAGGCCTGCCGCATCGCGCAACGCGCGCCAGGCCGTATCCCATTTGCGGCCGGGCTTCGTCGGATCGAGCGTGTGATGCTGGTTCGCGCACCAGAGATAGTGCTCTGGGCTTTTGTGCCCAAGTTCGTCTGCCCGGTCGATCATCATCTTGACCGCACCGAGAGCCGCGGCGTTCAGAGGTAGGATCCGCTTGCTTCCTTCATTCTTGCTCTTGCGGATGTGAAGCGCATTCGCTTTAAGGTCGACGTCCATGCGACGGAGGTGCTTGATCTCGACACCCCGCATGGACGTGTTGGCAGCCAGGACGGCGGCACAGTACACGTGAGTCCACTCGGGATTCCCTTTCGCGACCTCGAATAGCCGCTCCTGCTCTTTGTCCGAAAGCACGCGACCGATTGGTGCGCCGCCAGATTCCGTCAGCATCTTGACGTCGTCTTCGAGGCGATGCCAGTGCTTGAATCGTTTCAAGACGCGACGGAGTGCGCCGACGTCCATGTTGACGGTCCGATTGCTCGCTCCGTCAACGCGGCGCTTCGCCTGAAATCCTTCGATCGTCTCGCGGCTGATTGACGACAGACGCGTGTCGCCGAGGTAACGCTTCACGATCTCGAGACGTTCGCGCTCGAATTCGACTACGCGCGTGGTGTTGGCCGTAGCTTCCTTCGCCAGCAGGTACTTTTCACACGCCTCGAACAGATGTTTCGGCGCCGCCTGCGCGCCAAGCTTTCCAGCGAGGGCAGCCTTGATCACATCCTTTTCGAGTTGAACCGCCTCCTGCCACTTGGTCGTCGCACGCGTCGATCCAGGTGGGCACAGCGGCTGCCTGATCCGGACGCCGTTGATCATCGTCTGCGTCCACCACCGTCGACCGCGTTTCCAGAGTGCCATGTCCGATCTCCCGTCGAGAGCTCGCGCCGGCCCGCTTCAATGCGGTGCCGGGCGCGAGACAGTGATTTGGGAGGCAAGGCGTGCCAGCAGCGTCCCACGCATTGAGCGATCACATCGGAGAGTGATCGGACCCAGCTTGCGTCTCGACGAGAGCCTGCCGTTCGTATTCGTCCACGTCCCGAGAGCGGTATCGAACCGCACGTCCCATTTTGAGGAACCGTGGCCCGACGCCCTTGAGGCGCCAAGATCGGACGGTGAACCGCGACACGCCCAATCTTTCGGCAACCTCGACGTCCGTTAGAGTTCGGTTCTCTGTGGGCGACGAGAGCGAATGATTCAATCCTACATCGCTCGACGCATGTGGGTGCGGCATGATCTTCCTCCGTACCTGATCTGTACTCTCCGGTGCTCGGAACCCGGACGCCGCCCGATGGCGGCGTCCAGGCCGGACGGGCTACGACGCTGCTTGCGTCGCGGTCTCCTCGTACTCGGCGTAAGCCTGCAGCACGAGGTCCCGGACACGCTCCTGTGCGTGCGTGTCGGTGATCGGCCGCAACAGCGCGAAGCTGCGACGGTCACCATTGACGACGTACTGCCGCGCGGGGAACGTAACGTTGCGACCGCCACCGCTGCGCCGCTCCCAGATGGCGAAGCCAATCAGCTTCATTCCTTCGAGAGCGCCGTCGGTGAAATGCAGCTCGGCATCCGCGAGTTTGCCGGCCGGGTTGCCTTTGTCGTTC
>DASTZI010000495.1:0-2765 GCA_035764385.1 Vicinamibacterales bacterium
ATCACGAACATCTATGACTACACGTTTGCACTGGAGCTGCTGAAGCCGGACGTCCCAGTGAAAGTCGCCTTCACGCGCAACGGCGAGCGCCGAGAAGTGCAGCTGGTTCCTGCCGGGCGCAGGTAAATCCCATCCCAAATCCCAAGCCCCAAATCCTACATAAATCCCAAATCGACTATCGGAACGCTCAATTGGGATTCGGGATCTGGGATTCGGGTTTTGAGGTTTCTTCGGAAGTCAACAGCTCGGCGGCCTTCTCCTCCATGGGATCGATCGCGTGTTCAACGGGTCCCTTGGCGCGAGCGTACAGATACGCCGCGCCGAGGACGATGATGATCAACGCGAGCGACACCGACTGTGGAACTTCGAAATGGATGTAGCCCACCGCGTTGAAATACTCGAGACCGAGCTTCACACCCACCCACGCGATGATCACGAATGCCGCGTCGACGAGCGTCGGATACTTCTGCACGAGCGAGATGAGCTGGCCGACGACGAGCCGCAGCGCGACAATGCCGAGAATGCCGCCTGTAATCACTACCCAGCGCTTCGGTGACATCGCGACGGCAACGAGGATCGAGTCAATGGAGAACGCCAGGTTGACGAGTTCGACGCGGACGATCGTCGCCCAGAGCGCCGACAAGCCGAACATCGGCTGCGCCGGAGGTGGCGCGCGTCGATCGCCGCCTTCCTCCCGGTGAGCAAAGAAATGTGAGTACGTCAGATACAACAGGTACAGGCCGCCGACCAGCTTCACCCAGGCGATGCGAATCAGGTAGACCGCCAGCAGCGTTGCGATGATCCGCATGGCGAAGCCGCCAACCAGGCCGTAGCGCAGGGCCTGTTTATGCTGACGACGCGGCAGCCCGAGCACCATCACCGCCATCACGAGCGCGTTGTCGGCACTGAGCATCGCCTCGAGCGCGACGAGCAGGCCGACGGTCAGTAGATCGGATCCAGTGACATCCATCGAAGCGGTACGATCCTACCTTGTGCCACGGGGTCAGACCCCGGTACAACGCATCACCGGGGTCAGACCCCATCAATGCGGCGACTCACCACCTTGACACGAATCGTATCAAGACCTACACTCGGATCGTGTAATGTCATGCGTTGATGTGACTCAGCCTGGGAAATCGTAGGTATGGCTTCCAATCACGATCTTTATCTGATCAGCATGGCGGCAGAGCGCCTCGGGATGCATCCTCAGACGCTGCGCAAGTACGAGCGGCTTGGATTGATTCAGCCGTCTCGCACCATCGGGAGTATGCGTCTCTATTCGCGTGACGAGCTCGAAAGATTGCGCCTGATCAAACACCTGGTCGACGAACTGGGGATCAACCTTGCCGGAGTACAGCGGCTGCTGTCGATCGCCGAAGTGGTGCACCGGATTCAACCGCTGATGGATGAACACGCATTGAGTACCGGCGCCGGGCGGAGGCAACTGGCTTCTGAGATCCGTCGTTTAAACGAGATGGTGGGCCTGTAACGTGGAATTCAAAGACTATTACGCCACCCTTGGCGTCGGCAAAACGGCGACGGAGAAGGAGATCAAGCAGGCCTTTCGCAAGCTTGCCCGTAAGCATCATCCCGACGTCAATCCCGGCGACAAGGCAGCCGAGGCAAAGTTCAAGGAGATCAACGAGGCGTACGAGGTGCTCGGTGATCCGGGCAAGCGGAAGAAGTACGACGAGCTCGGCGCAAACTGGCGTGCGTACGAACAGGCGGAGCGTGCGGGCGGACCGAATCCGTTTGCCGGGCAGTGGAATGTGAACACCGGCGGCGGCCAGGGGGGCTTCCGCACGATGACGCAGGAAGAAATGGAAGAGATGTTCGGGGATCAGAACCCGTTTTCCGACTTCTTCACAACATTTTTCGGTGGCGGGTTCGGCGGGAGCGAAAGCTCCGCGCGTGGCGGAACACGCGGCCGCACGCGCAGCCGCAAGGGACGCGATGTCGAGCACGACATCGAACTGTCGCTCGACGACGCCTATCACGGCACGATGCGGCGGCTATCGCTGAAGCACGACGGGCATACGCGTACGGTTGACGTCCGCATCCCGGCTGGTGTCGGCGACGGCTCACGCGTCCGGATCTCGGGCGAAGGCGAACCCGGCGTCGGCGGCGCCGCGTCCGGCGATCTCTATTTGCGCATCCGACTCTCGACGCATCCGCTCTTCGAGCGCAAGGGCCGCGACCTCTACGTCAAGCTGCCGCTGCCGGTCACGACAGCCGTCCTTGGCGGCGAGGTCGAGGTGCCGACGATTGCGGGCAAGTCCGTACGGCTGCGCATCCCGGCGGTGACTCAAAACGGACAGGTGTTCCGTCTAAAGGGTTACGGTATGCCGGCCGTCAACAAGAACGACGACAAGGGCGACGCGTATGCGCGCGTCGAAGTGCAGCTCCCGACGCAGCTGACGCCCGAAGAGCGCTCGCACTACGAAGCGCTCGCGAAACTTGGCGACGGCGCCGCCAGTAAACATAGCGCCGCATAGGAAGTCTGGTAGCGGCCGGCCGACGGTCGGTCTCTACGCAGGAAGAACACGAAGATGAATCTGAACAAGTTCACGGAAAAGGCGCAGGAAGCGGTCATGACCGCGCAGAACCTGGCGTCTGAAGGAACCCACGCCGAAATCACGCCCGAGCATCTGCTCGTCGCGCTCGTCGAGCAGGAGAACGGCATCGTCCCGTCCCTGCTTCGCAAGATGACGCTCGACCCGCGCAAGGTGGCGGCGGAGGCGCGCACGCTCCTCGACTCGCTCCCG
>DASTZI010000496.1:0-23719 GCA_035764385.1 Vicinamibacterales bacterium
CGCATACGATTGCGGGTCGGTAAATGCGGCACGCTCCAAGGCGGCCGCGCGTCGCGCCAGAGGGCGACGGAGGACAGGGAGCCAAAACGGAGATCCGGAGGACGCCGGGATGGGTTTGCCTGCAAGCCCTTCGAGCGCGTCCACCAGCCGCGGCGTCGCCGCCTGGTCCACGCCATGGGGGCGTACGAACGCCTCGACAAAGCGGCGACACCGCTCGTCGTTGGCTGTCGCCTCGTGAACGGCCTTCTCGAGCTGCGTCACGTGCTCGTCGAGGTCGCGTGCCACGTGTACGAGGCCGCCGTTGACCTCGCGAAGATGACGGAAATGCAGCGTGCCTTCCTGCGTGTTTCGAAACTCCGGCGCGAGAACAGTAAAGACGCGGCGTCCCACGATCGCGCTCTCGATTTGTGCCGTGGTGTTGACTCCGACCACCGCCACGCTGTGATAGATCGAATCGAAGTATTCGTTGCGCGTGACCGCATCCGCTGGTGCGGCACCAGAGCGCGGCCACACGGCAACGTTGTCCGACGCCCCGAAATCGACATCGCGCCATTGATCGGCATTCTGCGGATGCGGCCGCACCAGAACACCCGCCTCGCGCACCGTTCCTGTTGAGCGCCGAAGTTGCTCGACCCATCGACGCACGAACGGGACTTCGTCGGGCGCGACGAATCGAGAGGAACAGAGGTAGAGCAGGTAGGGGCGATCGGCTCGCAACCCCACACGCGCGCAGAACGCTTCGCGCGTGGTACTGGGCCGCCAGTCGAACCAGTGGTCGAAGGCGGCTGCTCCAGTGACAGCGACTCTTTCCGGTGCGACGCCGTGAAACCGCACCGCCTCATCTTTCATTGCCTCATTCCACACCGCGACCAAATCAACGGCGTCGTGGATCAGCCCCTTGTTCGTGAGGTTGTCCCAGCTGGCCACGCACAGCGCTGTGGGAATCCCGTGCGCACGGGCACTCGTGACGTAATCGACTTGTGGAGATCCTGGCTCGATCAGGGGCGTGACGATCAGAAGGTCTGCTTTGGATTCGCGGACGAACTGGTCGATTGCGGGATCTCTGGGAATGGCTGTATTCATCGCCAGGAGCGACGATGAGAGCACCGCACGGCCAGCAGATGTGGCCAGAAGTCCGCGTTCGGCGCGTCGCACCACCCACGGCGGCGCATCACGCGTGGCACGTGCGCGCAGCTTTGGAGCACCGCGGTACTCGGGCCTCAAATACCGCAAATAGTCCCGGCCGAGGCGGAGGTCGCGCCCGAGCAGCCCCCACCCATCATTACGAATCGGTGCCTCGCCGTATGTGAATGTCGAGTACCGGTCGGCGAGCTGCTGCGCGATGTGCGTCGGATCGAGCTGGTCGTACTTCGTTTGGCCCTGAAAGCCGAGATGCACGACATGGCCGCGCTCGCACAACATTCGCAGCGTCGACTCGAAGTTCCGCACGTAACCGGAGTGCCGCATGACGAACAGCACGGTCATCGAAAGAAACCTGCTCTAGAGCTGATCACCCAGGTAGGCCTCCGCGCGCAGGAAGAAGACGACGCTGAGGATGAAAAGGATGATATTGGTCGCAAACGACAGCGCGAGGTACTCAGTGTTCAGCACTCCGCCAATCAATGCCCAGCGTGAGAGCTCGACGATGGCGGCCATCGGGTTGAACGCGTACATCGCCCAACGGTACTGCTCCGGGATGAACGTCACCGGATAGACCACCGGCGTCAGGAACATGAAGACGCCAGCGAAGGAGCGAATCGCATACCGCACATCGCGAAAGAACAGCGCGATGACAGCCGTAGGCATGCCGACCGTGAGCGCGAACATCAATGCGCCGATCACTGCGGGGATCAGCCCGAGCATCTGCCAGCCAACACGCAGCGGAAGCTGGCCGTCGTTCCACCATGCCGAGGCAACGACGACGACGAAGGCGACCAGCAGCAAGGCGAATTCGATCAATGTCGGCGCGAGGCCGGCGAATGGCACGAGCAGGCGCGGGAAATAGGCGCGCCGCATGATCGACTGTGTCCACGTCATCGTCCGCGGCAGGAAGTTAAGGGCGCTCTGGAAGATGCGCCAGGTGATGTAGCCGCTCAGGAAAAACACCGAATACGGCACACCTGCCGACGTTTCGACTGGTTTGACGGAAGTAAACGTGAAAATCAGCGTCACCACCGGCATCAGCGGCCGCAGCAGGACCCACCAGAAACCAAGCAGCGTGCCGCGCGCCCGTCGCATCACGATCTCTTTGGACAGGAAGCCGAGAAATGCCCGGTACTGCCACAGGGATCGCAGCCGCGCGCCGATGGTGTCCGGACGCGCTTCGATGACGATGGTCGGTTGAGAGGACATCACGCTACTGCACGCGTGACAGTCGCCACGTCAGCCGAGGACTGATGAATCCCTTGCTCGTGCCGCTCCACTCGTTCCACACGGACTGTTCGCGGTGGACGTTAATCACCCGGAAGTCGAGACGTTCTTCTGTGGTGATCGCCGGTGCATCGGCAGAGTCGTAATGAGGGAGCGCCCGCATACGAAAGCGTGCCTGATACTGCTGCTCGTTGAGGAAGTCCCCCGGAATGTGGACGGCGGTTCGAAACGTCGTCGCTTGTGGCGCCTGCATCGGCGGACTCGTGACCGTAAGGAGATGATGCTCGCCGAGCCAGAGCTCGATGTCGACCAGGGCGGTGACGTCCGGTCGTGAGACTCGAACGAGACAGTCGAGATAGCCGGCGTTGGTGATGCTCAACGCGCCGACCGGCGCATGGTTTTCGTCAAGCAGACGCGCCGCGAGCAAGCGGCAACTCGACGCCAGCGCCTCGCCAGTCAGTGGCGCGAGCAGGCGACCCGCGAGCAATTCAGTCATGTATGCCGCGACGACGTCATCGGTCGGCCCGATCTGCACGACGTGTCCTCGATCGATCCAGATCGTGCGGCTGCAGATGCGTCGAATCGCCGCCATGTCATGCGAGACGAACAGTACCGATACGCCCGAGGCGCCTATGGCTTCGACCTGCTCCTCGCACATCTTTCGAAACGCCGCATCGCCGACTGCGAGCACTTCGTCGGCGAGAACGATCTCGGCGCCGAGCCCCATCATCGTGGCGAACCCCAGCTGCACGGCAGTGCCGCTCGGGCATAGGCGCAGCGGGATGTCGCGAAACGGCGTCATGGCGGAGAGTTCGAGAATCCTCTCCTCGGAGGCGAGCACCCGCTTGCCCGGGATGCCCGCGAGCCGCCCCTGGATCTGAATGTTCTGGCGAACGGTCAGGTCGGGCGCGAAACCGATGCCGAGCTCGAGCATCGAAACGACGCGGCCGTGCATCGTGATGTGTCCGGCAGTGGGGCTGAGGACGCGCGCAAGAATTTTCAGCAGTGTGCTCTTGCCCGCGCCATTGCGTCCGATGATGCCGACGATTTCGCCCGGAGCCACGTCAAAGCTGACGTTATCGAGGGCCCAGAGTTGATCGCGTTTCTGGCGGGTGTGTCGTTCGCGCTCGCGCCGCATGGTCTTCTGGAATAGGTCACGGAGGGCCGGCCAGCCATCCGTAGAGATCCCCCTGACGCGCGTGGCCTTTCGGCGCGGAAACACCTTCGAGACATTACGAACCGAGACTCGAGCGGGTGTCACACGTGTGCCTCGGCCATCGATTCGAGTTCCCACGGAAACGCGACGGTCAGCAGCGGCCGTCGGCGGTCCTCTGCAGCATCCGTCGCGTGACGGACGTTCAGCGTGATGGCATCGCGCGCTTTCAGGCGATACAGGTTGTTCCGGAGGTAGGTGTGCATGTCGAGCGTCAGCAGATACGTGCCGCTCGACAGGATGTGCAGCGGAATACGGACCGTGCAGCCGAATCGACGGGAATCGCCCAGCTCGATCTGTTCCGGATAAAGACTTCGGAACACGACCTTCTTCTCGCGTCTCACCGTAACCGATGGCCGGCAGCGCGCGCCGGGTACCTTTGCTTCGAACGCGAGTGCCACATCAAGGTACGTGTCGTCGGCATTCCGGCAGCTCTCGATCTGCATCGCACGCAGGGCCACGACGTCGTTTTCGGGAAAATTATCCGAGGCGTGCCAGTCGAATTCGGCGGTTGACGGCGGTGGGCGATCGAATGTCAGGCGCTTGGGCGGCGCGTCGTTGATGATGTGGCCGTTGCCGAGTGTCAGGATGCGCGTCGCGATCTTATCGATCAGCATGTCATCGGACGAGGCTATGACGAGCGTGCGTCCCTCAGCCTGCAGGGCGTGGAGTTTGTCCACGACCTTCTGTTGAAACGCGATGTCCCCCACCGCGAACACATCGTCAATCAAGATGATTGGCGCGGTGCTGCACAGTGTGAGCGCCACGTTCAGCCGCATCAGCATGCCCGTGGAATAGGTGCGCAGCGGAACGTGTTCGAATCCCTGCAGCTCGGCGAAATCGATTACCTCCATCTGGAACCGTTCGACGACGTCGGCCGTGGCCGTCCGACACAGAGGAAAGTTCTGAATATTCTCGTGCGCGGTCATGCGCTGATCGACGTTGTCGCCAGACGTCAGTAGCCGCGCAACGTCGCCGTAAATTTCCACGCGCCCGCGTGTCGGCGCGATCACGCCGGCAAGAATTTTCAACAGGACCGATTTTCCGCATCCTGACGGACCGTACAAACACGTCACGGTCCCTTGCTCGATATCAACGGAGATATCGCGTAGTACGTGGCCGGGCGCTGTCACCACACGCTGCGTGAGTGGCTCATCGTCGCTCAACCGTGTCTTCGGTGTGATCCCGGCGATGCGCAGCAACGACCGCCACGCCTCACGGGGCTGGGCGCCGCCGTCCATAATCACCGGTTCGCCGAAGTACCGGCCCACATCACGAATGCGGATCGCGATCACGCCTCAACCACTCTGCGTCGCGATCGGAGGGACGTGGAGGAACCGGTCACTATAATGAACAACTTCGAATGAGCACTGTGGAGTCGCCGTATCCGGCGAGCCGGAGATCGGCGACAGAGATTCGTACGCGCTGGCTGTTGTACGCCGTCGTTGGTGTGCTCACACTTGCAGTGCTGATGTACAGCGTCGTGGAGCAACTCTTCGACACGAACTTCTATTTTGTGTGGCAAGCGACAGCGCTACTGGCGGGGGATCGCCCGTATCGCGACTTCTACGAAATGGGATCGCCGCTGATGACGTTGATATCGGCGGAAATGCAATGGGCGACCGGCTATCGTCTGATCGGCGAGTTTCTGATCCACTGGACGTTTATCGTCGCCGGCGTCGTGATCAGCTTGCACCTTGCACATCGCCTCAGTCATTCCTGGTGGGCGTCGCTGACAACGACGCTCATCGCGATTGCCATCATCGCCGCAACGCCGACGTACCACTTTCCAAAATTGTTCTTCTATCCGCTCGCTGTCTGGGTGCTGTGGCGCTACATGGAAGCACCGAGCGCTCAGCGTGGCGCGGTGGTCGGTCTCGTCACTGCCGTCGCGTTCCTGTTCCGACACGACCACGGCATGTACATCGGCACTGGAGCCGTGCTCGCGTTTGTCCTGGCGCGCGTCATCAATTCGGCATCAAGAGAGCGGCGATCGTCTGTTCGCGAGATCGTGGCGTTCACCGTTGCTGCGGCCGTGCCGCTATTGCCGTGGGCGATTCTGGTGCAGCGCAATGAAGGGCTGATCGAGTACGTCCGAGCGCGTGCCGCCTGGGGTGACACGCAGGCACCAGCGGGATTGGCGTATCTGGTGCTGGTGCTGCGCAACTTCAATCCGGCAACGATCATGGGCGTTGGAGGACTTCCGTCGCGCGAAGAGGGTCAGCGCTGGCTGTTGCAGCTCACGTTGCTGCTGCCCCTCGTCGTGTTGGTATCGGCGATCATCGACATCGTGCGGCATCGCCGCGACGAGCAGCCGCTGTCGCTTGAAACAGCTCGGACCATCATCACGGCCGCCATGGCCATCATCGTGGCGATTCGCCTCTCTCGGGAGGACAGCTACTTCGTCGTCGGACTGACGCTGTCCACCGTGTTAGGCGCGCGGCTGCTCGCCGCAGCGGGGCAGTCGGCGATACGAGTCTGGCGAATCGCGACCCCGATCCTCGCGATGAGTACGCTGGTCGTGACCGGCGTCGCAGTCGCTGGCTACGTCGCGGCCTGGGATCTGCTGAAGCCGTCCGAGGCCAGGGAGCTGGCGCCGACGTTCGATCAGCTGTTGACGACACCCCCGATCGATGCGCTTCAACCAGCGAGCCGCGCACGCAGTGCTCAACCGGCCGAGTGGCTGGCGAACGGCGGCGACGGGCGGCTGCTCCTCGCGCTCCGCTACATGCACGATTGCACGCGTGATGGCGACCACATTTTCGTGACGGGCTCCACGCCGTATCAGGTCGGCTATTACACACAGAGGCCGATCGCCGGTGGACACCTTGAATGGCATCAAGGCTGGCTCTCCGATCCTGTTTATGAGCGGAAATCGCTGATGCTGCTGCAGAGGCAGCCGGTGCCGTTTGCGTTCTCCACCCACGACCCTGTGCTCGACGATCTCCGCGCGTACCCGGACATTCGCCGATACTTTCAGGACAACTACGAGCCCCTCGAGGGGACCGGAGGGTTGCTGCTCGTCGATCGCCGACGACACGCGACTGGCCGCTTCGGTGCCGTCGACTTTCCATGCTTTCGCTAAATCCCCGGTGCCTTCTGACGTGCCGTCGTCGCGGTCCAGTCGGGCCGCAGCATGACGATCTTCTCGGATGGCACGCCGAGCTGCCCAAGCCGCTTGACCGTGCCCGCCGGCCGCTCCAGCACGGCGACGACCAGTACGTCGTACGGCACGGTGGCGTGATCGTCGATCGGGCGGACCGGCAGGCCGAGAAAACGTCCCTCGCCGTCCGCGAACACCGCAACCAACTCGAGACCCATGTCGCGAATCAGCAGGAACACGAGTTCCGCGGCATCGCCGGTTCCGAAGATCGCGACGCGCTTCTGCTCAGCGACGGTTTCGACGAGGCTGCGGCGGAGGTGCTGGCGCGCATCACGATAGAAGTCGAGCGAGTACTTCATGAACTCGTATGTCAAACGCGCCTTGCGAGCCATGCCCTTGGGGGTCAGCGAGTAGACGAGCCGGTTGGGCGAGATGGTGACGCACTTGACGTATCCCTTGCGCACGAGACGCTTGAGATAGAGGTTCGTCAGCCCGAGCGCCATGCCGAGGCGGCTGGCCAAGGTTCGCTGCGTAATCGTCGCCTCGTGTTCGAGGGCTTCGAGCAGCTGCAGATCTCTTCGGGACTCGAGTTCCACGTTCAGCGCTGAGGCATGGGAAGCGGCGCGGAGGCAGGTACACCTCCGGCCTGTCGGTTACAGGGGCCGGACTCGATGCTCGTTCACATCGTGAACGAGACGTTCATGATTTGAACATGAATCGCCAGCCTTGCCAACTCAGGTCGGCGGTCCCTCGTGTGATGCGTGAAAATCGCCGCAGTCGTGTGAAGAACGAGGCGGCGGGTGGGTTACAGCAATCCCCTCTTTTCAAGGAAGCGCGCGACGTCATCGGCGCACGTTTCCGCGTCGGCGTCCGTCGTCTGGAGCACCACGTCGGGTGATCGCGGTGGTTCGTACGGATCGTCGATGCCGGTCATTCCCGTGATCTCCCCGCGCCGCGCCTTCAGGTACAGGCCCTTGGTGTCACGGCGTTCGCACTCCTCGAGCGGCGTCGCGACGTACACCAGGACAAATGATTCCGGCCCGATCTGCTGCCGCACCTCGGTGCGGGTCGCTTCGTACGGACTGACGACGGCACAAATGGCGATGCCGCCGTGCCGCACGATCTCGGAGGCCACAAAGCCGATACGGCGGATGTTGGTGTCACGGTCGTCTTTGGAAAAACCGAGGCCTTTCGACAAGTGCGTTCGGACGACGTCACCGTCGAGGAGCGTGACCGTTCGGCCTCGTCGTTCGAGACAGCGCGACACAATACCCGCGATCGTCGACTTGCCGGCGCCGCTCAGACCGGTGAACCAGATGCAGACCCCGCGGCGACTCACGACATCGGCTTTCCGCTCCTGCGGAGCCGACGCGTGCGCCAGTCCACCACGGATGCGGCGGGAGTCGAGTCGTAGCCAAGCAGACGTGCCAGCTCTCGATCGTCGCTGTAACGGCCGTTCAGCGCCGCGGGAAGCGAGATCTGCTGCGCGATGATGGGCACGGAAAAGACATTGTTCACGGCCCGTCGCACCCGGCCTGAACGGTTGTCACCGGCGCGATGGAACAGCATCGCATCGAAGACCACGAATGAACCGGCGTCGGCATTCACCGATACCTCCGCCGATGCGGCGACCTCGGGAGAAGGGAATCGCTCGACGTGGTGCGATCCCGGAATGACCATGGTCGCACCCGTTTCGGCTCGAAATGGATCGATGCAGAACAGCGCGCTGATGGCGAGCGGCCGGCTCGAGACGAAGTGTTGATAGGGCAGATCTCGATGGTACGCGCCCTGGGTGTGTCCTTGCTGCGGCGGATTGATGACGCCGTTCTGCTGCATCAGCACCACATACTCGCCGAGCAGCAGCCGCACGAGCGCGAGAAGCCGGGGATGCGTTGCGAGTTTCAGGAAGGCCGCATCGTCAACCAGGGGACACCGGGCGGTGAATCCGTCGCCAATCTGCTCGAGACGTTCGCCGCCGAATTCCTCAGTCTGCCGCCGAAGAACCTCGTCGAGCCGCGAAGCGAGATCAGCAGTGTCGGCTGCGCTGAGCGCGCCTGCGAGCACGCAGTAGCCGGCGAGCCGAATCCGTTCGGCATGTGCGGCCAAATCGCCAGCTGCGACCTCTTGCTCGTTGACACCGTAGCTTCGCAACGCATCGACCATTGGTGTGGGACGCCGACCAAATGGTACCATCGGCCGCGTTTCAATGAATGCCTCGTAAGCGGGCGGCGATCGTTCAATCGAGCTATATCCCGTGGAAGGGCTATTTTGACCTGATTCGAAGCGTGGACGCTTTCATCCTCCTGGACGATGTGCAGTTCACGCGGCGCGACTGGCGGAGCCGGAACAGAATCAAGACGCGCCACGGACTCGCCTGGTTGTCCATACCGGTCCACACTCGCGGGCGCTATACACAGTTGATTCAGGATACGACCACATCGGATCCGCACTGGGGGCGGCGTCACTGGCAGACCATCCAGGCAAACTATGCGAAGGCGCCGTACTTCGATGCCTTTGCCGACCGGCTCGCCGCCCTGTATGAACAGCCGTCGACACGTTTGAGCCAGATCAATCACGCCTTCATCGCCGCGATCTGCGACGTGCTCGGCATCACCACGCCGATCACATGGTCGAGCGACTACGCGACGCGACACGCCCCGAGCGAGCGTCTCATCGATCTGTGTCGTGCGGTTGGCGCCACCGAGTATCTCTCGGGTCCGAGCGCCTCGCACTACCTGGACATCGGCGCATTCGAGGCAGTCGGAATCGCCGTGCAATTTGCCGACTACTCTGGGTACGCTGAATACTCGCAGCCCCACGGTCCGTTCGAGCACTCCGTGAGCGTGCTCGATCTGCTCTTCTGTACGGGCCCGCGCGCGCTCGACTTCATGAAGAAGCTGTGACACTCGAAGCTGTGACACTCCGCTTGTCGATCGTGACGTCGCTCTACAAGTCGGCCGACTTCATCCGCGAATTCCATCGGCGCGTATCGGAAACGGCCGCACAGGTGACCACGGATTGGGAACTCATCATGGTGAACGACGGTTCGCCGGACAAGTCGCTGCAGATCGCAATCGAGCTGCAGCGCCGCGACCCGCATACGCGGGTGGTCGACCTGTCGAGGAACTTCGGCCACCACAAGGCACTGATGACCGGTCTCGGGTGCTCCCGCGGTGATCTAATCTTCGTGATCGATTCAGATTTAGAGGAGGATCCCGCCTGGCTCCCAATATTCCTTGAGGCGATGGCGTCCACTGGCGCGGAATCGATTTACGGCGTGCAGCGTTCGCGCAAAGGCGGATGGTTCGAACGGATGAGCGGCGCGCTCTTTTATCGCATTTTCAACAAGCTCCTCACGCACCCGTTTCCGCCCAACATCATCACCGCACGCCTGATGACGCGCCAGTATGTCGACGCGCTGGTCCAACATCGCGAGCAGGAAGTGTCGCTCGCGGGCCTCTGTACGATCACCGGGTTTGAGCAGCGACCGCTGACCCTGGACAAGGGCACGCGCGGGGACACGTCCTACGGACTCAGAAGGCGAATTTCCGCGTTCGTTACGGCGATCACATCGTTCAGCAACCGCCCACTCCTGTACATCTTTCAACTGGGTGTGGGCGTCATTCTGCTCTCGATCGCTGCCGGCATCGTGCTGATGTATCAGAGCATGACGGGGCGTATCGGCGTCCCTGGGTGGGCCTCGATCATGGTGTCCATCTGGTTCCTCGGCGGTGTGATGATCTTTTGCGTGGGAGTACTCGGGATTTATCTGGCGAAAGTCTTCACCGAGACCAAAGATCGGCCGTACACGATCATCCGGCGGATTTATGGGACGGAGAGCGACACGTGGCGCAGCTCCTGATCTTTGGCGCCGGCGACGTTGCCCGGCTGGCGAACTTCTATTTCAGGACCGACAGCGGGCATCAGGTGGCGGCGTTCGTCGTTGATGCCCCGTTCAAGACCGCTGAGACGTTCGACAATCTTCCGCTGGTGTCGTTTGACGAGGCCCTGCAACGATATCCGCCCGCTGAATATGCGGCATTTGTGGCGATCGGCTACGCGAAGATGAACCGCGTACGAAAGGAGAAATACGATCAGATGCGGGCTGCCGGGTACACGCTCGTCAGTTACATCAGTTCGCGGTGCACGTATCTGACGACCCCGCCGGGCGATAACTGTTTCATCCTCGAAGACAACACCGTGCAGCCATTCGTCACCGTTGGCAACGACGTCACGCTGTGGAGCGGCAACCACATCGGACACGACTCGATTATCGAGGACCACTGCTTCATCACGTCGCATGTGGTCGTGTCGGGGCATGTGCGCATCGGCACCGGTTCGTTCCTCGGCGTCAATGCGACCTTGCGCAATGCGATCACGATTGCTCCCGAATCGCTGATCGTGGCCGGTGCCGTGATCACGAAGAACACTACGCCGAAGGGCGTCTACTATCCGGAGCGCGCGAAGCGAGCACCAAAGTTGAGTGACGAGATCGAGTTGTGAGCGGCACGTGGGTTCGCCTCGGCCGGCTCGATCTCGATACGGCTGCCGCGTCGGCGTGGGCGGTGTCGCACGCGGCGCTGCCGATTGCGGAGGCTGCCGAAGATGGACGCTGGAACGTCTATCTGAGTCTTCGCGATCAGCAGGGTCGTGCGCGTATTGGCCGCGCCATGCTCACGCTCGAGCCGACACCGTCATTCGCACCACTCGAACCGGATCCCGTGCTCGAGCTGGGCGAACGCGGGACGTTCGACGACAACGGCATCGTGGGCTCCTGTCTCACGAAGGTTGGTAATCGCCGATACCTGTATTACACCGGATGGAATCGTGGCGTCACAGTTCCGTTCTACCTCGGCGCGGGCCTGGCGGTGAGCGATGCGAACGGGCCATTTCGACGGGTCTCCCGAGCGCCGGTGTTGGGGCTGGTTGATGAGGAACCATTTCTGACAGGCTCGCCCTTCGTTCGCCACGACGGCGCGCGCTGGCGTATGTGGTACATCTCTGGTACCGGCTGGATTACCGAAGGTTCGGCTCTCGAACCCTGTTACAACATCCGATATGCCGAATCCAACGATGGCGTTCACTGGGACCGTCCAGGGCGGACGTGCATCGATTACGGCGCCGGCGAACACGCTATCGCGCGTCCGTGGGTGATCCGCGACGAGGATCGGTACCGGACGTGGTTTGCCGTTCGTGGTGCGCGCTATCGCATTGCGTACGCCGAATCGATGGATGGGATTACCTGGACGCGCGCGGACGACGTCGGCGGATTGTTACCCTCAGGCGAAGGGTGGGACAGCGATATGGTGGAGTATCCCTGCCTGATTGATTACTGTGGCCGACGATACATGCTTTACAACGGCAATGACTATGGCAAGACTGGCGTTGGCCTCGCGGTCTGGCGGTCCGGCGAGGATGGGCGCCCGTGAGGGTTCCCTTCAATCGGCCGCATCTGACGGGCCACGAATTCACGTATATCTCCGAAGCCGTTGAGGGCGGTCAGCTCGCCGGCAACGGGCCGTTTACGCAGCGGTGTCACATGTGGCTGGAGCGCGAGCTGAGGTGCGCACGCGCGCTGCTGACGCATTCCTGCACCGCCGCACTGGAGATGGCAGCGCTGCTCCTCGATCCCGCTCCGGGGGACGAGATCATCATGCCGTCATTCACATTCGTGTCGACGGCGAATGCGTTTGTTCTGCGGGGCGCGCGGCCGGTGTTCGTCGATATCCGGCCCGACACGCTGAACATCGACGAGACACTTATCGAGGCAGCGATTACGGATCGGACACGCGCGATTGTGCCGGTCCACTACGGCGGCGTGGCGTGCGACATGGACGCGATCATGGATATCGCACAACGCCACAACCTCGTCGTCGTCGAGGACGCTGCGCAGGGCTTTCTCGCCGGATACCGGAGCCGGCCGCTCGGATCAATTGGCCATCTGGCGGCACTCAGTTTTCACGAGACGAAGAACGTAATTTCTGGTGAAGGCGGTGCGCTGCTGATCAACGACGACCGGTTCCGCGCGCGCGCCGAGATCATCTGGGAAAAAGGAACGAACCGATCGCACTTTCTCCGCGGCGAAGTGGAGAAATACACGTGGGTCGACATCGGGTCGTCATTCCTGCCGGGTGAACTGACCGCGGCTTTTCTATGGGCGCAGCTCGAGTCTGCACACGAGATGACGACTGAACGTCTCCGACTCTGGAACCGGTATGCGTCCGATTGCGCTGCGTTGGAGCGCGTTGGCGTGCGGTGCCCTATTGTGCCGGACTACGCATCGCATAACGCACACCTGTTTTATCTCCTGTTGCCGCCTTCAATGCCGCGAGCCGAAGTACTCGCTGACCTGAATACTCGCGGTGTGAACGCGATTTTCCACTACGTGCCGCTGCACGAATCCGCAGCCGGTCGGCGGTATGGACGCGTCGCCAGCCACATGGATGTGACCACGAGTGTCAGCAGCCGGTTGATTCGCCTGCCGCTCTGGATTGGTCTGAATCCCTCCGAGATGGAATTCGTGATCGCATCGGTTGCCGAGTCGCTGACGCAGTACGTCTAGCGCGATATCTCACGCACAGCTTCACGGTACCGTGATGGCAGTGCATCAGCGGGAATGAGCGGTTCGACAAAACTGGTAGCGTAGAATCGTGCGAATCGTGACGCAACTCGCCGATCGACGACGGAATCGCCGCGGCCTCGATTTCATGCCGCTCGGTCTGGCGATCGCAGCGTACATGGCCGCCGGCTTCCTCGCCTGGTTCCATCTAACGGCGGGGCCCGCGGCGCAACGCGTCAATATCCGTTGGGCGCCCACCGTATCCGCCGCCGAGCGTGTACGCGCCGAGGAGGCGCACGGCCTCGCCGAAGGCGCGCTGGTTGAGGGACGTACCTGGCTGTACTTCGTTCGCAAACGTTCGCGAGCTGATATCCAACAGCTCGTGACGGACCCGCGCGTCGAAGATACGTTTCATATCGATCGATCGGCGTTCCGAGTCCGAGTGGATCGCCCTGATCTATCGCCGCGCGCCCATGCCTGGCTGGAATCCGATCGTCTCGGTCAAATCAGCCTTACGCTCGCGCTTGCCGCCGTATTCATGACGTGGCGGTCGTGGCCAATGTTGGTCGCGATCGCCCTTGCGGCGCGCAGGCATGCGTACCGATCTGCTACCTGCAGCGCGATCGTCCCCATTGTGTCGGGCGCTGCGTTCGTACTCGTTATCACGGCAAACGAGCAAATCTTCGACGCCACCTTCTACGCGATGTCGAACGCCGAGTCGCTCCTGTCAGGCGATCGGATCTATCGAGATTTCTTCGAGCCCGGCGTGCCGCTGGCAAGCTACACAGCCGCGGCGGTCCAACTGCTATCGGGGCACCGGCTCATCGGCGAGTTCGTTCGACAGTGGTTGTTCATCCTTGCGGGGTTCGGCATTGCGACCCATCTCGCCATCCGCACGTCGCGCTCGATGCGCGCCACGCTGACCGTGATGGGAATCGCTCTGACGATTCTCGCGGTGACGCCGATCTATCACCACGACAAGCTGTTTTTCTTCCCGCTGATGGTCTGGATGTGCTGGCGGTACATCGACCAGCCGACGGCCGGCCGCGGTGCAGCCTGCGGCTGTGTGACCGCGATCGCGTTCCTCTTCCGGCACGATTACGGTGTTTATCTGGGGACGGCGTCGGTCGGCGCGTTTCTGCTTGCACGTGTTGCCCTTCCCGAATCGAGACGCGCGTCTGCCATCGTCCGCGAGGCGGCCGCTTATATCGTTACCGTCGCGGTTGTGCTCGCGCCATGGCTCATCGCTGTCGCGACGACCGAGGGGCTAGAGGCCTACGCACGATCGCGCGCCGAACTGTTCGAGGGAACGCCGGGTAGTGCCTACGCGTCGCTCCTTCACATCAATCCGATTCGAACGTTCGGGCTTCCGCTGCCGGTGTCGAACGATGACGCGATCACGTGGATTCAGCAGATGGCGCTGTTGATTCCTGTCGCGTTGGTGACGGCGGGACTCTGGGAACTGTGGCGCAACGGGCGTGAGTTGGACCCTCGCCGCAGTGCATGCCGGTTGCTGCTGGCGGGCGGTTTTCTCGCGACGATCGACGTCGCGCTCCTCCGTCGGCCGTCATATGTCGTTGTGGTCGCGCCGCTGACCGCCGCGTTGAGCGCGCGGTTTCTAGCCAGCCGGCTTCCGGTGGTCCGCATCAGCGTCGTGATGCTCTGCGCCTTGACAACAATGGCTGCGCTGATCTGGATGCGAAGCCTTTCACTGTATCGCCTGTACAAACCGTCGGAATTATCACACTCCGTGCAAATCACGTTTGCACGGCTGGTGGCATACCCACCCGACTACGAGTTCCCGCCGTTTGATTACCTGCGTGACTGCACGTCGCCAGGCGATCACATCCTGGTGAGTGGCCTGACGCCCCCGCACGTGAGCTACTACGCGCAGCGCCCGATAGCCGGTGGCCACATCCGGTGGGGTCGCGGCTGGCGCTCCGACCCACCGCACGAGGCAGAATCGCTCGCGCTGCTTGAACGACAGTCGGTCCCGATCGCATTTTCAACCGACGATCCGGTGTTGGATAACTTCAAGAGCTATCCCCGCATTCATGCGTACCTCGCCAAGTACTACGTCCCTGTGAACGGCTCAAAGGGATGGATCATGGTTGACACGAGACGACATCCGACAGGCACCTTCGGTCCCGACAGGTTCCCCTGCTTCCGATGATTACGCGGTGCTGACCGGATGCTACCGCGCCGACACACGCGAGCTGTGCATGGTCGCGAGTTGACCGTTGACATCTGCGCCATTGCAGGCGGGTTGTCATGAACGCGGTAGTACAGCGGACCGCGACGGTGGAACGAGCGGCGTCCCATCACGTCCTGCTATGGACAATTGGCGTGCTCTCGGCGGCCGTACTCATCATCACGGTAGATGACCAGATCTACGACAACAACTTCTACACACTCTCGGAAACCGTGAGCCTGTTCGCCGGCGATCACCCCTATCGCGATTTTTTCGAATGGGGCGTACCGTTGCAAGCAGCGCTCTCGTACGTCACCCAACTGCTTTTCGGCCATCGGCTGCTGGGCGAGTTCATTAACCAGTGGGCGCTGATGATTGCCGGCATGGTGGTGGCGGCTCACCTCGCCGTCAGGTTGTCGCGATCAATAGTGACATCGACGATCACCATGATGGTCGCCGTCATCAACCTTGCGGTCACGCCGACGGTGCACTATTCGAAACTGTTCATATACCCCTGCGCCATCCTGCTCATGTGGCGTTACTTGGAACGTCCTGGGGTGCGCCGCAGCGGCGCGATGGGGATGATTGCAGCGGTCGCGTTTCTGCTCAGACACGATCATGGGCTGTATGTAGGTGGTGGTGTGTTGCTCACACTCGCGTTAGCGCGGCTGACCGTACCTGAGTCGCGGGGGTGGCGTCATCTAATCGAGGACGCCCTCGCGTGCGGAGGGGCCGCGGCAGTGCTCATCCTGCCGTGGGCGGCCGTCGTGCAATCTAACGAAGGACTTTTCAACTACGTTCTCAGCAGGGCGTACCTCAATGCCAAGTGGGCCAGCCACGCGCCGTTCACCAACATCTTCAACATCGATCCGCTGAGCGCGCTAACGCCAGACCCCGGGCGCGGACCCGGCGCATGGACTCCGGGTCTGCACCACATGTCCCAATGGATGGAATGGGTCACGCTTCTCACGACCGTTCTCCTGCTGGTGACGGCCGTTGGCCAAGCAGCGACACGGTGGCGCCCGCCGGAAGCGCTGCCGCTTGACATCGCTCTGATGCTCGTTGCCGCAATTCAGGTCGCGATCGTGCAGCAATGGCTCTATCGCGAATCGGGGTATTACGTCCTCGTAGCACCCTTAACAGCGGCATTCGGCGCCCGCCTGCTCCGAGGGCCGCAGCGTCGCGACGCTGCGGAGCGATCGACGGGTTGGCTGATGTGGCACGCGTCCGCCCGCGTCATCGCAGCGGCAATCATCGGCATCAGCCTCTTGACTCTCACCGGCAGTATGTTGACGTTTCCGGGCCGAGTCGCGAACCTGCCAGAAACTTTCGCTCGTCTGACTTCGTCGCCGCCGGTCGATGGATTGGTATCCCCGGCTGATGCGCAGGAATTCGACGCTGCGAAGTGGGCGAAGGAGATGGATTTCGGGAAACGCTCAGACCTGATGGTCCGCTACATGCATGATTGCACCGCTTTCGGTGACCGCATCCTCGTAATGGGGATCACGCCGTACCAGATCCCTTATTACGTAAACCGGCCGATGGCCGGCGGACACTTGTACTGGCATGACCGATGGCGATCCGATGCGATGCACGACGCACAGTCCGCCGAGCTACTGCGGCGCCAGTCGGTACCGTTCGTTTTCTCAACGCACTATCCAATTCTCGAGGACCTATCTGCGTATCCAGGCGTTAGCGCTTACGTCAAGGCCAACTATGTCGAGCTCGCGGGTTCGAAGGGCCATTTGATGATCGACCGCCGGCGCGTCCCGACGGGACAGTTCGGCGCGCTCGGGTTCCCCTGCTTCGCGACGCAGTCAGCTCGCTAACCCATTTCCATCCACCTCGGATCGACTAGATTAAGTTAAGTCGTGCAGCAGTCATCGCGTGCCTTGCCGATTCTCCTGGCAGCACTGTCCTTGATTGTTCTGCTGGTCACCGGCGGCGCGCAGATCACCGACACCAACTTCTACACCCTGTGGGAAGCCACGAACCTGCTGGCGGGTGACCGCCTGTACCGCGACTTGTATGAGTGGGGTGTCCCACTGCAAGCGTACGTGTCCGCGCTGGGCCAGGTTGTTTTCGGCTACCGGCTGCTTGGTGAGTTCGTCGTGCAGTGGATGTTCATCGCTGCCGGCGTCGGCATCGCAACCGGTCTTGGACTGCGGGTATGTGGTTCGCGTGCCGTCGTGCTCGCGACGATGGTTCCTGCTGTTCTCCTGCTCGCGGTCACACCGACGTATCACTATCCCAAGTTGTTCTTCTATCCGCTGGCCATTTGGCTCATCTGGCGGTACTTGGATCAATCGTCGGCG
The DNA here is from genome assembly GCA_035764385.1 of Vicinamibacterales bacterium. Taxonomy (GTDB): domain Bacteria; phylum Acidobacteriota; class Vicinamibacteria; order Vicinamibacterales; family UBA2999; genus Gp6-AA40. The sequence goes on from DASTZI010000496.1 coordinate 17,752, forward strand.
CTTCGCGCGGCCGCGATCGGGATCGTTGCCGCCCTGGCGTTCTTGTTCAGACACGACCACGGCGTGTACATCGGGGCAGGTGCCACGATCGCGTTCATGCTCGCGCGCCTCGTGGACCGCAATTCGAGAAATGTGCGGTTGTTGATGATTGATAGTGCGGCGTGCCTCGCGGGGGCACTCGTCGTACTTATGCCGTGGCTCGCCACGGTTCAGCGCACTGAAGGCATCGGTGAATACATCGAGTCGAGGGCGCAACTGTACAGCGCATGGTCCGCGTCGACGTTCCCGCTTCAGGCGCTCGCCCATATCAATCCCGTTCGGGAGTTGTTCCGCCGCGCTCAACCCGCGCCGAAATCTGCGGTCGTTCGATTCGTGTGGAGCTCGGATGTGACGGAAGCGCAACAGCGCGGACTCGAAACCCAATACCGCTTGCGACCACTGGGGCGTCGCGACGACGTAGGACGCGACGTCTACGAAGTCCCGAACGTGTTTGATCCAACGCTGGCCGGCCTGGATCCGTTCATTCGCAGCGGCAATGGATTCCAGTTCGATGCGATCCGCGACATGCAGTCACGCCTCCCGTCGATTTCCAATGCGCAACTGTGGCTGATGCAGATGGCGTTCATCGTGCCGGCAGTGCTGTTGGCGTCGCAATTACTCCCACTGGCGCGACGGCGCTCCGTCAGTCCTCGGCCGAATACGTACCACCTCATCGTTGCGTCGCTATTCCTACTTGTCGCGCAGAGCCGCCTCTTTCGAGAGGCGTCCTACGTCATCGTCGTGACTCCACTCGTCGCGGCGTTTGCTGCGGCGTTGTTGCGGTCAGAACAGCGAGAGGATCCGCGGATTCGCGTCGTACGTCTGGTTATCGGGGTGCCGCTGTTCGCGCTCTCTCTCTATGCCGTCGTCGGTTGGATCCGTGACACGCAATTATTCCGTCCGTTAGAAATCAGGGACTCGGTGGAATCCATGCTCCAGAGAATGGTGACGTCGCCTCCAATTGACGCGTTCGAGCCGGAAGCGCATGCCGTGCAGGTCAGCCGCGCGGAATGGGATGCGGGGAGCCTCGATCGAGGTGCTGTCCTGATCCGGTATATGTTCGATTGTGCTGCTGCCGGCGATCGTGTCCTCGTTACAGGGATGACGCCGTATCACATCGGGTTCTACGCCAACCTGCCGATCGCCGGAGGCCAATTGTTCTGGCATCACAAGTGGCGCACCGATTCACCACATGAGCAGCAGACGCTAGGCCTCCTCCGTCGGCAGTCGGTGCCGTTTGTGTACTCGGCGAACGACCCCGTGTTCGAAGACTTCGCCGCCTACCCGGCGATCCTGTCCCACCTGCGTCAGTACTACGTCCCATTGGAGGGCTCTTCTGGTTTGATGCTCGTCGATCGCCGGCGGACGCCGGTTCGATCGTTTGGGGTACTTGGATTGCCGTGCTTCCGATAACTCGGTAGCACTAGGTGGATCGGCCGACGAACAGAAGTTTCCCCCATCGCCGTTCCATTCTGAGGGGCTCGAATGCGGACGTCAGAATCGCGATGATGCCTTGCGGTTGCGAAAGCCACTGCTCATACGTGCGCCGCTCGTGTTCGATCATCGTCATCAATGCGTCCATGCGCTGCGACAGCCTGCGCGCCACCGCACGGGATCCGACACGGTGGACCAATTCAAGAAATGGCGTCTCCCAAGGTTCAACCACAATGAACAGACCTCCCGGCCTGAGAATCCGTCGCACCTCGCCAACGGTCAGTTCAAGATCGTCCGGGAGTGTTGCCAGATGATGTAAGCCCCCATGCACGATCGCCAGATCGTGCGAGAGACTGTGGACGGGCAAGCGGCGGCAGTCGCCGACGACGCAACGGCCGCGCCGTTGATGCAGCATCAGGAGCCGCCGCGACAGATCGATGCCGTGCACCCGGTTGAAACCGAGACGATCGAGCGCGACGAGTCCACTGCCTCGCCCGCAGAACAGTTCCAGTACAGCGGCGTCTTTCGGCCATTTCGCCGCACCGAGACGGCGAAGCCGCGCAATAAACTTGCGAACTTCCTGCTCGGGTGTTTCAAATCGGATGTACGCGGCCTCCCACGCGCCACTCGTGGAGGTGCCCACGCGATTCGGCATCAGTGAAAATCCGGTACGCCGAGACGCGCGAGCACGTGCAGGTGGTCTCCGAACACCAGGCTGAATGGGGGAGGATACAAACCGAGTCCACCAACGTCCCACACCTCGCGTCGCAGACGCAGGCCGTCGATTGCGTTGGACCACTGACGCTGATTCCAGTAGCGATGCGGCAGGACCACGCCATGCCGTCGATTGCTGACTTCATCCATGAATCGCAAGATCAGGTGCGCGATCGGCCCCGAACACATATGGTCTTTCAAGACGATGCAGGTGCGTGCGACGCGTGTCGCTTCGGCGAGCAATTGTGTCGGGTCGACGGCGTGGTGGAGCACGTCGAACAACGTCACGACATCCCGGCTGCGATTCGGTAGCGGAATGACGCGGCCATCGAACGCCGTTACCGGAATGGCGACATCAGGTCGGATGAGGACGTCGATACCGTCAATCACAACGTCTGATCTTCGTTCCCGGATCGCGGCCGCAAGCCGTCCATCTCCCGTGCCCACGTCCAGCACACATGCGCCCTGTGGGATGAGGCGTGCTGCGTGGGCAGCTAGAATTGTGACGCGCCGCGGGTGGACGAATGTGCCGTGGAACCGTCCAGCCGGAGTCATCGACGACGGAGTCCGAGGATGCTGACGAAGAAACTCGCAAACACCGTATGCAACCCGAGCATCGTCAGCGTCGCGCCAGGAACCGCATAGCGCAGTGTGTGCGCGTAATCGAGAGGTCCCCATCCGCTCTTTTGCCATTCGACCGCTACATCGGCCAGAAGGACGAGTCCACTTAACATCAGCAACGCGCCGAGTGCGATGCCGCGCTCGAGCGTGGCAATCCGAAAGAATCTGTCCGTGCGTGAATCGAGGGGCAGCAGTCCTTCCCCGATCGCGAAACTCTTGGTAAATAGCGCGAAGGAAATCGATTGCTGCCCGGCAATAATCGCGACGCTCGAATAGAGCAGGGTATGCACGTCGAATGTCACACCGTTCAACGTCGTTCCTGGCAGCGCGATGGCGTATCCCGCGAGTCCGACCATCATCAACACGAGACCCGGCAGCAGAAACAGCCACCTGGGCGAGAACAACAGGAACAGGCGCAACGTTCGCCATCCATCGCGAAATGTTCGAACGTGCGGCGGATGTGCCTTACGGCCGTCGGGATGCAGCGTGATTGGGACTTCGGCAATGGATTCACCGTAGAGGCTCGCCTTGAGAATCATTTCCGTGGCGAATTCCATTCCGGTGCACCGCAGACCGAGGCGATGGAACGCGTCGATGTGGAAACCGCGCATCCCACAGTACACGTCATGAACGGGCGTATGAAACCACCATCGCGCGAGCGCTGTCAGGGAGGGGTTGCCGAAATACCGGTGGAGAAAAGGCATGGCGTTTGGCAGCACCGTTCCGCCGCCTGACGGCAACCGGCAGCCCTGCACCAGCGAAAAGCCTTCGCGAAGCTTGCTCACGAACTTCGGCGTTTCGGCGAAGTCGTAACTATCGTCGGCGTCGCCCATGATGATGTAGCGGCCGCGTGCCGACTCGATTCCGCCAATGAGGGCGCTTCCGTAGCCGCGCGCAGCGACGCGGACGACACACGCGCCGGCATTCGCCGCGCGCTTGTCGGACCCGTCAGTGCTGCCGTTGTCGGCGACGATAACTTCTCCTGCAATTCCCGCCGTGCGCAGGGCGGTGGTGGCCTTCACGACGCACGTTTCAATCGTGTCGGCCTCGTTGAGACACGGCATCACCACGGAAACTTCGCACGAAGAAGATTCTCTCGAGCGTGCCGGCGCCGTCATGTGCCGCTAGTTGGGCGCATGACGCACTGCCTCGACGTGCTGGCGTCGATGAGACTCGGCCCACGTGGTGCCGCTCACGAAATACAGCGGTCGACGGACGACTTCTGTGTAAATGCGGTACAGGTATTCGCCGACGATCCCCATCATCAGAAATTGCAGACCGAAAAACAGCGTCATCGGCAGCATCGTGCTCGTCCAGCCGAGGATCGGATGACCGACGATTCGGTGATAAAGCAGATAGCCGGCCATGGGAATCGTCAACAACGACACGGCTCCGCCGGCGACCGTCATGATTCGGATAGGCGTCTGGGAGAAGCCGATGAACGTGTCGTACATCGTCTTGACCATTCGGCCGTAGGTCCAACCCGATCTGCCGGTCTGACGACGCTGTCGTTGATATTCGACGATCTTCTCCGCGAACCCGGTCCAGGCCACCAGCGCGAACGTCACGCGATTGTGCTCTTGAAATTGCGCGAAGCATTCAGCGACCTTGCGATCGACGAGCAGGAAGCTGCCGGTCGTGAAGTGCGATTGCCGCGGCATCGCGTGTTTTCGAATCAGCGATTCGAAGACGCGGCTGGTCCAGACCCGCGCCCACGACTCGTCGCGCGACGTGCGCTTACCCCAGACGATATCGGCGCCGTTTTTCCACGTGTCGATAAACTGGACGACCACCTCTGGAGGATCCTGCAGATCGCACGCGAGGGTCGCGACGGCATCCGCGTCGCCGATATTGGCGAAGCCGGCGCTGAGCGCAATGTGCGAGCCGTAGTTGCGTGACAGGCGAATGCCGCGATACCGCTGGTCGCGCGCCGCGATGGCGCAGATCTTCTGCCAGCTGTCATCCGAACTGCCGTCGTCGATGAACAACACGCGGACGTCGCAATCCGATCGGACCAGCAGCGTTCTTGTCACGGCGCTTTCGTACGCCTCCAGCCCCGCGCTTTCGTTATAGACCGGCGTCAGGATCAGGACGAGCGGCAGGCGACTCGAATCCGGAATCACAGGTCTTCCCATTCCGCGAACTCGGGCCCGACTAGCGCCGCAAGCTCGCGAATCGAGTCGGCGTACCGCTGACGGAGGCGGTCGATCGCGTCGTGTGGAATCACCTCGTCGCGTTTCTCGGAAGGGTTGACGACATCCAGTCCGTCGGCGTCGTGTGGGCGCGGAGGGACTCCAATAAAACCGTGCAGCCGCCCGGCCAGCTCGCACGGATGCCGAACGATGTCGTCGAACTTGAGACAGAGCAGCTGCTCGCGTGGGAACCGGTTCAGATATGGCCGGAGCAGATCCGCATACAGGCCGCGGGAGAAATACGCGTGGGGGCGGGCGTATTTCAGTCGGGCCTGCACATGGCGCTCGCGTTCATCCTCTTTGGCGATCGCCGTTTCGAAATCATCGGTCTCAAGCCCGTTCATCACCGACCACATCCAGTTTGAATAGGCGCGTCGTGCCGGTTCGCGCAGGATGAACACGAGCTTGACCTCAGGCAGGTGCGCGTGGATCCGCTCGGCTGCCGTTGGGCTTTCAAGGTAATTGGTGCTCTTTTCGCCGGCCGCCGGAAACGAGGAGGCATCGCGAAACCAGGTGGAGTAGTAGTGCTGGATTCCCAGAGCATACAGCTCATCGACCAGAAAGAACTTTGGTTCTGGCCGAGGCGGCTTGGCAATGAACACATCAGGGTGTCGGTCGAGTAGTTCGTACAGCCATGTCGTTCCCGACCGCGGAGCGCCGGCAATGATAAAGGTTGGTCCCTGTCGTGGCATGTTCCGGAGGGTTACGTCCGCGTTGACCGGATCGGCCCAAATGTTACTATTCAGGGGTTAGCCGCGCTTTGGCACACCACACCCACCCGGGTCACAGTCGCCGACCTACCTTCCCGGGGCACGTACGTCAGACAGAGGTTATCGGGCACCTTATCGGCTAGTGCTCGGGTCTGGGCAAGGTGTGGACAGGCAACGCGGACGATCCGCCAAAATCAGCGGCGCTGTGCGCTGTTTCCGCCTGTACTGTGGGTGACAGGGCGAAGCACTGTCTCCACG
>DASTZI010000497.1:0-4007 GCA_035764385.1 Vicinamibacterales bacterium
AACGCCCACTCCAGGAACTCGCGCAGCTTGCCGGGGAGAAGGGTCTCTTGATGCCGGAAATCCGCGTCGCGTTGAGGACCGGCGACACACCGATGGCGGAGCGCCAGCAAATGGTCAAGCGGCCGCCGCACATTCTCGTCACAACGCCGGAGTCGTTGTTCATTCTGCTGACGGCCGAGCGCAGCCGCGAAATGCTGAAGACCGCGCAGACGATGATCATCGACGAAATTCACGCGATGGTCGATGACAAGCGCGGCTCGCATCTCTCTCTGTCGCTTGCCCGGCTCGATGATCTGGTCGTAAAGGCCGGTGGGACGCCATTGCAGCGCGTTGGTCTTTCGGCCACTGTGCGGCCGATCGAACAAGTTGGACTATTCGTCACTCCTGACAAACAAATCCGGATTATCGATAGTGGGCATCGCCGCAAGTTGGACGTTGCTGTAGAGGTACCAAAAGACGAACTGAGCGCGGTCGCAAGCAATGAAATGTGGGCCGAGATTTACGATCGCCTCGGCGAGTTGATTCTCGCGCACCGCACGACGCTCGTCTTCGTCAACACACGCCGCCTTGCGGAGCGTGTTTCTCATCATCTGGCCGAGCGGCTCGGCGAAAGCGCAGTCCTCGCTCATCACGGCAGTCTCTCTCGGCAGCTAAGGCTCGAGGCCGAACAGAAACTAAAAAACGGCGAACTGCGAGCGGTCGTCGCCACTGCATCCTTGGAACTTGGAATCGACATCGGATCGGTGGAACTTGTCTGTCAAATCGGCTCTCCGCGATCCATCGCTGTCGCGCTTCAGCGCATCGGCCGGTCGGGCCATCGTGTCGATCCCAACAGCGTTCCCAAAGGCCGTCTCTTTGCGACGACGCGCGACGAGCTCATCGAATGCGCCGCGCTGATCCATTCCATTCGTGCCGGATCACTCGACGCCCTGGAAATTCCGCCGTGGCCTCTCGATGTTCTCGCCCAGCAAATCGTTTCGGCAGCAGCGTCCGAACCCTGGTCCGAAGTCGATCTTTACGCATTGGTCCGCCGCGCTTATCCTTATCGCGATCTGCCACGCGAACAATTCGATGCCGTCATTGAAATGTTGTCGGAAGGTATCGCGACGCAGCGCGGACGCAGCGGCGCATTTCTGCATCGCGATCAGATCAACGGCATGGTTCGCGGACGGCGTGGAGCAAGACTCGCGGCAATCACGTCCGGCGGCGCGATTCCGGAAAACGCCAACTACTACGTCGTCGCCGAACCGGAGGAAACAATCGTCGGAACGGTCGACGAAGACTTCGCCGTTGAAAGTCTGGCCGGCGATGTTTTCCTGCTTGGCACTACGTCATGGCGAATTCGCCGCGTCGAATCGGGACGTGTTCGTGTTGAAGACGCACATGGCGCCGCTCCATCAATTCCCTTCTGGCGAGGTGAAGCACCCGGCCGCACCGTCGAATTGTCCGAAGAAGTGGCGCATATTCGCGAACTGATCGTTCAACAAAGCGAACCGGTCGAATGGCTCATGCGGGAGTGCGGCCTGGACCAGCGCGGCGCGGAGCAGGCAACTCTGTACGTCCGTGCCGGTGCTGCCGCGCTCGGAGCGACGCCCACGCAACAGACAGTCGTCGCCGAGCGGTTCTTCGATGAAGGCGGCGGGATGCAGCTCATTATTCATGCTCCGTTTGGAGCACGAATCAATCGGGCGTGGGGCCTCTCCCTGCGCAAGAGATTCTGCCGCACTTTCAACTTCGAACTGCAGGCGGCTGCAACCGACAACGGCATCGTCATCTCGCTCGGCGAGCAGCACAGCTTTCCGCTCGAACTGGTTTTCAATTTCCTGAATGTCGCGACGGCCGAGGACATCCTCACGCAAGCGGCACTCGCTTCGCCCATGTTCACGGCGCGCTGGCGCTGGAACGCGTCGCGCGCGCTGGCTGTATTACGATTTGCCGGGGGAAAGAAAGTTCCGCCTCCAATTCAGCGCATGCGGTCCGACGATCTGCTCGCCGCGGTTTTTCCCGATCAGGCCGCATGCGGCGAGAATCTGGCCGCAACGGGAATCCGAATTCCCGATCATCCCCTCGTCAACGAAACGATTCGCGATTGCTTGCATGAAGCGATGGACCTCGATGGACTCAAAACGGTTCTCGATGCGATCGGGGCAGGAGAAATTCAAACGGTTGCGATCGACACGGCCGAGCCTTCGCCCTTCTCGCACGAGATCCTGAACGCCAATCCATATGCCTATCTCGATGACGCGCCGCTCGAGGAGCGCCGCGCTCGCGCCGTGCAAATGCGCAGAACTCTGGGTGCCGATGGCGGCGAAATTGGAGCGCTGGATCCAGCGGCGATCGAAGAGGTCTTCAGTGAATCGTGGCCGGTGGTCCGCGATGCCGACGAACTGCATGATGCGCTCCTGACATTAATTGTTTTGCCTCCCGTTCCCGAATGGCAGGGCTTCTACGATCAACTCGCAAACGCACGCCGTGTGCAATTGGTCCGCCGCGAAGGCGGCGAATTCTGGACTGCAGCGGAACGCGCAAAACTTCTGGAGTCCGAAGACGGACCGTTCACAACAGTGCGCGGTTGGATGGAATCGACCGGGCCAATGACAGTCTCCAGTCTGGCCGGTCGAATCGCGTTGCCTCGAGACGTCGTCGAATCCGCAATGGCGAAGCTCGAAGCCGGCGGACAGGTCCTGAGAGGCCGCTTTACGCCGGAATCCAAGAATATCGACAGCGAAATCGAGTGGTGCAATCGCCGATTGCTGGCTCGCATTCACCGGCTCACGTTAGGGCGACTGCGCAAAGAGATCGAACCGGTCAGCTCAGCCGACTTCATGCGCTTTCTGTTTACATGGCAGCACGCCAATCCGGGAACTCAGCTGCATGGAGTCGATGGAACGCTTCAAATCCTGAAACAGCTCCAGGGCTACGAAATTTCTGCAGCGGCGTGGGAGTCGGAAGTCTTGAAGCGGCGCATCGTGCGGTACACGCCCGATCTGCTCGACCGGCTGTGTCTCTCCGGCGAAGTGATGTGGGGTCGGCTGTCGCCACATCCGTCGCTTGTTCTCGATGACGCCGGCACGCGCAGTCGCAGGATTCGTCCCACGCGAGTTGCGCCAGTCGCCATCTTCCTGCGCGAAGATGCACCCTGGCTTCTCAATGCAGCTCCACAAGCGGACGGCGTTTCGCAATCCGCACGCGAGATCTTGGACGCGTTGCGGCAGCGCGGCGCTTCATTCCTGCCCGAGTTGACGCGCGCAACCGGACTACTGACGAGTCAAGTGGAAGATGGGTTGTGGGAGTTGGCAGCTGCAGGCCTGGTAACAGCCGATGGTTTTGAGAACCTTCGCGCATTGGTTGACCCCAAACGCCGGCGTGGCGAAGGCAGCGCGCGTCTCAAGATGCCGCGGCATGCCGCAGGCCGCTGGGCCTTGCTGGAATTGCATGGCTCAGGTCAATCTGCCGATGAACGCGCGGAAGCATTCGCGCGCCAGCTTCTGTTCCGCTGGGGCGTGGTATTCCGCGACCTGATGGCGCGTGAAACACTCGCGCCGGCCTGGCGCGATCTGCTCATGGCGTTACGCCGCATGGAAGCCCGCGGTGAAATCCGCGGCGGACGTTTCGTATCAGGATTTCTCGGCGAACAGTTCGCCAGGCCCGAAGCCGTGGACCTCTTACGTTCGGTTCGCCGATCGCCTTCCGATCTGGAACTGAAAATTCCTGCAGCCGACCCGCTCAATCTCGCCGGCATTATTTTGCCTGGCGCGCGGATCAGTCCACTTGCGGGCCAGATAGTGGAGTTGCTGTCACCATCGGTTTCAACGTCTGAAGTGGCGATGTAGTCGCGGGCGTGAGGGCTGTTGCCCAACTCCCCGTCGTGAGCGACCCCCTGCCGCCTTCGGCGGCTCTCCCCCTCACGAGGGGGAGAACAACTTTCGTTGATTTTGCGCGATTTATTGTCCCCCTCGTGAGGGGGACAGCGCGAGCGTCAGCCGCGAGCGCAGGGGGTCGCTCAC
>DASTZI010000498.1:0-24830 GCA_035764385.1 Vicinamibacterales bacterium
GGCTGGTCGAGCGCGACGCTGAAGGCGGGCGATCAGATCACGATCGCGGCCAACCCGCTGAAAGATGGGAACAAGGGCGCATCGCTGTTCTACGCCACGTTCCCTGACGGCAAGCGACTGTACCGTGATATCGCCCGGCCCAAGGGAAAGAGCTGACATCCGTACCGCGCGACAGGAGACGCATCATGAAGCCGATGAGAATCGTACTGGCCGCTGGATTGTCAGTGATCCTGGCAGCGACACTGCGTGCGCAAACACCGGCACCGACCATGGCAGGCTTCTGGCTCGTGCAGGACACCGCAGCAACGGGCAGCTGGCAGGAATGGTGGGACAACGGCCCGGGCGTAAAGGCGAAGGTGCGTCCGGAGATCGTCAAGTTGAATGCGGAAGACGCCGCGCGGGTTGCTGCCGGTAACGTCGTCAACACCGCAGGGCGAGGCCGCGGGCAACAAGCCGATGACTGCGCCAATGGGAATCTGGCCATGTCGTTTGCCAGTTCCGGCGCACAGGAGATCGCCGTGACAGCCACGGAGATCAAGCTGGGTCCGCAGACCGTGTACATGGATGGTCGACCGCATCCGGATACCAAGACCCCTCCGTACAAAGCCACCGGCAACGGACACTCGACCGGACGCTGGCAGGGCGATACCCTTCTCGTCGACACCGTCGGGTTTCCGGCGAAGATGTGCGACACCCGCTGGCGCGTTATGCGCGTCACCGGCGGCGGCCGCGCGAAGGAAACGACGCATCTCACGCAGCGCGTTCGACTGATGGACGCGAATACGCTGCTGCTGACGTTTACGTGGGACGATCCGTCGATTTATCTGGAACCGTATATCTACACCTACACCTTCAAGCGGATTCCAAAGCCCGCGGATGATCCAGCGCAGGCACCGCCGAAGCGGCAATTCCTGACCGACAAGTACTGGCCGCGGTAATGAAATCCCAAACCCCAAATCCCAAGTCCCAAATCAAAATGGGTCCACGCCCCTTGGGATTTGGGTTTTGGGATTTGGGATTCGGGATTTCGTGATGTGCCCACCGCAGTTACCGTTCGCGGCCTGAAAAAATCGTACGGTCCGGTAGACGCCGTCCGCGGCGTCTCTCTGAACATCTGCGACGGTGACATCTTCGGCCTGCTCGGGCCGAATGGCGCCGGCAAGACGACACTGCTCGAATGCATCGTGGGCCTGCGCGTTCCAGATGCAGGCGAGATCACCGTCGCCGGCATCGACGCAACGACGCGAGCGCGGGACGTGCAGCAGCGCATCGGTGTCATGCTGCAGTCGACGGCGCTGCAGGACAAAATTACGCCGCGAGAGGCCCTGCAGCTGTTCGCCACGTTCTATCGCAACGCTGCTGACCCGGCACAGTTGCTGGAGCGGTTCTCGCTGACCGACAAGGCCAACGCCACGTTCGATACGCTGTCGGGCGGACAACGGCAGCGGCTCGCACTCGCCATCGCGTTCGTGAACAGGCCCGAGATTCTCTTTCTGGACGAGCCGACCGCCGGGCTCGATCCGCAATCTCGCCGCGAATTGCGGGATGAAATCGCCCGCTTGAAGAAGGACGGCCGGACCGTGCTGCTGACGACGCATGACGTCGACGAAGCCGAACGGCTGTGCGATCGCGTGGCAATCATGGACGGCGGAGAGATCATCGCCACCGGTGAGCCGCGAACGCTGGCCGCTGAATCGGCCTCGATGCAATCGGTGTCGCTCAGCACAAAGCCGCACATCGAGGCCAACGCTCTGACTCGCATTCCTGGTGTGGTCGACGTCGTGTGTGATGGCAGCCGCGTCAGGTTCCGTACAGCAGATCCGCGACGAACCGTGCGGGAGCTGACGGCGTGGCTCGAGGCGTCGGGGATCGAGCTGATCGAACTTCACGTCCATCGGGCCACCCTCGAAGACGTCTTTCTGCGCCTGACGGGCGCGGAGCAGGATCGGTGATCCGCGGAGCGGTGCGCCAGTTCGTCATCAGCGTCCGGTTGTATTTCCGCAACCCGCTGGCGATGAGCTACGGCTACCTGTTCCCCACGCTGTTCCTCGCCGCCTACTGGGGTCTATACCGGTTCGACCGTGTTCCGCTGGTCCGTCACATGGGTGAGCTGCTGACGGTGACCGTCCTCGGCGGCGCGTGCTTCGGACTGCCGACGACGCTGGTGAGTGAGCGCGAAAAGGGCGTCTGGCGTCGCTATCGCCTGCTGCCGGTGCCGGTCGGCAGTCTCGTCGCGAGCACGATGGCCGCGAGGTACATCCTGGTCATCACGGCGGGGCTGCTGCAGATCGGTCTCGCCATGCTCATCGGCATGCCGCCGCCGCTGCATCCGTTCGACCTGTGGGTGGCCTTCACGGTCGTCGCGTTCGCATTTCTGGGATGCGGTCTCATGATCGCGATGATGGCCGATACGGTTCCCGCCGTTCAGGCGCTCGGACAGACGATTTTTCTTCCGATGCTGATCATCGGCGGCATCGCGGTGCCACTGGCCAGCCTCCCGCAGTGGGCACAACACGCGTCGGCCTTCTTCCCCGGACGCTACGCCGTTGAAGCGTTGCAGGCAGGCATGACGGGCGATGGTGTTGGTTCCACGCTCTTCAGCATCGTGGCGCTGGTTGTCATCGGTTTCGCGGCGTGCATGGCGGGCGCGATGATGTTTCGCTGGGACGAGCACGAGCGGTTCGCCATGCGTGGCGACCGCGCCTGGCTCGTACTCGCACTCGCGGCGTGGGCCGCTGTGGGCACGGCGGCGGAGTTCCGCGGTCGCATCGCCACGACCGGAACCGCATCGACCGCGGCGCTCGCGCCGGCCTCACAGCCGGTGGACATTCCGATCACGTCGGCGAGTCCGCTTCAATCGTTGCGAGCAACCACCGCCGAGGTCGCTGCAGGTGCCGCCCCGCCGTCCACACCCCCGCGGTCCACAGGCGCACCCGAGAACGCGAACGCCGGACCCGTGTCGTCGCGTCCGCATCCGACGTCATGGCAGGCGGTCTCGCAAGCCGACATCGACGCTGATCTGACGTTCGACAACCTGCCACCTGATGGCGGGATCATCACGCCGATCGAGACCGCAGCGGATCAACCGGATCCGAGTACGGCCGAATCGGTCGCGACCCTTGCGCATGCGCTGCCGCAGTGGGGGCCGGGATCGGTTTCGGATCCGGTGCAGCGCGTGCGGAATCTGCTCTACGTTGCCGCGGTTCCGGATCTCCTGCAGATGGATATCGAACGGTACGTGCCAGCGATTGTCTACGAACGGATTCAGGCGCAGACCGAACGTTCCGAGCTGATCAAAGTCCTGTATTGGATCGCGTTGCATCCGTTCGACGATGACGATCAGGCCGTCGGCGATGTCGCGGCGCTGGGGCTGCCTTCCGCCTCCGCCCTCAATCCAGAAGACGTTCGCGCGCGCGCCGCGGTCTACGGCGTCAAGCTCCTTGGCAGGTTGATCGGCAAGATCCATCCGTGATGTCGGGTGTCCGGGCCGGCTGCAGCCGGCCCCTACGATAGCTGGAGAAGGTCAGACGAGTACGGGGGGGCCGGCTTTAGCCGGCCCAACCAGATCTAGAACGCAAATCGCAGTTGCAACTGCACGGTGCGCGGTGCCTGATACGTGTTCGCCACGCCAAAGCCGGCGCCGTTCGGCTTCACCCGCGCGGGAATCGGGTTGCCATTCGCATCGACTGGAAGGTTGACGATCGTCACCGGGTCGGTCGGGCTCGCCAACTGCATCGACGTGTTGCGTCCCGTCACGATCGCCTGGTTCAGGAAATTGAAGATGTCGGCGCGGAACGACACGCTCTTGTTGCCGGCCAACTTGATCTGCTTCGAGATCGACATGTCCAGCGCGCTCTGGAAGCAGCCCTGAAGATACCCATTTCCCGACTCGAGGCCGACACTCGGAGAGATCGGGCCCTGGAACGCACTCGACCGGAACTGGCGGAGCGGGTCGTTACTGCAGCCGCTGCCCGTGTCGCCGACGATGCGCACGCGACCGCCGTAATCCGGCGAACCGGTCAGATTGATGTTCGAACCGCCGCTCGAATAAGTGTACGTCACCGCGTAGGGTGTACCGGTCGCCGCAGTCCACACTCCGGCGACCTGCCAGTCGTTGAGGAGTGCGCCCAGCGGTCCACTTGACATACTCGGCAGCATCCAGAGGAACGTCCCTTTCAGGATGTGACGGGGCGTCAGCATGTCTCCGAGCAGATCGTCCTGTTGGCTCTGATCGCTCCGCACGACGTAGGTGCCGTCGGCGGAATGCTGCATGCGCAGCGGCTGCATGCTCGGGCAGCCGCCGGATGCGCAGAATCCGCGATCGGACAGCGTAATCGTGTCGTTCAGGCCGAACTGAATTCCGCGATTCAGCCTGCGTTGAAGCGAAAGCTGCAGCCCGTGGTAGGTGCGCCAACCGAGATTCGTGGTCAGCCAGACGTTGTTGTACCCGCGCAGCGGTGCCATCAGTTGCGTCACCACCGCGCTCGCGCCCGGCGTGGCGCTCGCGGCAAGCGTGCGGTCCTGATTCTGCGGCAGGAATGCGGATCCGATGTCGATCGCGCCGAGGTTCAGGGGATAGAGCTCGTTCCAGCTATGGTGGCCGACATACGCCGCGTCCAGCACCGTCGCAAACGGCAACGTCATTTGCGCGCCACCGCTCCACTGCGTATCGCTCGGGTACGGACTGTCGTACTGCCAACCGAGCACCTGCGGACCCGGCCTCGGCGTTGATGCGAGGGCGCCCGCCAGCGACTGGAGTGTCCCGAATTGAAGGGTCACGTCCTGCATGAGTGGCGGGTTGCCGTTGAGGAAGTTGCCGAACCCACGAGCAAAGAACAGCCCGCCGCCCCCGCGGAGCACGAGCCGCTGATTGCCGGTGACGTCGTAGGCAAACCCAACACGCGGCGCCCATCCAAGCTTCGGCGACGTGTATCCCTCCTTCGGAAGGCTTCCCCCGGTCACGGCGACGACGCCGTTGTATGGAGCACCGGTGTTGGGAATGACGGCGCCGATGAGCGCCGCAGTGCCTGCTCCAAGAAACGCGCCGGTTCGAGGATCCATCGCCTGTCGGGTATCGCCGGTGCAGGGATAGACGTTGTTGGCGCAACCGGCCGCGTACAGCAGTGGCGCATCCGACGCTTTCCAGCGGTCCGGCAGGAAGTTACTGCCTTGCAACAGCTCGTCGTACTGCGGGGTCTGATGGACAACACGGAGGCCGTAGTTGAGCGTGAACTTGCCCGTCATCCGCCACGTGTCCTGCGCGTATCCCTCGAAATTCTTGAATCCGTTCGCGCCCTCGATCCAGCCGGACATCTGTTGATAGGTGCTGTAGATGCCGAGCGCAGCGTTCGAGAACCCGAACGTGGAATCGAGAGGATTGCTCGTGTTGTTCCCGAAGTTAATTGCACCGCGCGGCGTACCAAACACCGGCCCGCTGCCCGCGGCGTTCGCCTGGTACTTGATTCCATGAGCGAAGTAGAAGCCGGTCTTGACGGTATGTCCCGTCAGCTCTTTCGTCAGGCTGCCGTTGACGCTCGTCTCGTAGCTGCCATTGAGATTGCCAGAACCTGGGAACGGTGTGTTCGGCGGCGTGTTGGCGGTAGCAATACGGTTGCCCCACGTAAACGTGGGCGCGATAAACACCTGGTTGTTCTGATAGACCGGCGTGTTCGATTCCTGCAGCAACTTCGTCGCGAGATACCGCGGATCGAAGTAACCGGAGTTGGGGAAAATCAACGGTAGCGCACCGAGGCCGATGTTCGATGGATTGGCCACATCATTCGCGGGGAAACCCGTGGCGCAGTAGATAGGGGCGGTTCCCTGCGTGGCGAGCGCGCAGCCGGACTGCGGCTGCCGAGAGCGTCCGTACGTGACCTCGGCAAACGTCGTCGGGTTGAGGGCGTAGTTTCCCTGCACCGCCCAGGTGTCGATCCGCGCACGTGCAAGCAGACTGTCGTTGAAACCGGGAAGCGTGCCGACAACTGGCTTCACCTTCTGCTGCCAGCCCGAATACTTGAAGCTCGCGCGAATCTTCTCAGTCGGGTTGTAATCGACGCGGACGGCCGGCTGCCACGCCAGCTGGTTGTCTTCAGGCAGTCTGGCCTCGTAGTTGTACGCCGCGCCAGGCACGTTCACGTTCGGCGACGGCCACTGATTCAGAATGTTCAGCCCTGTCTGATAGAGACGATTGGCGGGAATGCGTCCGACCACCCCGCCCGACTGAAAGCAGCCGCTCGTGTTGGCCGCTGTGCAGGGCAACCCAGTCGACGCGTCGCGAATCAAGTTGTACAAGTTGCCGTTGTTATCAATTGATTGTGAAAAGTCGCCCTGCCGCTCGAGCGCCGTCGGCACGCGGAAACGAACGACATCACCCGACTTGGACCGCGGCGCGTACTCCTGCGCGTAAAAGAAGAACAGCTTGTTGGAACCGCCAGGTTTTCCGACTGGTCCACCAATCGAGTACCCCCAGTCGCGCTCACGCAGCGACGGCTTGACGTCGCCGTTCAACACATTCACACGGCTGTTCGCGTTCCAGGCGGAATTTCGTTCGACGTCGTAGAGCGACCCCCGGAACTGATTCGTCCCGCTCTTGGTCACCGCAATGACCTGCACCCCCGAGGACCGTCCGTATTCAGCCTGGTAGCTCGACGAGACGATCTTGACCTCGCCGATCGATTCGACGTTCATCTGCAGCGATGGCCGATTGCTCGCGAGGTCCATCGTCGAGACGCCGTCCATCATGATGTTCGCCGCGCCGCCGCCGCCGATTCGCTGCGGCTGAATGCCGGCATTGACGTTGCCGCCAAGTGCAGCAGTCGTCCCCGGCGCCAGCGACGACAACATCGTGAAGCTGCGGTTGCTGGAGATCGGAAGGCTTTCGACAAGCGCGGTCGGCACCGTAAACGAACGCTCGCCGTTGGTGGTCTGGACCAGCGGACTCTCACCCGTGACCGTGATGGTCTCGTTGAGCGTGCCGACCTCGAGGGTCAACGTTCCGAGATTCAGGCGGTCACCACCCGAGACAGCGATGCCGCGACGCTCCAAGCTCTTGAACCCCTGGAGCTCGATGGCCAGCCGGTAGGTGTCAGGCGCAAGATTTGGAACGAGGAACTCGCCTGTTGACTCCGAGATGGCTGCGGGGACCATCGTCCCCTTCGTTTCGCTTGTAAGGGTGACGGTGGCACCGGGAATGACCCCGCCCTGCCCGTCCTTGAGCATGCCGGTGATCGTGCCCGTCGTCAGCAACTGCGCGGATGAGATATACGCAGTGAAGAAGAACAGTGTGAAAGCGAACCCGGTGATCCAACGACCTCTCATTCTTCGCTCCTGTCACGGGCCGACCTGAAGGTCGGCCCCTACGATCAGATGGTGACTATCGAACCGCGCCGTCCCCGACCCTGGCGAGCTCGTCGTCGGTCCAGGGTCGTGTTCGTGTCGCATTGATCGCTCGAATGGCTTGTGCCGTCGCTGCGTCGACCGGCGACGCACTGTTGCCCCATTCACGCCGGATGTAGGTGAGCACCGCGGCAACCTCGTCATCGCTCATCGTGCCGCCGATGGGCGGCATGAGGCCGATCGCTCCCTCTTTCCCGTTCAAAACGATCCGCGCGGTCACGCCAGCAGGCGCGAGGACATTCGCGGAGCCGGCGAGCGGCGGCGCGAGGCCGGGCAGGCCGCGACCATCGTCCTGGTGACAACCAAGACAGTTGGCTGCGTACACCATGCGGCCATTGTCGAAACGCTGTTGCTCCTGCGTGGTAAGAGCAGCAGCCGCGCGTGCGGCTCCTGGCTTGCCCGGCCACTCGACGCGGGCGAGGACGCGCGTAACCCGTGCCGCGAGATCGGTCTTGTCGCGAGCCGCGAAACCTACGAGATCGGGCTCATGCGTCATTTTGATGGTCGTCGGCGCAGGCGGTGGGTTCGCACCAAAGAACACCGCGGAGTTCTGGTCGCCGCCAGGAAGCGGATATGCGCGATCGCCTTCCGGCGCCCCGCGGCCGCCCGGACCAGTGTCGGCATTGAGCGCGGCGGCGCCGCGACCCCCACGGCCGCCACCACCCGTGGCGTCCGTTGCGATCTCCACACCTCTCAAGACCGCCGACCGCTGCCACGCCGCGCGGCTTTCTTCCATGACCGTGGCAAACAGCCGCTGTATGGCTGATTCGTTGTTGCTGCGCGCGATCGCGGCCGCGAGCATCGGGATCGCACCGTCGAGTGGTGCGCTCTGAACCTGGCCTGCCGCCTGGAGGACTTTGTCGAGCATGAGCGGCTCGCTGCCTTGGATTCCGCTCAGCGCGGCATCGACCGTGATCGGATCGTCCCCGTGCTGGACGAGCAGGGTGGCAATCGCGTCTTCCTTCTGCGGTCCGGCCTTCAGCTCGCCGAGTGTCGCCGCAAACTGCCTTCGCACCGCCGGATCCGTATCGGCAGCTCGCTTGAGCACCGCTGCGACAACCGGGCTGTTCTGATCTCCGAGCCACCGCTCGGAAATCCGGAGCGCCGACACCCGCACATCCCGTGACGGATTGTCGAGCGCGCTGATCACGGTCGCCGGATCGATCGCGTCCAACCCGTCAAGCGTCCACAAGGCCTGAATACGCGTGCGCGGCAACGGAGCGGTGTTCGCCAGTTGCCTGAGCGATGGCACGACCGACAGGTCGTGCCGCTGCACCAACAGCTGCTGCGCGCTATCGCGCCACCAGCCATTCGGGTGCGACAGCGTGGCGACGAGTGTCGCTAGTGACGCCGTGCCGAGCGCCGGCGGCCGATCGCGGCGCGTGGTGTCGTGGACGACACGGTAGATACGGCCGTAGTGAATACCCTGCTGCAGGTCGTGCTTGACGATCCAGTCGTTCAGATACTTCGTGACCAGATCGATGTACTGGATGATGCCGCGGTACATGTCGACAACGTAGAGCGTTCCATCGGGCGCGGCCGACAGCCAGACGGGTCGAAACCGCTCGTCGGTCGACGTCAGGAACTCCGCGCGTTCGTAGGCGCGCTTGGCCCGAAGCGTGGGCCCGTCGTCATTGAGAATGACGCGGCTGACAAGGTTGCCGGACGGCTCCGCGAGAAACACATTGCCGTAGAGGTCGCGCGGCAGACGATCGCCACGATACACGGTTGGCGAACCGACCGCGGTGTAGGTCGCGAGCGTGCCATCCGGCCGCAACTGGCCCGTCTGATAGCCGCGATTGACGCCGCGGTTCGGCCGCACCGGCCAGGTGACGTTCAGATCGCGCGTCTCGTCGACGAGCGATTCGTACATACCGCGGGTGCGCGCCAGATTCGGATTCCGCAGGTAATAGCGCGTCGAGATGAGATCGACGTTGAGTGCCTGCGAATTCGTGTTGCGGAAGATATGACCGACGTCGTCCTGCGTCGCCCCCCACTGGCCCCGTGGCAGCGTTGGTGCGACCTCCAGTTTTCCGTTCTTCAACCGGTAGTACTTCGTGTGCTCCGACGTGTACATCCAGTTGTCCATCGCCCAGAACAGGCTGTTCGCGTTGTGCTCGACGCTGGCGGCGCGATCGCCGAACGTGTCGGTCAGTAACTCCTTGGTGTCCGCTTTGAGATCACCGTTGGTGTCACGCATCAGCCACAGGTTCGGCGGCTCTGCGACGAGGACGCCGCGGTCGATGATCTTGATCGTTCGCGGCAGGATCAGCTTGTCGGCGAACACCGTCCGCTTGTCCATCTTGCCGTCGTTGTTGGTGTCTTCGAGGATGACGATGTCGCACACCGGATCGCGGTCATGCTTCGGTCCGAGATCCGGAATGAATGCCGGCATCTCGATGACCCACAGCCGGCCCTGGAAATCCCAATCCATGAAGATGGGATCCTGGACGAGCGGCTCGCTGGCCACGAGTTCCAGGTGATATCCCGGCGGCATGTAGAAGGTCTTCATCGCCGCCTCAGGCGACAGCGGCGGCGACGCTTCGGACACGCGTTGCACACTGGGCGGCCACTGCGCGGTCTGCGCCTGGTACACGCCACCGCTCGAGACCGCGGCGGCGATCGCAAGTCCAATCATCGCCCCACGAAACGGCATACCGGCTCCTTCAGTGCCTGTCGCCATTTGGATTGCTCTCTTTGTCGAACGCGTGACAAGAGAACATACCAATGTGGCGCATCGAATATAAAAATGTGGCGCAAACATATAGAATGTGCCGCGGCATTTCAAGAGCAGAATCCGCGAACACGTGCCTGTGGTCTGACCACTATCAATCGATCACGACTTTGCGGAAGCCGTCGAAACCGGCTCCGCGCCGGGTTGGAGGGTGCCATGCGTGTTGGGCCGTTGCTCGGGATCATCGCCGCGCTCGTGATGATGAGCGCGACCGCGCTCGTGCCGCAGGAGCAGCAAGGCCAGCGCCCCGCCCCGACCTACCATCCCGATTGGTCGCCGGTGGCGTTCGACCAGGTACCGCCGCCGCCCGGCACCGACAAGCTCGAACCCATCGGACGACCGTCCACCACCCAAAAAATCCGTTCCGGCGGCGAGCGGTTCGCCGGGCTCGAGCTGGCGCCGTTGCCGATCAAAGTTCCGGATGGCTTCACGCCAATTTTCAACGGGCAGAATCTCTCCGGCTGGCACACGAGCCGAACGAACATCCACGGCACGACGCCGAACTTCTTCGTCATGCATGGCGTGCTGCTCGGCACGCAAAGTCCGCTTGGCAGCGGTGGAATCCTGATCACGGACAAGAAGTACAAGAACTTCGAGCTCTACATGGAGGTGAAGCCCGACTGGGGTTGCGACAGCGGACTCTTCTTCAGAGCGACCGAAGACGGCGTCGCGTATCAGGTGACGCTCGATTACCTCCCCACAGGTATGCTTGGCAACGTCAACGGCGAGAATGGGCTGACCGGCGTCGGAGGCGGTCGCGGGGGCGCCGCTGCTGCCGCTGCCCAGAAACGCGGCGGCCTGTTCGACGACATCAAGGCGTGGAAACGGGAGGAATGGAACGTCATTCGAGTTCGCGTCGAAGGCGAAACGCCGCACGTGCAGATGTGGGTCAACGATGCGCTCGTCACTGACTTCACCGACGTCAAGAACAATGCGCTGAACGGCATGTGGGAAGGCCCCATCGCCATTCAGGTCCATGGGCTGCTGCGATGGCGTCCGGGCGGCTTCTGGCGCTGGCGCAACATCGGCATCAAGGAGTTGTAAGACAGAGGCATCGTGATCGAGGAGACACTGACATCCACTCACACCGCCGCGCCCGCGGTGTCCTCACGCGGCTGGCACCGTGAGCTGACCGCCGAACACTGGTTCGTACTCCTCGCGGCCTCGCTGGGATGGATGTTCGACACGATGGACCAGCAGTTGTTCACGCTGGCCCGTCGCCCCGCCGTCGCCGAACTGCTTCACGTCGTCGCCGGAACGACGCCGGTGAGCGACGGCACGATTGCGGAATACGCCGGCTACACCACGATGATTTTCATGATCGGATGGGCCAGCGGCGGGCTCGTCTTCGGCGTCCTCGGCGACCGCATCGGCCGCGTGAAGACGATGATCGTCACGATTCTGTTCTATTCGATCTTCACGGGCCTCAGCGCCCTGTCGACCGGGATATGGGATTTCTCGGTGTATCGCTTCCTGACGGGTCTCGGCGTTGGAGGTCAGTTTGCCGTTGGCGTGGCGCTCGTGGCGGAGTCACTGCCCGACCGCGCGCGACCGTTTGCCCTCGGTTGGGTACAAGCGGCATCGACCATCGGCAACATGCTGGCAGCGGTGATCGGGATCATCCTCGCGGCGCTCGAGCAATCCGGCGCGATCGCCAGCGCCTGGCGCTCGATGTTTGTCATCGGAGCCTTGCCGGCGTTTCTGTGCCTGGCCATCTTCCGCAGGCTCAAAGAGCCTGAGCGCTGGCAGCGCGCAGCGCGAGACGCGACACGGCGCGGCTCATTGACGGAGCTCTTCTCCGATCCACGCTGGCGACAACACGCGATGATCGGCACGCTCCTCGCCTTCGCGGGCGTCGTCGGCCTGTGGGGCATCGGCTTCTTCAGCGTCGATCTGTTCCGGGTGGTACTGGACCGGACCGATCTGTCGGCTGGAGAGAAGACGTTCTGGACGAGCATGACCTCGCTGCTGCAGAACCTCGGTGGCTTCTTCGGCATCTACGCGTTCACCCAGCTCACGCATCGCACCGGGAGACGCAAGGCGTTCGCGTTCGCATTTGCGGCGGCATTTGTGATGACCGCCTTTACGTTCTGGAACCTCCGGAACTTCTCCGACATTTTCTGGATGATTCCGCTCATGGGCTTCTGCCAGCTGGCCCTTTTCGGCGGATACTCGATTTACCTTCCGGAGCTCTTTCCCACGCGACTGCGCAGCACGGGGACGTCCTTCTGCTACAACGTGGGTCGATTCGTCGCAGCGCTGGGACCGCTGGCGCTCGGACTGCTGACCAGCCGCGTGTTCGCCGCGCAGGCTGAACCGATGCGCTACGCTGGCGTAACGATGTGTGTGGTCTTTCTGGTCGGCCTCGCGGCGGTGCCTTTCGCTCCGGAGACGCGTGGCCGGGCGTTGCCTGAATGAATAGATATCTCTCGCAGATGGCCGCGTGCTTCGCTCGCTGACGCTCACTGGTCGGGTGGCCGTCGTCATCGGCGGCACGTCAGGAATTGGCCGCGCCATCGCGCGTGGTCTCGCCGAAGCCGGCGCGGACGTCGTGCCGACCGGTCGGCGGCAAGCGCTCGTCGACACGGCGTGCGCCGAGGTGCAGTCGTTCGGCAGACGCACGGTGGCGATGACGGCCGACGTGCTCGAGCGATGCGCCATCGAGAGGCTCCGCGATCGCGTCCTGAACGAGCTCGGACAGGTGGACGTTCTGGTCAACGCGGCAGGCGCCATCCTGAAGAAACCAGCCGTCGAGACGACGGACGGCGAATGGAATGGCATCCTCAATATCAATGCGACCTCGACGCTTCGCGCCTGCCAGACGTTTTTCGAGCCGTTGGCCGCGCACCGGCAGGGACGGATTATCAACATCGCGTCGCTGAATTCGTTCGTCAGTTTGAAGGACGTGGCTGCGTATGCTGCTTCGAAGGCGGCGGTGCTGGCGCTGACACGAAGCTTGGCCGTTGAATGGGCATCGGCAGGCGTCAACGTCAACGCGATCGCCCCCGGTGTATTCCGCACCGACCTGAATCGCCAACTGCTGGACGAGACCGAACGCGGGCGTGAGCTGCTCCTGCGAACGCCGATGAAGCGCTTTGGCGATGTCTCGGAGATTGCCGGCGCAGCGGTCCTGCTGGCGTCCGACGCCGCGAGCTTCATCACCGGCCAATGCCTGGTCATCGACGGGGGGTTCCTCGCCTCGGGCGTCAACAGCTGACGTGAAGCTGGCGATCTTCAACGACGACAGGCAGGCCGACACCGACCGCTTCGCGCGACGCTTCGCCGACGAACAGGTACTCCCACGCCTTCGAGCCCTTCACGCCCGGGTGATGGCGAGCGGCATCGCCAACATCACCACATCTGACGACCCTCTGATTTCAATCGGCATGGAGACCGGCGCGCACGGCCATGTGACACGGAACTGTTACGGCGTGTTCGGTCTCTCCTGGCAGGGGGCGGAGCATCCTGAATGGGCGGCGCGGATCGCGCAGGAGGTTGCCGCGGTGCGCGCGCGGATTCAGGAGGCGCACGGCGTGCGGCTTCGATTCCTCATCTGGGCTGGGATGGGCGGGTCGATTGAAGACAAAGTCATGTACCACGCCGTCGGCCTGCTGCGCGAAGGTCCGGTGTTGTATCCGCTCGACTCGACCGATCCCGCGAAACTCAAAGCCATCCTCGACGATCTCGAGCGGCGATCGCGGCACACGCTTCGCGACGCCTTACGCTCGACGCTGGTGGTCGGCATGGCGCTCGGGATGACCTCGTACGAACCGGTGGTCAATCTGGAGAAGCTTTCAACGTTGTTCGATCGGTTGGGCATCGACGCACGCGCGAACTTTGTATACCTGACGCTCCCGGGTTCCCTGCTGGATCAGTTCGCGGCTCCGCGCGGCTATCAGCGCGTGCCGCTGCAGCTGGATGGCGATCACACAACCGCCGGACGGCATAGCGGACCCATGACCCGCGGTGCGCTGTATCCGCTCGCGCTGGCGGGAGGTGATATCCGCCGCTGGCTGCGCGGCACGTTGCTCGACGAGCGGGAGATCGCCACAGCATGGAGACTCGCCTCGTTTCTTCATGCCCAAGGCGTCGCTGGACGCGACAAAGTGACGCTCGACCTCCCCAGGAAGTGGAGCGGCGCCGGCATCTGGACGAAGCAGGATTTCGAAGAAAGTCTGGGCAAGAGCGAGGCGCTCGGGATCAAGATCGTCGTTGGCGAGCAACCCCGTCGCGCGTATTACCGCGCTCCGGAGGATCCGCACCAAGATCGTGTGTTCCTTTCGGTTCGACTCGGCTCCGAAAAGTCTGAATCTTCGGTGCACACGCGCGTACGAAAGAGCTATCCCCAGGCCGTCGTCGAGCTGCCGGCCCAGACGTCATTGTCGCGCTACATGCAATTTGTCCATTACGCTGTGTTCGGCGTCGCGTACCTGCGGGCGATGAACTTCGTCACGCAGCCAAGCGTGGAGCTGTACAAGTCGATCGCCGGTGAGATCTACGCGGATGCAAAGCGAGCCGGTGGTGTTTCAAAAACGGCTGCCTGGTCCTCGCTGACGGGCACTCCTCGCCAGTTTTCGTGGCGCCGTCGATTGACGATGTATTACGACACGGTGGACGCCGAGGTCGGTTCGGGTGACGCGGCGGCGCGGTATGCGTTGCTCGTTCGACAGCTGCAAACAAATCGGTCGGTCGAATATGGCGAGCTGACCTTTTTTGGCGACCTGCGGCTTGGGCCTGCCGGCCGCGCGATGCGCACGGTGCTCGAGCGCGCCGCGGATCGCGTCTTCCGGCGCACGCTCCAGATGCCAGTCGATGTCTACGAGGGTCCGGCGATGAACCACTCGTATCACGAGATGATCATCGGCCACGGGCGCTGTTTTTCAACGGTATTGATCTCGCGAAAACAGGAATCGATTCGACCACTCAACTACACATCGGAGTATCACGTGTCGCAATTCCTGGCCACGAGGATGGCGCTGGCGCGACGCGGTCGACCGGTCGTCGCCATCGTCATCAATGACATGAGCGAGAAGACTCGAGGGGCGGTCGACGAGTTCTTCGCCGCTGTCGCCGGACATTTGAAGGGTTAGATGCCCGCCATGAACGTCGGCATCATCGGAACGGGTGCCATCGCGAACCTTCACGCGCGCGTCTATCGTCGCATCGGATTCACGATCGTCGCGTGCACCGATGTCATCCCCGATGCGGCACGCCGCTTCGCGGCGGAGCACGGTTGCGAAGTGGCCGCCAGCTACGAGGACGTCTGCCGCAATTCCGCAATCGACTACGTCGACGTCTGCACGTTGCCGAATTTCCGCCTCGAGGCGGTCGAGGCGTCGGCGGCGTCAGGCAAGCACGTACAGGTGCAGAAGCCGATGGCGACGAATCTCGATACGGCTCGCCGCATGATCGACACCGCCGCCCGCGCCAGGATTCTGCTCGGCGTCGTCAGCCAGCATCGCTTCGATGAGTCGAGCCGCTTTCTGAAGGGCGCGATGACCGCTGGAAGGCTCGGCGTCCCGTTGCAGTTTGACGCGTACGTCAAATGGTATCGGTCCGCGGAGTACTACTCGCGACCGGTCAAAGGCAGTTGGAGCGCCGAAGGCGGCGGAGCCCTGATCAATCAGGCCATTCACCAGGTGGACCTGCTTCGCTGGTTGGGCGGCGCGGTGCAAGAGGTCTTCGGCATCTGGCAGCTTGGAGCGGCTCATCGAATCGAATCGGAGGATGTGTTGACGTCGATCCTTCGGTTCGAGAACGGTGCGACCGGCACCATTCAGGCTTCAACCGCTTTTTGGCCCGGCTATCCGGAGCGAATCGAGATTCACGGTACGAAAGGTACCGCTGTCGTCACGGGCGATCGGTTGACGACGTGGGACGTCCAGGATGATGCGGGCGAGGATGCACCCGTCGCGCGCGACGTCGCGTCCGGCGCATCGGATCCGATGGCGATTTCGCTCGATCCCTTCGAGCGCCAGTTCCTGGATTTCGCGGAAGCGATCAAGACCGGACGACCGCCGCTGGTGTCCGGCGAGGACGGTTACCAGGCGCTGCAGCTGGTCGACGCCATCTACCACTCCTGCCGCACGGGGAAGGGGGTCAGACCCCGGTGATGAGTTATACCGGGGTCTGACCCCCTTCATGACCCGACTCAAGGTTGCAGAAATTGCAATCAGGCGAGCGCGTCGCGGCAGTACTTCACGGTTTTTGCCAGCTCGGTCATGCGGTCTGAACCGTCAGGGACGCGGTACTCGAACTCGATCGTCGCCTGAATGTTCCACTTCTTGTCGCGAATCAGCCGAAGCACCTCGATGATCGGTGTCTCGCCCTGGCCGAAGGGCATGTTCGGGCCGTCGTGCATCTTCCGATCCTTGACGTGGACATGCGTGATGCGATCGTGGTGCTTGGTGATGACCGGAACGGGCGACATGCTGTTGCCCGCGACGAAATGCCCAAGGTCCACATTGGCGCCGATGAACGGTCCGACGGCGAGCAACTCATCGAAAATCGCCGGCGTGATTGCCGCATGCCCATGAAAGCCGACGAGCATGCGATGCTTCGCCGCAAACTGCGCGATACGCTTTGCGTCGTCCATCGAGAACTCGCAGGAGAGCGCCCTGGCACCGAGCGCCTTCG
Organism: Vicinamibacterales bacterium; assembly: GCA_035764385.1. Lineage (GTDB taxonomy): Bacteria > Acidobacteriota > Vicinamibacteria > Vicinamibacterales > UBA2999 > Gp6-AA40. The sequence continues at coordinate 16,766 of DASTZI010000498.1, forward strand.
CAAGCGTGAACGTGTACTCGAGCTCGTCGTTCGAATAATCGTCAACGCCGTCGTACTTGACGATGTCGATCATCACTCCGGCGTCTTCGTACATCTTTCGGACTTCACGCGCCTTGCTGAGCGGCGCCGCGACGCGCCACTTGCGAATGTCCTCCAGCCTCGCCTTCGCAGCGGCCTGCTGTTCCGGCGTTGGTGGCGGCGGCGGACCGGCCGGAGCACCTCCACGATTGCCACCACCCGGCTGCGGCTGCAGATTGAGCGGCAGCCCCATGAACGCTTCGACCGGACGGGCACGCAATTCAACGCCACTGACCCCGAGCTGGACGCAGCGCTGCAAAATGTCTTCCGCAGACGTCGCTTGATTGCCGAAGTTGTACGGGACGTTCATCCCGATGACGACGCCGTTGACTTTCGAATCGGGTTTGTCAGCCGCCCACGCTGCCCGAGGCAGAAGGCTCGCAGCGGGAATGGCGGAGAGTGCGAGCTTGCCGATCTGACGTCGTGTGTACTCCATGACGAACCCTCTCAACGAAAGCGCGCGAACCGCGTTGACACGACAGAACGCGTGGGATATACAGCGAAGCGCCTCACTGTAGCGCCTGTGACCGGTTACACCAAACAGAAAATGTCATCGCAGCCCTCACACGCCCCATGATCACCGGCCTCGAGATCCCCGCAGCAGGGGCACTCGACTTTCTCGCCCTCGGTGCTCTCGTTCACCGGTTCGATCCAGGGCTTGTCCCCTTCCGGAAGGCGACGACGGCGACGATCCACGTGAGCGGCGGCGAATTCAATACCGCGGCAAACCTGGCGGACTGTTTCCGGATGCGCACCGGCATCGCCACCGCGATGGTGAACTATCCCATCGGAGACCTCGTCGCCGAGCGCGTTCGCGCGATGGGCGTCACGCCGTTCTACAAGCGATTCGAGCACGACGGTGCTCGCGGGCCCAACATCGCCGCTGTCTATAGCGACCGCGGTTACGGCATCCGTGCGCCTGTCGTGTTCTACAACCGCAGCAACGAGGCCGCAGCGGCGTTGAAACCAGGTGACTTCAACTGGCTAGCGTTCTTTCGTCCAGGAGTGCGGTGGTTTCATAGCGGCGGCATCTTCGCGTCGCTGTCAGAAACGACCTCCGCATTAATCGTCGAAGCGATGCAGGCGGCACGGGCGCACGGATCGATCGTGTCCTTCGATCTGAACTACCGGGAAAAACTCTGGCGGGCGTCACCAGGCGGCATCGCCCGCGCGCGTGAAGTGCTGTCGAATATCGTCGAGCACGTCGACGTGCTCATCGGCAACGAAGAGGACCTGCAGGCCGGCCTGGGAATTCCGGGTCCGACGGTAGCATCGAAGACGGCGCTCGATCCGAGCGTCTTCGTGTCGATGATGGATGCGGTCGTGAAACGTTTCCCGCGGATGAAGATCGTCGCGACAACCCTGCGCGAGGTCCAGTCGGCGTGCCGGCACCGATGGGGCGCGGTGGCCTGGGTTAGCGGCGACACGTATCAATCTCCGACGTGCGAGCTCGACGTTCACGATCGCGTTGGCGGCGGTGACGGCTTCGCCGCCGGCTTCATCTACGGCCTGCTCACCGGCGAAACGCCAGAGCGCGCGGTGAACCTTGGCTGGGCGCACGGTGCCCTGCTCACCACGTATCCAGGCGATACCACGATGGCGACGCTCGAGGAAGTGCGGGCGCTCGCCGACGGCACCTCCGCGCGAATTCAACGTTGAGTCGACAAGCGGCGTGCGAGTGACGCGAGTCTAGGGATTCCCGACAGGCGCTGCGCCAAGAGCGATCGAGATCCCAACCCGAAGAGCACGGGGGGCGCCGGGATACGCGTACGGCATCACGCGACCGACGAAATCGGTCAATGTAAAACCGTATTCCTCATAGTGGTTATCCCCGAGGTTTACGGCGTCGACAAATAGCATCTGTCGTCCAAACGTCCGCCGGATGCGAACGTCCAGCGTGGCCGGACCTTGAATCGGCACGCGGTTGTCGTCATCGAAGTACGCGCCGGCTGCGCGGCGAAATCGCGCGTACCCGCCAAGATTCCACGGAAGAGTAACGGTTGCCGCCAGCACAAGCGTCTGACGCGGCACATTTTTCAACTGGTTTCCACTCTCGCGATCTTCGACGCGGGTCCAGGCATAGCTGGCCGAGGGCTGCAGCCACGTTCCCGCGCGCGTACTTGCTTCCAGCTCCGCGCCCGTGTGCCGGCTTCGACCGACGTTGCCGTACGAAAACGTGCGGATGTCGAAGTCGATTTCGTCTTTGACGTCCATTCGGTATGCCAACGCGCTCCAGTTGACACCAGACACGCTGCCGGACATTCCCGCCTCGACATTCGTCGCACGCTGCGGGCGCAGCGCAGTGTTTGAAATCGTGAACGTGCCCCCTCGAAAGTCAGGAAACGGCCGTGGATCGAACAGCTGGTCGAGCGTGGGCACCTTGAACGCCTTCGCCGCCTGGACAAAAACGGCGAGCTTCCCGGCGTCCGTCGCATGCACGGTGGCGCCAATCCGGGGAGACCACGCGTGATGATCGCCGGCCGATGTCGCCGGCACGACAAAACCATGATCACCGACGTGATCCCACCGCACCGCGCCCGTCACTCGCAATCGACTCAGTGCATCCCACGACGACGACACGAACGCGCCGGCCCGAACACGATGACCATCCACCTCAGGTCCATCGCTGCCGAACTGCCCGGTATCGCTGACAGGACGGTAGGCTGTTGTCAGGCGGTCGCGTGCGAGATCGACGCCGAACTGCACGGTCCCGCCGTCAGCGGCACCAAACGTCGACCCGACTTGCGCCGTTCCACCAATTCCGTTGGACGTAATGGAGCGTCGCCGCCGATCCGGCACGCTGGGCGCGAGCAGAATCGTTCGAACCGCCGCGTCATCGCGCGTATTTGCGTATGCGCGAACGAGTCCTGTGCGGCTGCCACCGGAACGTTGAAGGACGAACGATGTCGCAAAACCATGCCGGTGCGTATCATCGAACCGGTACGCGGGGTCTGAAAACGTACGGTCCAGCCGTAGTGTCGGCAGTGGCGATGCGCCAGGATCTTCACGTCGCCGACGGTTGCCCGAGCCGCTCCACCGCCAGATGGACGCGGCGATGCGTCCGTCGAGCGATGCGCCACCAACCAGCTCTCGAGCCGCTGAATGCTGCGAGAAACCCGCTGTCCGTCGTGCGGCGCCCGACACATCGACACCGATGCGGCCGAAGCGGCGGCCGCTCGATGCGTCCGCAAGGTAGGTCCCAAACGAGCCGCCGGACATGGTGGCGTACGTTCCCAGGCCTCGATTTGTGAGCACCTGCACCACACCGCCGACCGCCGAGTCGCCGTACAACGAGGCACCTGGTCCCCGCATCGCCTCAACCGTGCGAATCGACGACGCGGTGACCACCGACCAGTCAATCAGCTCCGATTCAGCGTCCGAAACCGGCACTCCATCGACGAGCAGCCGAACATAGTCCGCCTCACCGCCGCCGAAAAATCCGCGCGCCGACAGCACCGGGCGTCCTGCGTAGAACTCTGCCTGGGAAACCGAAAATCCCGACAGAAACGACACGATGTTTCCGAAGTTGACGGCGGGGAGCGTCAAGATTGTTGCAGCGGGAAGCACGACCGTCGATGCCGGGACCAACGCCCGCGGCGTTTCGGTCCGTTCAGGCGTGACGACGAGTTCCGTCGCGAAGCGAATCGCCGGATCCTGCGGGGTCGAATCCTGCGCGGCCGCCGCCGTCGGGAATACGACGAGCAGCATCACACATAGACGCGTCATCGGTCTGATACTCGAGGATTATTGGCCCCCGCGCCCTGCGCCCTACTTGCGCCAGTATTCGGTATTACCGGCGAACATGCCAGCGTCGGGGAGATTACCGAGAATCCGGCGCCGCAGGGCGAGAATGTCGGCTTCGCCTTCGATGCGGTAGATCTCGCGGCCATCCGGGGCGAGCACGAGTGTGAACGGCACCCCGGATTCCCACTTCGCATCAAACGCCGCCTGCACGGCGTAGACGTCGTCGGTGTCGATGATCAGATTGCGCACGGCGGAATGGTGCTCGTCGAGGAACTTCTGCACCGATGCGCGCTCGTCCGGCGTGTTCAAGGCGACGCTGACGAATTCGAAGTCACGGCTGCGGTACCAGAGATAGGTCGTCAGCAGTTCGGGGTACTCCGTCTGGCACGGACCGCACCAGGTCGCCCAGAAGTTGATCATCAACGTCTTGCCAGTCGGATTCGTGCGCAGCTTCTTCAGTTCGTCGAGGGAGGCGGTTTCGAGTGTCACGGGCTTCGCCATCCACTCCTTCATCTCCCGCTGCTTGCCGGCGATCGCTGAATTCCATTTCGTGCTGCAGCCGAACACTGGCGTGTGCTCCACAGGCACCGGACGTCCGGCGACGAGTGCGTCCAGCGCATTGCGCGCATCGTTCGTCTTGATGTTGTTGCCGCGCATGTTGTCGTCGATGCGTCCTTCGTAGCGCAGCTTCCGCTCGCGGTCGAAGATGAAGATGTGCGGCGTAACCTTCGGCCCATACTGGTGCGCCACCTGCTGCGTGTCGCCTTCGTACAGATATGGGAAGTTGAACTGCCGGTACTCCGCATGGATCTTCATGCTCTCGAACGAGTCGTCGACTTCCGCGTAATTCAACTCGCGCGGTGCCACGGCCATCGGCCCATTTGGCGCGATGGCAATGAGCTTGACGCCCTTGTCGGCATAGTCGCGAACGATCTGCTTGATGCGTCCTTCGTACAACTGCGACGCGGGACAGTGGTTTGAAATGAACGCGATCGCCAGGATCGGTGCGTCGCCGTACTCGGCGAGCGTGTGGGACTTGTCGTCAATGCCCTTCAACGAGAACGCCGGAGCCGCCGAGCCGATCTTGAGCGTCGGGTGCTCGCTTTGCTCGCGCGCCATCTGTTGCGCGTAGGTCTCCTCGCCGGGCGCCGCTAGCGTCTGCGCCGCAGCGCTCGCGGCGACGCCGCCGAGCAGCAACGACGACCCCAGAACCACGCGGGCAATGTTGATGGCGTGCATCACGACTCCTTGATGGCGACGGTCCATGTCAACGGGATCGTACGCGGCGGGAAGCAGATCTTGTCGTCACAGGCCTGGTAGCTGAGGGCTGCCTGCACGGTGAGCTCAGTGACGCCCTTGAGTGCGGCACGACCAGCAGGCGAACTGTCCAGCCCAAGCTCCTGCACCACCTGGAACGGCTTCTGATACACATCGACCGTTTCCTTTAAAGGTGCGTAAAAATACTTTTCGGCGGGAGGATACGATGCGGGCCGCACAATGAGACCGGGCTGGGGACGAACCGTCAGTACGATGGGTTTGTAGTTGACGACCGTAGGGGCGTAGACGTGCATCTTCGCCGCCGGCGCCAACTCCAACGTCACGTTGAAGCGGTCGCCCACTGTCACGCGCTCTGCCGAGACGTGTGACGTCACCTGCAGGAGATTGGGCCGGGCGGGCTGCTGTGCCGCAACCACCGTCGTGGCCGCCAACAGCATGGCAATCGGCGCAAAGGACCACGTCCACTTGGACATCGACTGGGGATTATATCTGCGGCTGTAACCGGTTACAATCACCGGCGGGAGGGAAAGGCGTATGCGGTATACGAGACGTGAGTTCGGGAAGCTGGCGATGGGGACCCTACCCGCAGCGGCGCTGCTGAACCAGCCGTTTCGAGCCTTCGCCGCAACGAAGCCCGACTCGGTCATCAATGGTGTGCACGTCAGCACGATCACCTACAGCTATCGCAGCATGCCTGACCAGAGCGCTGAAGCCATCCTTCGCTACGTCGTCAATTCGGGCATCAGCGAGATCGAGTTCATGGGCGGCCCCGTCGAAGCGTACGCCGGTGCGCCGCAAGTGTTTCGGGTGCCGTTCGGAACGAAACCGAACGCGGAGCAACAAGCGAAGCTGCGCGAGGCGGCGGAACAGATGCGCGCGTGGCGCACGTCCGTCTCGATGGATCGCTTCAAGGCGCTCCGGAAAATGTTCAACGACGCGGGCGTGACCATCTACGCGTGGAAGCAGCTCGCTCCTGAGATGTCGGATGCCGAGATGGAGTACGTGTTCAACGTGGCAGAGGCGCTTGGCAACACGCACACGACACTCGAACTCGTCGACGATGCGGCGCAGTTGAAGCGGATTGGTGCGTTCGCGGAGAAGCACAAGGTCTACGCCGCCTACCACACGCATCTGCAGGGCAGCATGACGGTCTTCGACCAGGCGTTTGCCGTGTCGAAATACAACAGGGCAAACGTCGATCTCGGCCACTACGTGGCAGCCGGTGGCGACCCGGTTCAGTTCCTGAACAAATTCCACGACCGCGTTGCGAGCTTCCACTTGAAGGATCGGCAAACCCCGGCACACGGTGCCGGCAATCTGGCGTGGGGCAAAGGCGACACGCCGATCCGCGAAATCCTGCAGCTTGTGAAGAAAAACAAATGGACGATGCCGGCGACGATCGAACTCGAGTACAACGTGCCCGCTGGCTCGGACGCGGTGAAGGAAGTCGTGAAGTGCCTGGATTACTGCAAGCAGGCGCTCGCGTCATCAACGCCTAGCGCATAGCGTCACCGTACAGACGCAAGGTAGGCGACGAGGTTTGTGACCTCCTCGGCCGAGAAGTTCTCCAGCAGCGCATGGTGCCGCTGCTGTGCCGATGTGAGTTTCGTATCGTTCAGGCGAGCGGATGTAAACGACCGCTCGATCTTCAGGCCCTTCGGCTCCAGGATAGCCGCGCGAAGCGCCGGTGCGTCGTGCTTGCGCCCGATGCCCGCGAGATCGCGATCGACGGCGTGACACATGCTGCAGGTACGTTCGAAGTACGCCTTCCCTGCCGTTGCATCGCCTGTGCGAACGGGCGCTGCGGTCAACTCCTGATACCGTCCCTGCTGACGCGCGTAGTGAATCCAGGTGACGAGCGCGGCGATCTGCTGATCGCTCAGGTCCGAAAACTGCGGCATCGGCGAAAGCTTCGCCGTCTGCGGGATGCCCGCGCGGAGCAGCGGACCGATGCGGCTGCCGTTTTCATCGCGGCCCACGAGCGCGGAGTGCATCAGATCGGTCGCTTCGCCACGCGACACGAGGTTCAATCCGTGACAGTAGGCACAGCCGAACAGCACGAATGTCTCCTTGGCGTGCTGCAGAACCGGATCCGCCAGCGGTGGTCCGAGGAACTCGGTGTCGTAGCTGCGGTGAACCGGCGTCGATTGCGCGGCCATCGACGCCGCGAACGCCACCACGCAGATCCCGGTGAGGATGCGCGTCATCACGCCACCGCCCTCTTGCAGTAGTCGAACATCAGATCGACCTCTTCGACTTCCGGCCGCAGCGTCCCGTGCTCGAACTCGAGCAGCGCGACGATGGGCCACCGGTTGTCCCGAACGATTCGGAGCAGCTCGATGATGGGCGCGTCGCCTTCACCAAACGGCGCGCTTCGCCCGTTGTGTTTCCGGCGATCGCCGACGTGCATCCCGGCCATCCGATCGTGATGGCGCTCGAGAAACCCGACGCAGTCGCCGTCGGCAGCCGTGAAGTGACGAGTGTCGAGCATCATCTTGAAGTCCGGAGATAACGAGAGCCCGGTCACCATGCTCGCTTCGCTGGCGTACGCGTCGGGATCGGACAAGTTGTCGTGGTTGTGGAGGCCGACGAACATGCCGTGTCGTCCCGGAAACGGCACGAGCCGTCGCGACACCGCAAGGCCGAACGAACCGACGCAGCCGCGCGCGCCGAGGATCTTCGCGCCTTCGAACGTCGCGTCGATCTCCGCGTCCGTGTAGCCGTCGTCGAAGTTCACGTAATACGTGAACACCGCCACGCCCGCATCGTCGAGTTCCTTGCGAATGCCCCGGTAATATCCCGCGGGTGGAGATAGCCGCCAGGCGCGCATCTTGTCACGCGCCGCGGCGGCGCTGATGCCGGGATCGTTGAAGCGCGGCTCAACCCAGGTTGCGTGGAGTTCGACCATCCCCATCCCATTTCGGACGAGACGACGGATCAACTCGCCGCGGTTTTCCCGTGTCAT